>NZ_CP016033.1:1854217-2163254 GCF_001663175.1 Erythrobacter neustonensis | reverse complement strand
GGCTCGCCGACAATGCCGCGGTTCATCGCATTGCCGCGCCGGCAATCGCGCTGTTCGCAGTCGGCGACTTTCTGGCGGACCATGAATGCGCGCAGCTTTGCCGGATGATCGATGCCGCCGCGCGCCCTTCGGGCTTGCACGAAATGGACTACGACAGCGGTTATCGTACCTCCTTCTCCGCCGATCTCGACCCGCAGCATCCGCTCACGGCGCAGGTGTCGGCACGGATCGATGCGCTGATTGGATTGCCGTCGCCTATCGGAGAACCGCTACAGGGCCAGCGCTATACGCCGGGGCAGGAGTTCAAACCGCACAACGACTGGTTCTACACCTCGGAAAGCTACTGGCCGATGGAGGCAGCGCGTGGGGGGCAGCGTAGTTGGACCGCGATGGCCTATCTCAACGCGGTGGAAGCTGGCGGCGCGACCGCCTTCACGCTGCAGAGTCTGGAAATCGAACCGACGCCCGGCGCGCTGCTGCTCTGGAACAATGCCCTTCCCGACGGCACCCCGAACGAGGCCACGCTCCATGCCGGCCTCCCGGTGATCGCGGGCAGCAAATACATCGTCACCAAGTGGTATCGCACCCGCGCATTCGGCTGATCGAATGTCAGTCCGCTTATGGCAAGGAAACAGTCACTTGGCGCGGGCTGCGACTATACCTTGGCGAGCGCCTCGGCAATCAGCGTGCGGGTGGGGGCGATGCCGTAGAGCGCGATGAAGCTGCCCATGCGCGGGCCCTGTTCGCTGCCGAGCAGGGTTTCGTAGAGCGCCTTGAACCAGTCGCGCAAAGAGGCGAAACCGAACTCCTCGACCTTGCCGATTTCGTAGACGATGGTCTGCAGATCCTCCGCGCTGGTCGCAGGGTCGGCGGCTTCAAGCGCTGCATCAAGTGCCTGCAATGCCGCGATTTCACCGCCCACCGGCGCGCGCTTTTCGAGCGTCGGGGCAACGAAGTCGCGGTTGTAGGCAAGCGCGCGGCCCACCAGCGCGTCGAGCGCGGGGTGCGCGGCCGGATCTGCATTCTCGACATAATTGCCAAGGTAGGACCACACCGCCTCGCGCGTCGCACCGGCACCCAGAACCCCTACGAGATTGAGCAGCAGGCTGAAAGGCACGGGCAGCGTATCGCCCTCGCCCGGCGCTTCGATGCCGTGCTGCGCTTCGTTCACCCGCAGCAGATGCCACACCGGATTGCCCAGCCGCTTGTCCGCGTCCTGCGCCGGGATCGCACCGCGGAACTGCCAGTAATCGTCGACCGCCTTGGGGATTACGCCGGCGTGCAGTTGCTTGGCGCTCTTGGGATTGGCGAAGATGTAATAGGCCAGGCTTTCGGGGCTGCCATATTCGAGCCATTGCTCGATCGAGAGGCCGTTGCCTTTGGATTTGCTGATCTTTTCGCCCTTGGCATCGAGGAACAGCTCGTAGATCAATCCTTCGGGCTTGTGCCCGCCTAGCACGCGGGCGATCTTGCCCGACTGGATGCCGCTATCGGTCAGATCCTTGCCATACATCTCGTAATCGACGCCCAGCGCCACCCAGCGCATCGCCCAGTCGACCTTCCACTGGCACTTGGCCATGCCGCCCAGCGCGGATTGCTCGACAATGCGGCCATCCTCGTCGGTGAAGCGGATAATCCCGCCTTGCGCATCAACGACTTCGATCGGCACCTGCAGCACCGCACCGGTCGCCGGGCTGATCGGCATGATCGGCGAATAGGTGCGGCGGCGTTCTTCGCCCAGCGTCGGCAGCATGATGTCGAGGATCGCGCCGAAGTTGGAGAGCACCCCGCGCAGGGCATCGTCGAACATGCCGCTGTTGTAGCAGTCCGAAGAGCTGACGAATTCATAGTCGAACCCGAACCGGTCGAGAAAGTCGCGCAGCATCGCATTGTTATGCGCGGCGAAACTTTCAAACTTTTCAAAAGGATCGGGAATACGCGACAAAGGCTTGCCCAGATGCTCGGTCAGCATCGCCTGATTGGGGACGTTGTCGGGCACCTTGCGCAGGCCATCGAGATCGTCCGAAAAAGCGACCAGCCGGGTGGGCGCGCCGGTCAGCGTTTCATAGGCGCGCCGCACCAGCGACGTGCGCAGAACCTCTTGAAAAGTCCCGATATGCGGCAGGCCCGAGGGGCCATAGCCGGTTTCGAACAAGACCCCGCCGGGCTTGCCTTGCGGCAGGCGCTTGGCAAGGCGCTGGGCCTCCTGAAAGGGCCATGCCTTGGAGTTGGATGCTGCGGCGATCAGGGCGTCTTGCGAGATGGTCATGATGGCCGGGGCCATCGCGCAAGCTTGGCCGGCTTGCAAGCATCAATGGCGCGATCCCGGCCAAGAGGATGTTTCACGTGAAACAGTGCCGCTTTTGCCGCATTTCGCCGGGCTGACGCGGTGTAGAACGCCCCCAAACGGGGTCAAGGGAATAGCGACACGGGGCTGGAGGGGGTCTGGAGGGGGGCAAGCGCACGCCTTTCGAAGCCCGCGTCGCTAACGGCAAAACTTCAGCGCAAATCGTTTACATTGGCGCGCGGGCACCCCATCGTTAGCCTTGTGACCTCCCCCGGCCCCCTTCCCGATCCGCTGAACCTGCCCGCGCTGCACGCAAGCTATGGCGGGCACTGGCTGCGCGGCAACGCCGGCAGCACGCAGGCCGTGTCGAAGGGCGATGCGATCATGGCCGCCGCGGATACCCCGGTGCTGATGCTCAACGCGCCGCTGGTAGCCACCCGGCTGGGCTATCCCGATCTGTCCGGGCTCGACCTGCTCGAAGCCTTTGCCTTCATCCACCCCGCGCGCTTCTGCGTGCCGACCCCGCGCGGGCTGGCCGAGGCGCTGGGCTTGCCCGTTCCCGAAACCGACGCCGACGTCCCCGAAATGCTCCAGCGCGCGGGCGGCGCATTGATTGCCGCGTGCCGCGATCCCGCCTGGCCCGAACGCGAAGGCGCGTGGAGCGCGGTGCAATCGCTCGAACGGCTGCGCTGGCCGTGGGCGCAGGTGCTGCGCCCGCACATCGCCAAGCCGGACCGCGCCGAACGCTGGCTGTTTGCCAGGCTGCCCGAATGGGACGAGGCGGGTGAGCGCCCCTCCCCCCGGCAGGTCGAGATGCCCGCCGAAGCGGTGAAGGCGCAGCTTGCCCGGCTGACCGGCGAAGGCGCGGAAAGCCGCGAGGGCCAGCGCGCCTATGCGCAGGATGTCGCCCGTATCTTTGCCCCGCGTTCGGCGCCGGGCCGCCCGCATCTGGCCTTGGCGCAGGCGGGCACCGGGATCGGCAAGACGCTGGGCTATCTCGCCCCCGCCTCGGTCTGGTCATCGCTGAGCGGCGGGACGGTGTGGGTGTCGACCTTCACAAAGAACCTGCAACGCCAGCTGCGCGCCGAGGCGCGCCGTGCATGGCCCGCAAAACGCGCCGACGGCACCCCGCCCGTCGTGGTGCGCAAGGGCCGCGAGAATTACCTCTGCCTGCTCAACCTCGAAGACGCGTTGCAGGGCGGTTTTGCCGGGCGTCCCGCAGTACTGGCGCAGCTCGTGGCGCGCTGGGGGGCCTATACCGCCAATGGCGACATGATCGGCGGCGATCTGCCCGGCTGGCTCGGCACGTTGTTCAGGAAACGCGGGATCGCCGCGCTGACCGACCAGCGCGGCGAGTGCATCTATGCCGGGTGCCCGCATTACCGCAAATGCTTCATCGAACGCGCCGCGCGCGATTCCGCGCAGGCCGATCTGGTGATCGCCAACCATGCGCTGGTCATGGTCAACGCCGCGCGCGCGCGCGATCCGAACCAGCGCCCCACCCGGCTGATCTTCGACGAAGGTCACCATGTCTTCGACGCCGCCGACAGCACCTTTGCAGCGACCCTTTCCGGGCAGGAAACGATCGAACTGCGCCGCTGGATCATCGGCCCGGAAAAGGAATCGCGCGGCCGCCGCCGCGGGCTCGCCGCGCGGCTTGCGGATATTGCGAGCTATGACGAGCCCGGTGCAGAGGCGATTGCCGCCGCGTGCAAGGCGGGGCTGATGCTGCCGAGCGAAGGCTGGCTGCAACGGGTCGGCGAAAACCAGCCCTTCGGCCCCGTGGAGGCGCTGCTCTCCGCGGTGCGCAGCGCGACCTATGCGCGCGATGAAAGCGGGCAGGAGGCAGGCTACAGCATCGAGACCGAGGCCGCGGGCCTTCCGGGGGATGTCATCGAGGCCGCAGGCGCAGCATCCGAGGCGCTGGCGAGCATCCGCGTGCCGCTGATCAGGCTTGGCGGACGGCTCGAGGCGATTTTGGCCGACCCGCCCGACTGGCTCGACGCGCAGGGGCGCGCGCGGATCGAAGGCGCGCGCTTTGCGCTGACCTGGCGGATCGAATTGATCGGCGCGTGGGAGGCGCTGCTCGATCGGCTCGGCGGGCCGGTCGATCCCGAATTCGTCGACTGGCTGGCGGTCGATCGCAGCGATGCGCGCGAATTCGATGTCGCGATCCATCGCCGCTGGCTCGATCCGATGAAGCCCTTTGCCCGCGTGGTGCTGGAACCGGCGCACGGGGTGCTGATGACCAGCGCCACGCTGACCGACCGCACCCGCGACGATGACAAGTGGGTCAGCGCGGTCGCGCGGTCGGGCGCGCCGCATCTCGATGTTGCGCCGCTTTTGTCCGAAGCGGCCAGCCCGTTCGATTATGCCGCGCGCGCAGAGGTGCTGATCGTGACCGATATCGCCAAGGGCGATTTGCCCGCGCTGGCCGGGGCTTACGCCCGGATCATCGAGGCGAGCGGCGGCGGGGTGCTGGGCCTATTCACCGCGATCCGGCGCTTGCGCAGCGTGCACGGGCGGATTGCCGACCGGCTCGCGCGGGCGGGCCTACCGGTCTATGCCCAGCACGTCGATCCGATCGACACCGGCACGCTGGTCGATATCTTCCGCGACGATCCGCGCGCCAGCCTGATCGGCACCGATGCGCTGCGCGACGGGGTCGATGTGCCGGGCGAAAGCCTGCGCTGCGTGGTGCTCGAACAGGTGCCTTGGCCGCGCCCCGATATCCTCCACAAGGCGCGCCGCGCGGCGGGCGGCGGCAGCGTCTATGACGACCGCATCATCCGCGCGCGGTTGGCGCAGGCCTTCGGGCGGCTGATCCGCTCCAAGGACGACAAGGGGCATTTCATCGTGCTCTCCCCCGCCTTCCCCTCACGGCTGCTGTCGGCCTTTCCCGATGGCACCCCGGTGCTGCGCGTGACGCTTGATGAGGCTTTACAACGGCTCGCAGATGGGCTTGGAGCCTCGGCACGCGAACCAGCCGGAGGAGCCTTGCAGCCATGAAGATCCTGGGTCTCCTGCGCCATGCCAAGTCCGACTGGGACGACACCGCGCAGCGCGATTTCGACCGCGGGTTGAACGCGCGCGGGCGCAAGGGGGCCGAGGCCATCGGCCGGCATATCCGCGACCACGGGGTGCGCTGGGACAAGGTGCTCGCCAGCCCCGCGGTGCGGGTCAAGCTGACGCTGGAGAGCGCGCTGCCTGATACCGCGCCGATCTATGACCAGCGGCTCTATCTCGCCAGCTTCGACAGCATCGTCGAAACGATCGAAGCCCATGCCGGATCCGGCGCGGACGAGGCGAAGGCGATCCTGATTTCGGGCCACAATCCGGGCTTGCAGGACGTGCTGCTCGAACTGGTCGCGCCGGGCAAGGAAAACGCATTGTTCAAGGAAGCGGTCGTGAAGTTCCCGACCGCCGCCTATGCCGTGCTCGAATGCGATATCGCGCACTGGAGCGAGCTGAAGCGCTATTGCGCCGAGCTCGTCCATTTCGCGCGGCCCCGCGATCTCGATCCCGAATTGGGCCCCGAAGGCTGATCGCAGGCGGGGCGCGTTTCCGCCCCCCGCCCTATCGCCTCAATTCACCGCCACGACATTATCGTCCGCATCGCGGTCGATATAGAAGTTGTAGGGATCGATCCCAGCAAAGGCGGGCTTCTTCGCGGTGACGATTTCGACCACCTGCCTGCCCGTCTTCGCCGGCATCCGCTGCATTGCGAGCACCGCCTGCCGATCGAACGCGCCGGTGCCGGGGCGCTGGGTGAAGGCACCCACTTCGATGCTTTCGGCGAGAGAAGCCGGGGTTTCGACGCCCTTGCCATCGGCATAGAATTTGCCCGCCTCGACAGTGATGCGCGTCACCCACTTGCCGTCTGCGCGCTTCGTTGAGGTCGCGTCCTTCGCCTTCAGATCGTAGATCGTGATCTTCTCGAACAGATCGGTGATCAGCGCCTGATCCTGCGGGGTTTTGGCCTCCTTGCGCAGTTCGGCGATCAGATCGAGGCTGCGCGGATAGGGCGCGCCCTTGAATCTGAAGCGCTCAATCAGCCGCGACAATGCGCGGTTGACCGCATCCTCGCCCATCCGGTGCTGGAGCAGATACATCGCAAGGCTGCCCTTGCGGTAATGGATGTGCTGCTGGTTTTCGACCCGGTACAGCGGTTGTTCGGGCAGCGGATCGCCCTTGCGGCCCGCCAGATACCGGTCGAGCTCGAAGGCGAGGAAGCGGCGGATCTTGTCCTCGCCATAGAGCTCCTTCATCACCATCAGCGCCGAATACTGCGCCAGCGTTTCCGACAGAAGCGTCGAGCCCTGCATGTTCGCACCGACAACCTGGTGCGCCCAGTACTGGTGCCCGACTTCATGCGCGGTGACATAGGAGACGTAGTCGATTGTCTCAGGGTCACGCACGTCGGCGGCAAAGCCGATGCTTTCGGAATAGGGCATCGTGCCCGCAAACGCCTGCGCAAAACTGGCGTAGCCCGGAAACTCGATGATCCGCGCATAGCCGAACTGGTAGGGGCCGAAATTGCGCTCGTAATAGGCGAGGCTCGTCTTCAGCGCCCTTTGCATCGCGGGCACGTTCCAGGCGTGTTTGGGATCGTAATAGATGCTCAAGGCGACGCGCCCGGCCTGCTCCTCGGCCACGGCATAGCGCGCCGATTGCACCGAGAAGAAGTTGAGGATCGGCGCAGGCGACTGGAACACCGCGATGCGGCGCCCGCCCCTGACCGTATCGGACAGCTTGTTGCCCGGCGCGATCGGCACCTGATCGGCCGCGGTCGAAATGGTGATCCGCGAATTGACCCAGTCCGCGCCGATGTAGTTGCGCGCCTGAGCCGAGGTATCTTCCAGCTTTGCCATCCTGAGTTCGGCAGGCAGCCCCTGCCGCCGGCGCGCGGTGCGGTCCTGCAGCAGCCGGCCCCGGTCCATCCCGATGATCGGCGCAAAGGTATCGTTGTTCACGAAGGTGCCGTTGTCGACGATGTCGGTCGCCGCCCCGCTGTTGGCAAAGCCGCGCCGCCAAGTGTCGGAGGCAAAATCGAGCCTCGTCGTCGCGCCGGGTGCCAGCGGCGTGGCAAAGCGGTAGATCCGGTGGCCGTTGGCCTTGTCGTTCTTCGCCAGTGTCGCGCCCGCCAGATCGAGCCGGGTGAAGGCGACCTCGGGATCGCCCTGCCGCACGTGGACTTCGCTGATCGCGGTGCCGCTGTCGTTGCGCAGCAGATAGTGCCCCGTCACCTTCATTCGCCGCTGGTCGGGATAGACCGCAACGTCGAACACGACATCGGTCACCACCGGGCGCGGCAGGTTTTCGTATTTGAGGTAGGCGCGCTCGTATGCGGCGAGCCGGGCCTCGGCCTCGTCCTGCGTTTCGAAGCGGTTCAGTTCCTTGATATTGTGGTGGATCACAAGGCCGGTGCCGACCATCCCGGCGACCGCGGCCAGCGCAACGCCGCCCGATGCCAGCGTCACGCGTTTGCCCATGCCCTTCAGCCGCGGCGTCACCGCTACCACCGTGCCGCGCGGCCATGCCCAGTGCGCCAGCACCAGAAGCAGCACGCCGAAGCACAGCCAATAGGCGCGCGCGATCAGCCCGCCGACCCAGAAGCCGCCCGTGCCGTTCATGTCGGAGAGCGGCTCACCCGGGCCGGCCCCGAACATGTAGAGCATGTTGGTATAGCCCATGTTGGTCAGGAAGATCCGCCCCACGAACCACACCAGCAGCACGCCCCAACCGACATACTTGTTCGGGCTGACCACCTGGAAGAACACCGACAATACCGCCAGCAGCAGCAGGTCGACGCTTTGCGGCCAGACGAAGGCGGCGAGATAGAGCGCAAGGTCGATATGCTCAGCGCCCTTGGCCAGCTGGAACAATACGCCTGTCACCATGCCCGCCAGCGACATCGCGATCAGCACCGCGAAGATCGCGAGGATCTTGGGCACGAACACCGCCCAGGCAGGCGCAGGCGTCGCATCGAGGATTTCGTTGATCTTCACATCGCGTTCGCGCCAGACCAATTCGCCGCCATAGAACACCGCGACGATAAGGCTGAAGATCGAGACGCTGCCCGTCAGCGTGGCGATGACATTGGCGGTCAGCGGATAGGACGGGGTGCCATACAGCGTCTCGGCACTGACGAGGTTCAGGGTCGCAAAGGCGATCGCGAGCAGCAGCAGCACGATCAGGCCGGGGCTTTTGAGCACGAATTGCACTTCGGCCTTCAACCGCGTGGCGAAGGCGGCCAGCGCGTGGGCAAAGCCGAAGTCGCGGCGCACCGGCGCGGTCAGGGTGGCGGGCGGAACCGCCGCGGCCTTGGCGGCGCGTGCGGACTGGCGCGCGAGGCGCTTCTGCCGCCAGCGCGACGGCGCACGCTCGGTCATGCTGAAGCGCGCCCAGGCAAGGCCGAGGAACAGCGCCGACAGGCCCAGCGTGAAGATGCGGTTGAACAGCAGATTGCCTTCGAGCGGGATCAGCCGCGTGTTCATCTCCGCGGCGGTCCAATAGCGCGTCGCTTCGCTGATCGCGGCGCTGCCCAGCGGCTCGTAACGCGCGGCGATCGGCAGATTGGTCGGGTCCGCACTCGCGACGATGCTCACCGCCAGATAGGCCATCACCAGCACCAGCACGCCGATATAGCTCGCCAGCATCGAACGCGTCAGCGTGGCGAGCGTGAACAGCAGTGCGGAGGACAGGATGATGTTGGGGATCGCGATGACGAGGAACGGCCAGGCATAGGTGGCAAAGCTCCCTGGCCCCACGGTCTCGGGATCGACCCAGGGCATCGCCGCGCCGATCGCAATGCCGAGCGGTATCGACAGGTAGCCTAGGGTCGCGATCGTCACCCCGCCCAGAAACCGCCCGGCAAGAAAGGTGCTGCGCCCCACCGGGGTTGCGCGGATCATCGGCCCGAACTTGGTCGCATCGTCGCGCACCACCGCGTTGGCGACGAAGGAGGTGATCACGAAAAGATAGAAGATCGAGAACAGCGCCATCGCGGTCGTGACCGTGTAGGGCGAGTTTTCATGCACCGCGCCGGGCGAGCCGAAGCTGACCGCATCGCTCGATGCAAGGCCGAAGCCCATCAGGAAAAAGATCGCGGTCGCTACCCAGAACACCGGGTTGCGCAGCTGGTAACGGATCTCGAACGCGGCGAGGCGGGCGGTCAGCATGGTCGCGGCCCTTCCGTTCAAGCGGCGTGCGCAGCGGGCGCGCGGCGGGTTTCGGCGAGCGTTGCGAAATAGACATCCTCAAGCCCGCCGCTGACCGGTGCAAAGCCTTCGGGCTGGGTATCGGACAATACGTGGACGACGATATCGCCCGCAAAGAAGCGGTGCGAGATCACCTCGTGGGCGGCCTGCATTTCGGCCAGCATCGTGTGCGGCACGGTTTTCTGCCAGACGCGGCCGCGCGCCGCATCGATCAATTCGCGCGGCGCGCCTTCCAGCCGCAGCTTGCCGCCTGCCAGCACCGCCATGCGCGGGCACAGGTCGGCGACATCGTCGACGATGTGGGTCGACAGGATCACTACCACGTTCTCCCCGATCCCGGCGAGCAGGTTCAAAAACCGGTTGCGTTCTTCGGGATCGAGCCCGGCGGTGGGCTCATCGACGATGATGAGCTGCGGATCGCCGATCAGCGCCTGCGCGATGCCGAAGCGCTGTCGCATCCCGCCAGAAAAGCCCGCGATCGCCTTGCCGCGCACGTTCCAGAGGTTGGTCTGGTTGAGGAGGTGTTCGACCAGCGCCTTGCGCTCACCCTTGGCGGTGACGCCTTTGAGCACCGCCATGTGATCGAGCATCGCCTGCGCGGACACCCGAGGATAGACGCCGAAATCCTGCGGCAGATAGCCCAGCGTGCGGCGCAGGCGATCGGGCTCGGCCAGCACGTCGATCTCGCCGAAGCGGATCGCGCCGTGGGTCGGCGCCTGCAACGTCGCGATGGTGCGCATCAGCGTCGATTTGCCCGCACCATTCGGACCCAGCAGCCCGAACATTCCCTTGGGGATCGACAGCGTCACATCGTCGAGCGCGTGGGTGCCGTTGGGATAGGTGTGGCTGACGCCGCTGAGTTCGAGCATGATGTTTGCGATCCCCTGATGCAATTCATCCGCAACCTAACACGTCCTGCCGCGCGATAAAGGCGTGTTGGCGGGTTAATACACACCCCCGTCCGCATGCGATGGCGGTTCGTCGATTGGGCGCGCGTAAGGCGGCGTGCGATCAGAGCAAGTTTTGTTGTGCAGGGGTGGCGGCGGATCGGGCCCACGGCTCGCTTGTCGCGTCGATGGTGAGCGCCCCTTCCCACCCCCGGCACAGCGCCAGCGCCTCGGCCGGGGAGCCTTGCTGCCAGATATCGCGTGCTTCCGCATCGAGCAGCACGGGCATGCGGTCGTGAACGGCTGATGCGGCGGTGCCTTCGCTGTCGGTCATCACCATCGCGTAGCAATCGCCCCAGGTGTCCGACGGCCGCCACACACCCGCCACCGCGAACAGCGAGGCATCGGGCAGGCCCATCCAGGTGCGGGTCATGCGCCCCTTGGGCCCTTGCGCCTCGGCCCATTGGTCGAGCGGGATCAGGCAGCGGTTGTGCGTGAAAGCATGACGCCAGAACCCCGTTTCCAGCTTGTCGGTGCGCGCGTTGTTGACCGGCTTGGGCTTCAGGGGCTGGCCCTGCTTGCCTTTGAGCACCAGCGGAAAGCCCCATGTCATCGGCCTGACCGCGCCTTCGGCCACGACAAGGCCGGTGTAGCCGGGATAGACCTCGCCCGCAAAATTCGCGCCTTGCGCCTTGTCGACCGCATCGAACCACGCCGCGACCTCGCTGGCGTTTTTCGTCATGCGGTAGAGGTTGCACATGGCCTTACGCGTTCCCGACCACGTAACACGCCGCCGCCATCAGCGCGCCCGCCAGACGGTTCGACCGGAACCGCGCGAGCGGGTTGGCGGGATCGTCGGCGTCGAGCGTTGCGACCTGCCACGCCAGATGCGCCGCGACCGGCAGCAGCGCGAGCAGCGCGAAGCCATCGCTGCGATACAGCCAGAAGCCCAGCGCCCACAGCCCGATCGTCAGCGCATAGAACGCACCCACACCGGCCTTCACCCGCCCGCCCATCGCCAGCGCGGAAGAACGGATGCCGACCATCGCATCGTCCTCGCGGTCCTGCAGCGCGTAGATCGTGTCGTAACCGATCACCCAGCAGATCGCCCCGGCATACAGGCAGGCGAGCACTGGCCAATTGTCCCAGCGCAGCTCGGTCCAGCCGACCAGCAGCCCCCAGGTGAACACCATCCCCAGCCACGCCTGCGGCCACCAGGTGATGCGTTTCATGAAGGGATAGGCTGCAACCAGCGCAAGACTGCCCAGCGCGACGGCCTGCGCCTGCCAGCGCAGTTGCAGCAGCACGATGAGCCCGGCGAGGCACAGCGCGATAAGCCAGCCCCATGCGAGTTTTTTCGACACGCGCCCGCTCGCCACCGGGCGCAGCGCCGTGCGCGCGACCTGCCGGTCGAGATCGGCATCGACGATATCGTTGTAAACGCAACCCGCCCCGCGCATCGCGATGCTGCCGACGAGCAGCCAGCCGAGCAGCGCAAGCTGCGGCCCCGCGCCTGCCAGCCACACCCCGAACACACAGGGCCAGAAAAGCAGCCACCACCCGATCGGCCGGTCGAACCGCGCCAGCATGGCAAGATCGCGCAGACGCTGCGGCAGGCGGGCGACAAGGCCGCCCGAAACGCTGCTGCGCTCGCTGTCGGGGACGATGGTGTCGCTCATGCCGTCTCGCCCTTTGACGCCCGCCATCCGAGCCCGGCCAACACCAGCATGATCGCGTTCCCCGCAAAATCGAGCATCCCGATGCTGGTCAGGACCGGCACACGGTAATGAAACCAGTAATTGAAGGCAAAAAACGGCAGAAGCGCCGCGGCAAATACCGCAAAGCTGCGCGCATTCCAGCGCGTCACCAGCGCCATCACCCCGAACAACACCGCCTGCGCGCCAAAGCAGGCGACTGCAAAGCGCGCGAAATAGGCACTGCTCCGATAGGGCGCGGTGATCGCAAGTTCGATCACGCTCGAAGGTGCAAACAGCGCCCAGCCCCCGAGGATCAGAAACACGGCGGCAATCAGGAATTGAGCGGTGCGCGCGGACATGGCTTGCTCCCTAGCGGCCTGCGCGCCTAGTGCAAAGCCATGCCTGCCACCCCAACCTGGCCGCCCAAAAGCGCACCGCGCCTGTTCGTTGCCGAAAAACTCGCGGCGGGCGCGCATGTGCGGATCGAAGGCAATCCGGCGCATTATCTGGCGCGCGTCATGCGCGTGGGCACGGGCGATATCGTGATCCTGTGCGACGACGTGACCGGCGAATGGGCCGCGCGCGTGGTCGATACGGGCAAGCGCGACGTGACGCTCGAAGTTGCGGACATGCTCCGCGCGCGCGAAGCTGTGCCCGATCTGTGGCTGTGCCCCGCATTGCTCAAGAAAGACCGGTTCGACCTGATCCTCGAAAAAGCGACCGAACTTGGCGTGGCGACGATCCGGCCGATCGTCACCCGGCGCTGCGTCGCGGACAAGTTGAACCTCGAACGCGCCGCCGCGATCACCACCGAAGCGGCCGAACAATGCGCGCGCACCGCGCTGCCCGCGCTGTCCGCACCGGTGAAGCTCGATGCGCTGCTGGCGGACTGGCCCGAAGGGCGCGCGCTGTTCTTTGCCGACGAAAACGGCGGCGCGCCCGCTGCCGCAGCGTTCGGCGCCCACCATGGCCCGGCAGCCATCCTCACCGGCCCCGAGGGCGGGTTCGACGATGCCGAACGCGCCGCGATCCGCGCGCATCCTGCCGCGCGCGCCATCACGCTCGGCCCGCGAATCCTGAGGGGCGAAACCGCCGCGATGGCCGCGCTGGCGCTGTGGATGGGCACCGCGGGCGACTGGTAAGGCCGCGCGCGAAGCGGATTTTGCAAGACAAACGGCGATACCATGCGCAAAGGCGAATCTGCCTTTGCATCGGCAAACCAGTTTTATGAAGCAACCGGCCAGAGAGAGCCTGTCATGAGCACACGCGAAGCTTCCACCGCCGACGATCCGGTGATCGAAAGCCCGGACCAGCTGATCCTGCCGATGGTCCGCGGCGAAAAACCGCCCGCCGACTGGCGCATCGGCACCGAACACGAAAAGCTGGTCTTCAATACCGCCGATCACAGCGCCCCGCCTTATGGCGCCCCCGGCGGTATCCGCGATCTGCTGAAAGGCATGGAGCAGTTCGGCTGGACCCCGGTCGAGGAAACCGGCGCGGACGGCACCACCAACGTCATCGCGCTGAAAGGCGCGGACGGCGCGGTCAGCCTTGAGCCTGCGGGCCAGCTCGAACTGTCGGGCGCGCCGCTCGAAAACCTGCACCAGACCTGCGCGGAAACCGGCCGCCATCTGGCGCAGGTCAAGCAGGTGGGCGAGGCCTTGGGCGTCGGCTACCTCGGTCTGGGCATGTGGCCCGACAAGACCCGCGAAGAACTGCCGATCATGCCCAAGGGCCGCTACGACATCATGCTGCGCCACATGCCGCGTGTGGGCAGCATGGGTCTCGACATGATGCTGCGCACCTGCACGATCCAGGTGAACCTCGACTATTCGAGCGAGGCGGACATGGTGAAGAAATTCCGCACCAGTCTCGCGCTGCAACCGCTGGCGACTGCGCTGTTCGCCAATTCGCCCTTTACCGAAGGCAAGCCCAACGGCTTCCTTTCCTACCGCTCGCACATCTGGTCGGACACCGATCCGCACCGCACCGGGATGCTGCCCTTCGTCTTCGAGGACGGCTTCGGCTACGAACGCTGGGCGGAATACATGCTCGACGTGCCGATGTATTTCGTCTTCCGCGAGGGCAAATATATCGACGCGGCGGGGCTTTCCTTCCGTGATTTTCTCGAGGGGAAATTGAGCGTGCTGCCGGGCGAACGCCCGACGCAGAGCGACTGGTGGGATCACCTTTCCACCGCGTTCCCCGAAGTGCGGCTGAAGTCGTTCCTCGAAATGCGCGGCGCGGATGGCGGGCCGTGGAGCCGGATCTGCGCGCTCCCCGCCTTCTGGGTCGGGCTGCTCTATGACCAAGGCGCGCTCGATGCGGCGTGGGATCTGGTCAAGGGCTGGTCGATGGAGGAACGCGAGCGTTTGCGCAATGAAGTGCCGCGGCTTGCGCTCGCCACCCGCTCACCCGATGGCGGCACCTTACAGGACCTGGGCCGCGAAGTGCTCAAGATCGCGCATGCAGGTCTGAAATCGCGCGCGCGGCTGAATGCCGCGGGCGATAACGAGACGGGCTATCTCGAAACGCTCGATGAGATCGTCGCCAGCGGCAAGGTGCCCGCGCAACGCTTGCTCGATGCTTATCACGGCGAATGGAACGGGGATATCACTCGCGTTTACGAACAACAGTTCTGAAGGCGCGCCCTTGATGTGATCTATTCCGCCGGGACAGCGTGGGCCGCGACCGGCGCTGCCCCGCCCCCGGTGATCCGCCGCGACAGACGGGCCAGCCTTGCGGTGATCGCGCCGCGGCTTTGCATCCAGACGTAATATTCGCGGTATTTGGCATCTTCGGCGAGCAGGTGCGCTTCCTCGGTCCGCGCGCGCCAGTAATAGATGCCGTTGACCACGCCCAGGAACACGCAGTTGCGCAAGGCTTCGAGCGCGCTGTCGCTGGTGACCATGAAGGGCAGCACGCTCGCCCACCAGAACAGGTTTTTGGCAAGATAGGCCGGGTGCCGGGTAAAGCGATAGGGCCCGTGGGTGATCACCCCGCGATAGGTCAGGTTGGAAAAGCGCAGACCGAAAACCACCGTTGCCCAAGCATAGACCCCGGTGAGAAACACCAGCAGCGCGCCCCACGCCCACAGCAAGGCCGGATTGCCGCCAAACCAGTGCGCCCAGCCCGGCGTTGCCAACTCGTAGGACAGGATCTGGTCCTTGGGCCCGATGATCCCCCACACGAAGGGCGGATAGCACATCAGCGCCGCCAGCCAGCCCGCGAGCAGAGGGTTGCCCGAACGGATATGCGAATCGAGCGGGCGCAGCGTCAGCAGATACCCCACCGTGCCGATCTGGACATCGACGAGGAACAACAGCGTCACCAGCAGCATCGCGAACGCCACCGGATCGCCCAGCACCTGCGCTGGATTGGCGGTTACCACCTGCGCGAAGCCGGGCGGGAGGATCGAGATCATGAACGCCCCGAAGAAGCCCTTGATCGCCCACGCCCTCCAGTGCCGCAGGATCGCGCTGCGCTCCCACTGGTCGCGGCCCGCAATCCCGCCGCCGACCACGAAGGCGCCGAACTGGAACGCCCCGTCGCGCGGGTGCACCAGATAGCGATCAAGCCAGATGACATAGGGAACAGAGAAGATCACCAGCGGGAAGATGGCAAAGCTGAGCACTTCCATCGCGAACAGGTAATTGCCGCTCCAGTACCACCGGGCAAGCGTGTAGAAGCCAGCAATCAGCGCCCATGTCGCCCACAGGCCGACCAGCTTGATCACTGCATCCGGCATCACCTCGGCCAGCGGGCGTTTCAGCGTCCAGTCGATCCCGGTCGAGGGGCGCAGGTGCACCTTGTCGACCAGCAGCGACCATGCCGCCATCGGCACCGCCGTGAAGAACAGCGCCGCCAGCGCCGCGTAAGGGCCTGACAACTCGCCTCTTTCAGCCGACAATGCACCGCCCAGATCGAGCATCGCGGCGATCTGCGGATAGTTACGGCAAAAGGTGATCCACGCCGCCAGTCCGGCGAGCCCGACCATGCCGACGCCGGTCGACACGTCGCTTCGCGGCCGGGCGGCCGGCGCAGCTGTTGGATGGGCGGAAAGCGGCGCAGTCATGATGCCCCGCCCTACACCACAAGGGTTAACAGACGGGCAAACACCCCGCCGCTGCCCGGCAAAGGCGGGGCACGGTGCAGCAAAAAGGGGGCAAGCGGGGGTCTAACCCCCCGCAAGCACGCACCGCCGGGTTGGCGATCACTTCCAGGCGTGGATCGTGCCCGCGTCGTCCAACACGTACAGCACGCCGTCCGCCACCACGGGCGCAAGGCTGACCGGCGCGCCGACATCGGCAAACAGCGTCGCCGAGCCTTCGCCCGCGCTGATCCGCCACACTTCCCCGCGCGAGCTTGCCGCCCACAGCTGGCCGCCGGCAAGCACCGGGCCGGTCCAGAAGATCGGGCCCTTCTTGTCTTCGGCATCGCGGTAGCGTTGCAGCTGGCTGATCCAGCGCACCCGGCCCGACGAACGGGCAATCGCGAGGAGGCGGGCATCGTCGGTCAGCGTGAAGATCCACTCGCCCGCGATGGCTGGCGTGGAAATGCCCGCAAGGTTCAATTCCCAGATGCGCTGGCCGGTGACCAGTTCATAGGCGGCCATGCGTCCACCCTGACCCAGCGCATAGACGCGGCCCGAATCGATGATCGGATCGGCATCGATGTCGGTGATCGACCCCACGGTGGTCGAGATATTGGTCCGCGCCAGCGCGTCCGACCACAGCGAGCGGCCGTTTTCATAGCGGTAGGCGGTCAGTTCGCCGCTCGAATAGCCTGCAACGATCGAGCCCTGGCCAGCCGCCGGAGCGGCCACGCCGAACACGCCCGACTGGGTGTTGGAACCGCTTTCGTCCCACACCAGCGCGCCATCGGCAGTGTTCAGTGCGATCAGCTGGTTGTCCTGCGTCATCACGAAGACCTGGCCGAACGCGATCGTGGGCGATCCGCGCAAGGGGCCCGCGGGCTTGACCTTCCACAATTCGTCCCCGGTTTCGGCGTTCAGCGCGCGCACTTCGCCCACCCCGTTGGTGGCGTAAAGCTTGCCCGCTTCGAAGCTGACCCCGCCGCCGAAGGCGGAAGGCGCCTGATCCTTGGTGATCGATTCGTCGCCGCGCGACCACACACGTGCGCCCGTCGCCTTGTCGAAGGCCGAAATCGCGCCGTCGGTGCCCACGGCAAAGACCTTGCCCCCGCCGATCACCGGCGAGGCGGCCAGCCGCATGCGGTTCGACGATCCGGCAACCTTGGCAGTCCAGATCTTGGTCGGGGTTTCTGCAAGCGCGAGGTGGCCATAGGACTTGCTTGCCGCGCCGCCGGCCTGCGCCCATTCGGCATTCGCGCGCGCCGGGGGCAGCACCACCGACACCGCGGCAAGCGCCGGATCGACTTCCGCACCGCTTTCGATCCGCGACAGGATCGGCGTGCGATTGCCCACGGTCGGCGTGGTCTTGTCATCGCCGCCGCCGAACAGGCCGCCCTTGCAGCCGGTCAGCCCTGTGGCCAGCACGCCAGCGAGCAATGCGGCCCGCGCCAGTTTGGTGTGTGTCATGATCGCTTGTTCCAATCGTGTATCTTATTGCGCGGCGACGGGCGCAGCGTTCGCACCGGCGTTGGTCGCGGAAGCTGCCGCTGGCGCGGGTTCATCGGTGACGCCCTGTTCCTTGAGCAGCTTGTCGACATCGACCACCGCATCGACACCCATCAGCCCGGCCATCTGGCGTGCGCGGCTGCGCAGGCTTTCGGGCTGGCTTTCATCGGCGGCGATTGCGGCAAAGACCTTGCCCGCCTGCGTCCGGTCACCGGCTTCGAGATGCGCCATCGCGACCAGTTCGCCCGCCGAACCGAGATAGGGGTTGCCCGTCTTCGCCAAGGGGCCGAGCTGCGCGATCACATCGGCAGGCTTCATCCGGTCGTAATTGATCGTCACGTCGCGGATCCGCGCCAGATCGCGCAGTGCGGGCGGTGCATCGGCATCGGCGACGATCTGCCTGTAGATCCCGCTCGCCTTGGCATTGTCGCCCGCCTCGATCGCGGCGCTGGCCTGCACGAACCGCGCCGCGGTGCGCGCGCCGGGGGTGTTATCGTCGCCCAGCAGCGGCGCGACCTTTTCGGCGGCGGTCTTGAAATCGCCCTGATCGGCATAGTCGAGCGCGCCCACCAGCGTTTCGGACTGCTGTTCGAGCCCGCGTTCGGCATAGTGATCCCAGATCATGTAACCGCCAAGGCCGGCCAGCCCCAGCAGCACCACGCCGAGCACCTTGACCCCGTGATTGCGCATGAAATCATAGACCGCATCCTCGCGCACCGCCTCGTCGATCTCGCGGATCAAGACGTCGTCCTCGCGCGAGGTTTCGGGAATGGCGGGGGGTGTGGTGGGCGTGCGCGCCATGCTGGCTATCCGTGTCCTCGTAACATGCGTGCCCTGACCAAGCCGGACACCGCCGCGCTCTTTAGGCAGGTGGAAGGTCGCGCGCAATGGCGGCGGCAATGATCTGCAGGTATCGGGGCGGCGGATTGAACCGCAGATGAAGCGGGCGCGCGCATCAGAACCCGCGTCCCATCGCCCCGGCATAGACTGCTTCGTAGGCGGCGCGCATCGCTGCACTATCGAATTGGCTGCGCGCACGGTCGCGATTGGCTGCGCCTGCGCGGGCGCGCAACTCGGCATCGCTCGCCAGCCGGGCCAGCGATGCGCCCAGCTTTTCCACATCGCCCGCAGGCGTAATCAGCGCGGCGTTGGGTTGCGGCAGGATCGTGCGGATATCCCCCACATCGGGCGCGGCAACGGGCAATCCTGCTGCCATCGCCTCGACCACCGAAAGCGGGAATTGCTCGGAAGCGGAGGACAGCGCGAAGATATCGAACAGGCCGACCACCCGGGCCGGATCGACATTGCCGGGCAGATGCACCCGGCCCGACAGCCCGCAGGCTTGCGCCGCGGCAAGGATCGCGGCGCGCTCCGGCCCCTCGCCGCAGATCACCAGTTCCCATTCGGGCGGCATCTGCGCAAAGGCCGCGACAAGATCGGGCAACCGCTTGACCGCGCGCAGGCCCGCCAGCGTGCCGACCCAGCGCGTGCCCGGCCCCTTGCGGATCGGCAACGCGTGCGGATCGGCGGGCGCGGCAAAGGCGGCGGTGTCGATCCCGTTGGCGATCCGGTGCAATCGGGCGGGCGGCTGATGCCAGACATCGCGCGCGATGCTCTCAAGCACCTGCGAGGGCACGATCAACCGCGCCCCGCCGCCAAGCGCGGCGCGGCGATAAAGGTTGCGGCTGCGTTTCAGACCCGCCGCTTCGTCCTCGTTGAAGCCGTCCTCGTGGTGGATTAGCGGCGCTAGACCGAGCGCGCGGGCGAACAGGCGGTGCGCCATCACCGCGTCCATCGCGCCCCAGTTGTAGGTGCAGACGAGATCGAACCCCCGCATCGCGCGCGCGATCCGCAGCAGGCGGGCGGGCGTGGGGCGACCCTTGAGCGGGGGGAAATCCACCGGATAGGCAACCGGCACGTCCGCCGCGATCAGCGCGGCGGCGCCCAGAGCGGCGGGCTCTGCCGACACGATCGTATGCGATAATCGCCCGCCCCAGCCGTTCATCAGCCGGGCGCAGCGCACTTCCTTGCCGCCGGGCGAAAAGGTCGAATGGCAGTGCAGCACGCGCGGCGGCTGGGCTGCGGCGGCGATGCTGGTCACTCGGCCCCGGCGAAGAGATCGAGGATCGCGGGCCGCACCTCGGGCTCGTCAAGCGTCGGGGCATGGCCCACGCGCGGCACGGTGACGGTGCGCATCGCGGGGTTGACCACGCCCATCTGGCGCACGGTCGCCTCGCTCAACAGATCGGACAATTCGCCGCGCACCAGCAGCACCGGCACGCCTGCCAGCGCGGCAAAGGCGCGCCACAGATCGGGCGGCGCGGCGTTGCCGGGTTTGGCGAAGGGTTCGGCGATCGCCATGTCGTAATCGAACACGATCCGCCCGTTCTGGCTGACCACCATCGTGCGCTTGGCAAGGTCGAGCCACTGGTCGAGGTCGTAATCGGGGAAGGCCGCGCCGTGCGCCTCGCACAATCCGCGCGCGGCGTGGACCCAAGTGGGATAGCTGCGGCCCTGCCCGACATAGCCCGAAATGCGCGCAAGGCCCGCAGCGTCGACCTCGGGGCCGATATCGTTCATCACCAGCGCGCTGATCCGGCCGGGCTTGGCCGCCGCCATCAGCATCGCCATCAGCCCGCCCATCGAGGTGCCGACCACGGCAAAGCGATCAATCCCCTCGCCGGCCAGCAGCGCTTCGACATCCTGAACATAGGTCAGCGGCGAATAGGTATCGGAATCGGGAGCGTAATCGCTCATCCCGCGGCCGCGCATCTCGGTCACGATCACGCGGCGGGTGGCGGCGAGCACCTCGGCCAACGCTGCAAAATCGCGGGCGTTGCGGGTGAGGCCGTGCATGCACAGCACCGGCAGCTTGTCGCCGCCGTCGGGGCCGGGATAATTGCGGTAATGCAAGGTCAGCCCATCGCTGCTGGTCCAGTAACGGTCTTCGTACGTCGCGGCCATGAACTGCGCTATTCCCTGTTGCCTGCCTTGCCCGGCGCTTGCGCGCGGCCGGGCTTGTCCCCACTATCGCGGGATGACCCAGCCCATGCAACATCGCGATCAACCTGTCACCTATCGCCCCGATCCGGCGATCGCGATGCTGGCGGACTGGCTGGGCGATCCGGTGGCGCCGGCCGATTTTCCCGAAACACAGCTACGCTGGCGCAATGATCGCGCGGCGGCAAGCGTGGGGCTTCAAAGCTTGTCGGACACTGAATGGACGGCGCATTTCGGGCGCTTTGCCCCGCTTGAAGGCAACTTGCCCCGGCCGCTCGCGCTCAGATACCACGGCCACCAGTTCCGCGTGTACAACCCCGAGATCGGCGACGGGCGCGGGTTCCTGTTTGCGCAAATGCGAGGCAGCGATGGCCGGCTGCTGGATCTTGGCACCAAGGGTTCGGGCCAGACCCCGTGGAGCCGCAGCGGCGATGGGCGGTTGACGCTGAAAGGCGCAGTGCGCGAAATTCTTGCAACCGAAATGCTCGAAGCTTTGGGCGTGAACACCTCGAAAACCTTCAGCGTGATCGAGACCGGCGAGGCCTTGCATCGCGGGGACGAGCCTTCGCCGACGCGTTCGGCGGTGCTCACCCGGCTGTCGCATTCGCACATCCGCTTCGGCACGTTTCAGCGCTTGCTCGCGATCGAGGCGGCGGACGAGATGGCGGCGCTGATCGACTATTGCCTAGCGCACTTCCCCGCCCCGCCCCCGCCCGAAGACGCGCCCGACCGCGACAACCCCGCGATCCGGTTGATCCATGCCGTGGTCGAACGCATGGCGGACCTTGCCGCAAGCTACATGGTGGCAGGTTTTGTTCACGGGGTGCTCAACACCGACAACATGAACGTGACCGGCGAAAGCTTCGACTATGGCCCGTGGCGCTGGCTGCCCGCGTGGGACCCGGGCTTTACCGCGGCCTATTTCGACCATGCGGGGCTTTATGCGTTTGGCCGCCAGCCCGAGGCGCTGCACTGGAATTGCGGGCAGTTGGCCGTCGCGCTCAGGATGCACGCCGAGACCGCACCGCTGGTGGCCGCGCTCGAACGGTTCGGGCCGCTTTACATGGAAAATGTCGCGCGGCGGTGGTGCTGGCGGCTGGGGGTGGAAAGCCGCGGGCTCGAGGCCGACACGCAGTTCGTCGCCGCGTGCGAGGCGCAGATGCGCGAGACGGGCGCTCAGCCCGACGCGTTCTTTTTCGCACACCGCGGCGGCCGCGGCGCGGCATCGGGCGCGCTGGGCGAAGCGCTGGCGCAATATACCCCGGCACCGTCCGATCACCCCTATTGGTCGGACGCGGCCCCGCAATCGATGCTGATCAACGAGGTCGAAGCGATCTGGGCCGCGATTGCCGAACGCGACGATTGGGCGCCGCTCCACGCCAAGGTCACGGCCCTGCGCCGCATGGGCGAAGCGCACGGCGCAGCGCCGCTGCCTGCGGGCCATTCCTGAGCCGCGGCCCCTATCTTTTGGAAATTAGCCGCGTTAGGGGAAAAACCCGAGGGCGACAGCGCAACAGGCACGGGATTTCGGCAACTTGACCGACAATGTTCTCATTTCGATCGAACCGGCCAGTGGCGAGGAAATGTGGCGCGGCCCGGTCAGCGACATTGATGCAGCGGTGGCGGCGGCGCGCCGCGCCTGGGCGCCGTGGGCGGGCCGCGCGCTGACCGAACGGATCGAGGTGCTGCGCGCCTTTTCCAACACCGTGCGCCGCGATGGCGACATGCTCGCCGATCTGATCGCGCGCGAAGCGGGCAAGCCCTTGTGGGAAGCGCGCACCGAAGTCGACGCGGTGGTCGCCAAGGTCGATATTGCGGTCGGTGCCTATGCCGAACGCACGGGCAAGAAGAAGCTCGACGCCGGCGTGGGCGCAAGCGCCGCGTTGCGGCACAAGCCGCACGGGGTGATGGCGGTGCTTGGCCCCTACAACTTCCCCGCGCACCTGCCCAACGGACACATCGTGCCGGCGCTGCTGGCGGGCAATGCGGTGGTGTTCAAGCCTTCGGAAAAAACCCCGGCGACTGGCGAAGCGCTGATCGCCGCGCTGCACCGTGCCGGCGTGCCCGAGGATGTGGCGCAATGCGTGATCGGTGGGCCCGAGGAAGGCCGCGCGCTGGTCGCGCATCCGGGCATCGACGGGGTGCTGTTCACCGGGTCGGCGCAGGCCGGGATCGCGATCAACCGCAAGCTTGCTGCCAATCCGGGCAAGATCGTCGCGCTTGAAATGGGCGGCAACAATCCGATCGTGGTGATCGACACGCCCAAGCTCGCCGATGCCGCCGCGCTGATCGTGCAAAGCGCCTTTGCCACCGCCGGACAGCGCTGCACCGCGGCGCGGCGGCTGATCGTGGTCGAAAGCGTCTATGATGCGCTGATGGCCGAGCTGGTGCCGCTGGCGCGCAAGCTGATGGTCGGCCACCCGCTGGGCGAACCGCAGCCCTTCATGGGGCCGGTGATCGACAACGACACTGCCGACCGCTTGATGGAAAGCTTCGTCGCGCTGCTCACAGCAGGCGGGCGGCCGCTGCTGCACATGCGCCGCACCATGCCCGATCTACCCTTCCTCAGCCCCGGGATCATCGATGTCAGCGACGTGCCCGAACGCCCCGATATCGAACTGTTCGGCCCGCTGCTGCAGGTGATCCGCGTCCCCGATTTCGACAGCGCGATTGCCGAGGCGAACAACACGCGCTTTGGCCTTTCGGCGTCGCTGATCGGCGGCAGCCCGGATGATTACGGGCGGTTCTGGGCCAATATCCGCGCCGGGATCATCAACTGGAATGCGCCCACCAACGGCGCATCGTCGAAGGCCCCGTTCGGCGGGATCGGGTTGTCGGGCAATCACCGTCCCGCGGCCTATTACGCCGCGGATTACTGCGCCTACCCGGTCGCCAGCACCGAAATGGACCAGCCGCGCGCCAACGTGATGGTGGGCGTGCGCCCCTGAGTGCGGCGCGTGGTGCTCACCGCCCGCGCCATACCAGCGTTACCCCGGTCAATCCGCCCGCGCGCGCGCGCAGATGCACCGCCAGCCGCTCGCCTTTTGCGCCCTTTGCCACAATGGCAGCGGCAGGCTGGGCATACCGATTGGCAGCAAGACCCGCGCGCCGTGCGCGGACGACATGATATTGCATCAGATCATCCGCAGGCGCTTCGCTGTCATAGCGCACGATCCGCAAGTTGCAGCCCGCCCGGTCCGCTCCCCCTGCCTGCACCACCATCGCCTGCGCGGGAATCGCGGCAACTGGGGGCAGATCGGCAGCCATCAGAAAATCCTCGCGCAAAGCTGCCGCGCAAGTTTGCGGCGCGCCGACCGCGGCGAGCAGTTCGGATGCTCCCGACATCGGGCCTAGCACCGGCGGCCCGGCATCCGCACGCGCCGGGGGCAATTCGGGCAAGGGCCCGCCTTCAAGCATTTCGATCCGGAGCGCCTCGCGCGCGGCGCTCGCCTGCGCGCTGTCGGCGGTGAACACCGGCAGCGCTGCACTGTCGACGAAACCGATCGCGGCATTGGCTTCGTTGCGGCTGGCAAGATCGGGGTCGGTCAGCAGCGGATCGAACAACGCGCGCGCCACCACCGGATCGCGCGCGACCAGCGCTGCTGTATCGCTCTCGTGTCTGGACGCAGGCATGCACCCGGCGATCGGACCGGCACACAGCAGCAGCATCAGGATCGAGGCACGGCGCATCGGCCAAGGCTTTGCCAGCAACGGGTTAATTTGCGCTCAACCGGATATGGAAACGCCCCCGGCGCCCAATGGCTCCGGAGGCGTTTCGCCGCGATGGCACCATCGCCTTCGCGCTTGCCGTCACTGGTGGGGGTGACGCCAAGTTCTCAGGCGACGCGTGCGCGAAAAGGGGCAAAAACGCACGCGGGGTGCCCGCTTCTTGTCGTTCATTTATAGAGCAAGGTTTCTGAACGCGGCCAAATCGGGCCTGAAAGCTGCGGTTCACCCTGCGGTGCGGCTTGCAGGCGTGCGCCAGCGCCCCTAACGCGGCGCGCAGATGACCAGCCCCGCACCCTCCGCCGCCTCTCAGTCAGCCAAGCCATCGGGCCTTGCGCCGGCGCTGGGCGCCTACCTCATCTGGGGGTTCCTGCCGCTTTACCTGATGCTGGTCAAAAGCGTGCCGCCGTTCGAATTCGTCGCCTGGCGGATCATCTGGACACTGCCGCTGTGCCTGTTGATCGTCGCCTTCCGCCGCCAGTTCGGCGAATTGCTGGGCGCGCTGAAAAGCCCGCGCAGCCTGTTGGCGCTGCTCGCCAGTTCGGTGCTGATCGCGGTCAACTGGTTCGTCTATATCTGGGCGATCATGGCGGGCGAGGTCTATGCGACCTCGATCGGCTATTATCTCAACCCGCTGGTCAATGTCCTGCTCGGCACGCTGGTGCTGGGCGAGAAATTGTCGCGCCGGCAATGGATCGCTGTCGCTATCGCGGCTGTCGCAGTCGCATTGCTGGCCGCGGGCGCGCTCACCAGCCTGTGGATCAGCCTGTGCCTGGGTGTCAGCTTTGCGCTCTATGGTCTTGTGCGCAAACAGGTTCAGGTGGGCTCGCTCCCCGGCCTGACGATCGAAAGCGCGATTCTGCTCCCCGTCGCGGGGGGAATCGCACTGTGGTATGCGGCAAGCCCCGCCGGTTCGGCCTTCGGGCAGGATGCGGGCCTGAGCGCGTTGATCGTGTTCTCGGGCGTAGTCACCGCGGTGCCGCTGCTGCTCTTCGCGATTGCGGCGCGGCGGATGGATTATTCGACGCTGGGCTTCCTGCAATATATCGCACCCACGATCGTGTTCTTCCTCGGCCTGTTCGTGTTCGAACAGCCGCTTGCGCCGGTCAAACTCATCAGCTTCGTGCTGATCTGGATCGCGGTGGCGATTTTCGCCTCGGATCTGTGGGCCAAGCGCAAAGCGGCGTCAGCCTAGGAACTTCCACCCCAGCGTCTGCCCGCCATGCCAGGGCACGATCTCCTCGCCTGTCACGGCGAGATATTGCGGCACCGCCACGTCTGCGCGTTCGAGCGTCACAGTCTCTTCGTTCACCGGCAGCCGGTAGAACGCCGGGCCGTTTAGCGAGGCAAAGCCTTCGAACTTATCCAGCGCGCCTTCCTCGTCGAACACGGTGAGATAGGATTCGAGCGCAAAGGGCGCGCCGAAGATGCCGGCGCAGCCGCACGCGGCCTCTTTCGCGCGGCGCAGATGCGGGGCCGAATCGGTGCCGAGAAAGAACTTGGCGCTCCCGCCCGTCGCCGCCTTGCGCAGCGCCAGCCGGTGCTCCTCGCGCTTGGCCACGGGCAGGCAGTAATTGTGCGGCTGGATCCCGCCGACCAGCATCGCGTTGCGGTTGATGTGGAGGTGCTGCGGGGTGATCGTCGCGGCGACATTCGGCCCGGCTGCCAGCACGAAGTCCACCGCATCGGCGGTGGTGATATGTTCGAACACCACGCGAAGCTTCGGGAAGGCCTCGACAATCGCGCGCAAGTGCCGGTCGATGAACGCTTTTTCGCGGTCGAACACGTCGACATCGTGGTCGGTCACCTCGCCGTGGATGCACAGCACGATGTCCTCCGCCTCCATCCGCGCGAGCACCGGATAAAGGCCCTCGATGCTCGAAACGCCCGCCGCCGAATTGGTGGTGGCGTTGGCGGGATAGATCTTGGCAGAGGTGAACACGCCTTGGGCCGCGCCGCGCGCCAGATCATCGGCATCGGTGGTGTCGGTGAGATAGCAGACCATCAGCGGCTCGAAGCTGACGCCCGCTGGCACGGCGGCACGGATACGGTCGCGATAGGCGGCGGCGAGCGCGGTGGTCGTCACCGGCGGGGTAAGATTGGGCATCACGATCGCGCGGGCAAACTGGCGCGCGGTATAGGGCACCACGTCGCGCATCACATCGCCATCGCGGAAATGCAGGTGCCAGTCATCGGGGCGGCGGATCGTGATGCGGTCGCTCATGGCTTCCCCTTAGCGGCGGCCATGCCTATCTGTCACGCATGACTGCAACCCTCCTTTCCGCCCGCGCGCTGGTGCGCCTTGCCCCGCTCGATGCTGGCGAGGATGTCGGCGCCTTCCTCCAAGGCCTCGTCACCAATGATGTCGCATGCCCCCTGCCCTGCTATGCCGCGCTGCTGTCACCGCAGGGCAAGCACCTTTTCGATTTTCTGGTGTGGGGCGATGCCGGCGGGTTGCTGATCGATTGCGAGGCCGAGCAGGTCGATGCGCTGGTTAAGCGATTGTCGATGTATCGTCTGCGCCGCAAGATCGCGATCACCCGCGAAGATACGCTCGGTGTGCATTGGAGCATCGCCGAACAACCAGGCGCGGTGCCCGATCCGCGTCTGGCACAGCTCGGCTGGCGCTGGATCGGCGCGCGCGAAGGCGACAGCGCGGATTCCGCATGGACCGCGCACCGCCTCTCGCTCGGCGTGCCCGAGGGGCGCGGCGAGATGGGCGATATCCTGTGGCTTGAAACCAATGCGGTCGAGCTTTCGGGGGTGAGCTTCACCAAGGGCTGCTACGTCGGGCAGGAAAACACCGCGCGGATGAACTGGCGCCAGAAGGTCAACCGCCGGCTGGTGGTCGTGCCGCTTGACCGGTCGGACGAGGCGCGGCGCGTGGCCGCTCATCCCGACCTCGGGCTTGCGGTCGATCACCTGCGCGTCGAAAATCTCGACCCTGCAAGGCTGCCCGTATGGCAGGCTGCGGGGCTGGCCGGCGCCGGCGACTAACCCAGCTGGTGTTCGCCGAGGCTCGCTTCAAGCATCGCAGTCGCCCGCTCGCGCGCCGAATCGCGCGGCAAACCGAGCGATTTTGCAAGCGCCCCGCCGATCAGCGCATCCCCCAGCGCCATCAGCACCAGCGACAGCGTATCGCCGTGGATCCGCAGCGGCGCGACCCCGTGGCTGGCTTCTTCGGGCGCGAGCTCGTCGACCAGATCGTGGATGGTCGAAATGATCGGGTCGAGCGCATCCTCGTTCCCGGTCAGCAGCATCCAGCTGGTGAGCGCGCCCGCCCCTTCGCGGTCGAAGGCATCGAAGGCCAGATCCACCACTTCGCGCGCCGATCCCAGCCCTGCGCGACTGGCGCGCACGGCATCAATGATCGTTTCGCACACCGTGCGGGCGAGATGTTCGGCCAGCGCCTTCTGCAACCCCGAAGCCGAACCGAAATGGTGAAGCAGGTTGGCATGCGTGCGCCCGATCCGCGCCGACACCGCCTTGAGCGTGACCGATTGCGGCCCCGTTTCGATAAGCAGGCTGCGCGCCGCTTCAAGCGCGCTGTTGCGGGATTCTTCGGGCGTTAGCCGTTTGCGGGCGACCATAATGGACGCGGCACTAACGGCTTTTGCAGGTGCGAACAAGCCGCCCCGGCCATGTCCCGATCGTCAGGCGGCCACCGCGAACGGGCCTGAATCCATGTCAGGCTCCAGATCGCGCGCGTATTCGATCGAATCGGCCGCTTCGCCCCGGCCGAGGCTGAAACGACGGCCCGCGCGCCCGGTCGGCACGAAGCCGAGCTTGCGCAGCACCCTGCCCGATGCCGGATTGTCGGCGAAATGTCCGGAGACGATGCGCCGGTGCCCCAGCGCGCGTGCGATCGACAGCACCGCGTCGGCCGCCTCGGTCGCAAACCCGCGGCCCCAGTGGCTGCGGGCGATCCAGTAACCCAGCTCCGCCTCGCCCTCGTGGAGGCCCAGGCCAGCCGACCCGATCACGCCATGACCGGGCAATGTCACCAGGAAATGCGGAAGCCGGATATCCTGCGGCATCGCGGCAAAGGCCTGCGCATCCGCGATACCATAGGGCCAGGGCGCGCGCGCCAGATTGCGCACGATCCCTTCCTCGCCGATCCCGGCGTGGATTGCGCCGCAATCCTCGGGGAATGCGGGCCGCAGGAACAGTCTTTCAGTGCGATGGAACACATCGGTCTCCCTTGGTCGCCCTGCACCGCGCATAGCCCGGCTGCATGACGCTTTCGTTGCCACGAAACTCGATTTTTCCGTGACTTGTTCCGAGGGAGAGAACGAAAAAAGGGAGACGGACCCCCTCGATCAGAGGATGGTCCTGTCTCCCTCATTGCGCGGGTCTTGCACCCGCCGGGACCATCCTTGCCGGACGATCCCTTTCACGAATCGTCCGCTTATTCGGCCGCTTCGGCCATCGCGTCGACGCTGACGTATTTGCGGCCGAGCTTGCCCGAGTGGAAACGGACAACGCCTTCGGCGAGCGAATACAGGGTATGGTCCTTGCCCATGCCCACGTTCACGCCCGGATAGACGCGGGTGCCGCGCTGACGGATGATGATGTTGCCGCCGATTACTTCCTGACCGCCGAACTTCTTGACGCCGAGGCGACGACCGGCCGAATCACGACCGTTACGCGACGAACCGCCTGCTTTCTTATGTGCCATGGTTCACCTCGCTCCTTATTCGACCGATGCCGCCGCGGGGGCGTCTTCGGTCTTGGCCTTCTTGGCAGCGGCCTTCTTGGCCGGCTTTTCGGCAGCGCCGACAGCGGTAATGCGCAGCAGCGTCATCTGCTGGCGGTGGCCGTTCTTGCGGCGATAGTTGTGGCGACGACGCTTCTTGAAGACGATCACCTTCTCGCTCTTGGCCTGAGCGATGATTTCAGCCGAAACGGTCACCTTCGCGACGTCGGCGATGTCATCGCCTTCGCCTGCGAGCAGGATGTCGCCCAGGGTAATCGTGTCGCCGGCTTCGCCTGCGAGCTTTTCAACGGCAATCTTGTCTCCGGCGGCAACCCGATATTGCTTGCCGCCCGTGCGCACAACAGCGAACATGGCTTTTAACTCTCTTGTGTCTTGCGAAATCCGGAAAGACGAGCCTGAGCACACCCACCGAACGGCAATGCGAGGCATGCGAAGATGCAGCCCCGTGAAGGATGCGTGCCGTTAAGGGAAAGATTGGGCCAAGTCAACGCCGGTGCGCCTGCGGATGCTGCAAAAAACATCCGTCCGGCGCCCGGATGCCCTGCACCGGCCTGCCGCTTTGCCATTTGCAGGCGGCGTGGTAAGCACGCGCGGGATCACCATGCGCCAAAACCTGACACAAATCATCGCCCTTGTCCTGCTTTATCCGGGCCTTGCCGCCTGCGCGCGAGGCGACGACACCTATCCCTCGTTGGCGATCCGTCCGGCAGAGCTCGGCTTGCCTGCCGAACCCCCGCCGCCCGCCGGACCGATTCGCCCCGCGACGCCCGCGGCGCGCCTGGCGCAATTGCGCAGCACGGTGCAATCGGCCGACACCGCCTTTGCCACGCGCGCCGCGCAGACCGCGCGACTCGCCGAGGCGGCTGCGGGTCAGCCGTTCGAAAGCAACGCCCGTGCAGCCGCGATGGTCGCGCTCGCCGATCTCGACGGCTTGCGCGCGCGCACCGCGAACGCGCTGGTGGAAATCGACGTGATGGCGGCCGAGGCTGCCAACCTGCTCAGCCCCGATCAGCCGCTGACCGATTTGCAGACCGAAGTGGCCGCAACGCTTGCGCGCGAGGATGCGACGATCGCGCGGCTGTGGGCACGGATCGGATCATGAACCTCGCCTGCGCCACCTGTCCGGTCAAGGAAAGCGCCGCCTGCGCGGTGCTGACGTCCGAGGAACGCGATGCGCTGGCCGCGGCGGGACGCACCCGCACGTTGAAGCGCGGCGAGATGCTGTTTGCCGCAGGCGACGAGGAGGCCGCCTGCGCCACCCTGCTGACCGGCGCGCTGAAGGTGTCGGCGGTCGATGTCGAAGGGCACGAGCAGATCCTCGCGCTGGTTCACCCGGCGGGCTTCATTGGCGAATTGTTCGCGCCGTTTGCCCACCACGATGTCGTGGCGCTGACCGAAAGCCGGCTGTGCACCTTTGCCCGCGCCGATATCGAACGCGCGGTCGAGGAATATCCCGCGCTGGCCCGCGCGCTGCTGCGCCGGAGCCAGGCCGATCTGCTGGCGAGCCGCAACCTGCTCGAACTCACCGGCCATGCCAGCGCCGAAGCCCGGCTTGCCGCGCTGCTCCACGATTTTGCCGCCGCCGCGAGCGACAGTTCGTGCCATCTGGCGCAAAGGTTCGAGCTGCCGCTGACCCGCGGCGAGATCGCGAACATGCTTGGCCTCACGATCGAAACCGTCAGCCGCAAGCTGGGCGAGCTCGAAGACATGGGCGCCATCCAGCGCGAGGGCAAACGCGGGATCGCGCTGCGCGATCCGGTGTTGCTGCACGAGATTTCGGGGCGGTAGCCCGAGGGAAAGGCGACCGTCCCGAAGGGGGAGCTTACCGGGTCGAGGCAGGGTTTACGCCACTACGGCAGCGATCACCGCAACCGCGAGGCCCCAGCCCACCAGCAGCACGGGCAGGATCAGCATCTGCACCGTGGCCTCGCCCGCGGTCAGTCGGCCGGTCAGTGTCATGATCCCGCGCTGGCGGAACTCGCCCAGCGTCTGGGGCTCGGTGGTATTGCCCGCCAGCCGCGTCCACAGCGCCGGGACGCCGAAGCCCGCGACGATGAACAGCACGAAAATCGCCATCGGGATCGCCAGCACGGGGTTGGCAAAAGCGCTGCCGACCACCAGCAGGAACCCCAGATACCCCGCCACGGTCGCGCCATAGAGCGCGGTGGGGAGGCCGAAATTGCGATCGACCGGGTGGCTGCGATCGGCGGCGGCAACCTGCGGCTGGGCGACGATCCGCGCATCGCCGCGGGCAAGGTGGTCGTTGACGATGTGGCTCATGGGAGGTTCCTTTCGCTGTGTTGGAAAGGATGTATCCCGCGCACTGGAGGCCCGCTTTGATCCCGATCAAATCAGCCTTGCCAGCGCGAAAGATCGCGCGCGTCCTGCTCGCGCGGTTCGATCCAGTGCCACTGGCCATCGCGCCGTTCGCGTTTCCAGAACCATGCCGCGCTCTTGAGATGATCCATGCAGAAATCGACCGCATCGATTGCGTCGCGGCGGTGCAGCGCGGCGGCCGATACGCAAACGATCGGCTCGCCCGGATGCATCTGGCCCACGCGGTGCACCATCAACAGCCCCATCAGGGCGAAACGCGCAAAGGCGCTGTCGGCAAGTTCGTGCATCCCCGGCAGCGTCAGCGGCGCATAATGCGTGAGTTCGAGCAGCTCGACCCCGGCATCGGCGCGCACTTCGCCGACGAAGGTGCAGACCCCGCCGAGGCCCGGGTTGGCACTGGTGAACGGCCCGATCAGCGCGCCCGGATGGAACACGTGATCGATCAGGCGGATGTCGCGCATCAGCCCCCCGACACCGGCGGCAGCAGCGCGATCTCGTCGCCAGCGCCTGCCTGCATCATCAGCTTGTTCGGCAGCAATGCCCCATTGATCGCCACCCGCACGCGCGGATCGTCGATCGCTTCGGCAAGCATCGCGGGAAGCGCAGCCTTGAGCCCCTGCCAATCGAGCGGATCGGACAGCGGCAGCGGCACGGCAAGCTGCGGCGCGCCCGCCAGATCGGCAAGCTTGCCCAGGGGTATCACGCGCGCCATCGTTTCAGCCCCCCGTCATCGACATGTGCCGCGCCAGCGCCGGCGCAGCGCCGCGTTCCTGCATGCGGAAATGGTGTTTCTCGGGCTTGATCCTGAGCGCCTCGTCAAGCGCAGCGGCAAGGCTTGCCTCGGGCGTATCTGATCGCAGCGCGCTGCGCAGATCGACCTGCTCGCCCCCGCCAAGGCACGGGTAAAGCTGCCCGGTCGCGGTCACCCGCAGCCGGTTGCACCCGGCGCAGAAGTTGCTGGTGTGCGGGGTGATGAAACCCAGCCTGCCGCCGGTTTCGGCAATGTCGACATAGGTCGATGGCCCGCCGGTGCTGTGCGCGCTGTCGGTCAGCGTCCAGCGCCGCGACAATCGGCTGCGCACCGCGTCGAGCGGGAGATACTGGTCGAGCCGTTCCTCCTCGACATCGCCCAGCGGCATCACCTCGATCAGCGTGACATCGTGGCCTTGCGCATGGCCCCATGCGATCAGATCGGGAAGCTCATCCTCGTTCACGCCCTTCAGCGCCACCGCATTCAGTTTCACCCGGATACCCGCCGCCCTGGCCGCGGCGATCCCTTCGAGCACCTGGGCAAGGCTGTCGCGCCGCGTGAGCGCGGCAAACCGGGCGCGGTCGAGCGTGTCGAGCGAAACGTTGACGCGCGCGACCCCGGCCCGCGCCAGCGCATCGGCGTGTGCGGCCAACTGCGTGCCGTTGGTGGTCAAGGTCAGTTCCTCGAGCCCATCCCCCAGCCTGCGCCCCAGCATCGCGAACAGATCGCCGATATCGCGCCGCACCAGCGGCTCGCCCCCGGTGATGCGGATCTTGGTCACGCCGCGCGCGATGAACCCTGACGAAAGCTGGTAAAGCTCCTCAAGGCTCAGCACGTCCTTCTTGGGCAGGAAGGTCATGCGTTCGGGCATGCAATAGGCGCAGCGCAGGTCGCAGCGATCGGTCACCGAAAGGCGCAGATAGGTGATCCGGCGCTGAAACCCGTCGACCAGCGGGCGCGGGCCCGCGCCGGCGAAGATCCTATCAGGCTGGCGGGGCACGGGCTGCGGCACAAGATCAGTCATGACATACCAGATACTGCCCTGTCACCCCGGGTGCATTTGCCAAAAATCGCAAGGTCGCGGTGCGCGCTGCGCCGGGCAACGCAGCGACGACGTTGACGCGCAGCGGCGCGGCCTCGCGGGCCAGATCGCGGGCGAGTGCGAGGCGCCAGTCGCGGTGATCGTAAGCGGCGGGCGGCAGGACGATCGCCAGTGCGCTGGTCGCCGGATCGGCCAGCACCGCGCGCACAGCGGCAAGATGCAGCGCCATGAACGCGGTCGCCGCATCGAGCGGCGCATCGGGCAGCGTGCCGACCGCGATCTCGCACTGCACCCGCCTCAGCCCCCGTGTTCGGGACGGCGCTGACGGCGCAGGGTGATGCCGATCTGCTCGCCCGCTTCGGCAATCGCCAGCTTGACGATCTTCACCGTCACCGCGAGCACGCGCGCATCCTGCACGAACAATGTCTCGCAGATATGATCGGCAACCGCCTCGATCAGCTTGAAGTGCACGCCCGCAGGCAGCCCTTCGGACGCGGCGAATTTGAGGTCCATGTAATTCTTCGACGCTTCCAGCGGCGTGTCGGGATCATAGCGATCCGCGACCGCATAATCGGCCGCGATCGAAATGCGCAGCGGCTGGGGCTTGCCGGTTTCTTCGGAATAGATGCCGGTGAGCACATCGACGACGAGATCGTTGACTTCAAGGATAAGCGAATCGGACATGCGCGCCCCTTAAAGCATCGCGCCCGAAAGTGGGCAGCGGTTTTCATCCCCTGCGCGGTCGGCGGCGATCAGGCCGGATTGCTCCACCGGGCAAAGATCGCGGTGGGCAGCAGGCGGCCCCGCGCGCCCTCTTCGCGCACCGCGAGATCGCCGTGTTCGATCCGCCCGGGCAGGCTCCCCAGCGCTTCTTCGAGCAGTCCGGCGATCGCAAGGCTGCTCATCCGCACGGCATAGACGGTGAGGAACAGGAAGCGGCTGTCGCCGTCCAGCAGGCGCGCGCAATCGGCGATCAGGCCGGGGAGATGTTCTTCGAGCCGCCACACCTCGCCATCGGGCCCGCGCCCGAATTTGGGTGGGTCGAGGATAATCCCGTCATATCGCTTGGTGCGGCGCACCTCGCGCGCGGCGAACTTGGCGGCGTCATCGGTCAGCCAGCGGATGGGCCGCTCCGCCATGTCGGACAGCAGCGCGTTCTCGCGGGCCTGCGCGACCGATTTCTTCGAGGCATCGACATGCGTGACCCGGCCGTGCTGCGACAAAGCGAGGCTGCCGAGCCCGGTGTAGCCGAACAGGTTCAGCGTTTCGGCCGCGTCCATCCCGGCAAGCTGGCCGCGCATCCAGTCCCACACCGGGGCCATGTCGGGGAAGAACTGCAAGTGGCGGAAGGGCGTGGGGCGCGCGGTGAAGCGCACCTCGTTCCAGCCAAGCTCCCACCCTTCATCGGGCAGGCGGTCTGCGCTTTGCCCCGAAAACTGCCAGCGTCCGCCGCCATCCTCGTCCGAGCCGGGGATGAATTCGCCGTTCGCCTGCCAATTGTCGCTGTGGGGCTGCCACAGGGCCTGGGGTTCGGGCCGAATGAAGGAATAGGGGCCGAACGCCTCCCACTTGCGCCCCGCCCCGCTGTCGAGCAGGCGGTAACTATCCCACCCGGTGCATTCCATCACCAGCGGCTGCTGGACAAGCATCGCCATCAGGCGTTCCCGGCGTGGCCGAGCACGTAATCGCGGGTGGTCGCGTAATCACCGGCAAGCTCGACGAGGCTTTCCTCGCGCCCGAACAGGTCGCCCACGCGCGCGGGCAGCGCGGGGCGCATGCCGACCGCGCGTTCGACCGCATCGGGGAATTTGGCCGGGTGCGCGGTGGCGAGCGTGACCAGCGGGACATGCGCCGGGATCGTGCCGGCGTCCGCCAAAGCCCGCGCGGCATGGAGCCCGACACCGGTGTGCGGATCGATCACTTGGCCCGCAGCAAGGTGCGCCCATTGCAGCGCGCGCGCGGTTTCGGTCTGATCGGCGCGCGCGCTCGCGAACAACGCGCCTGCGCCCTCACGCTGGGTGTTGGTGAGATGCATCGCCTTGGTGTCTTCGAAGGCATGCATCTGCGCGGCCAGCGCCGCGCCGTCGCGCCCGCCGGCATCGAACAGCAGGCGTTCGAAATTGGAAGAGACCTGAATATCCATCGACGGCGTGATCGTGGGCGTCACCCCGTCGGCGGCGTAATCGCCCTGCGACAGCGCGCGGTGGAGAATGTCGTTGATGTTGGTGGCGACGATCAGCCGCTCGATCGGAAGCCCCATCTGCTGCGCGACATAGCCTGCAAAGACATCGCCGAAATTGCCGGTCGGCACGCTGTAGGCGACTGTGCGATCGGGCGCGCCGAGTTGCAGCGCGGAAGCGAAGTAATAGACCACCTGCGCCATCAGCCGCGCCCAGTTGATCGAATTGACCGCGCCGAGGTTGAGCACGCTGGTCACATCCGCATCGGTAAACATCCGCTTCACATGCGCCTGCGCATCATCGAAGCTGCCTTCGATCGCGAGGTTGTGGACGTTGGGGCTCAGCACCGTGGTCATCTGGCGGCGCTGCACATCGCTCACCCGGCCCTTGGGGTGAAGCATGAAGATCTCGACCCGTTCGAGCCCGGCGACGGCATGGATCGCAGCAGAGCCGGTATCACCGCTGGTCGCGCCGACGATGGTGAGGCGCTGATCGCGGCGGGCGAGGAAGGTCTCGAACAATCGGCCGAGCAATTGCAGCGCCACGTCCTTGAACGCCAGCGTCGGTCCGTGGAACAGCTCGAGCAGCCAGTGCTGCTGATCGAGCTGCACCAGCGGGGTGACGGCGGCATGGCCGAAATCGCCATAGACCTTGTGGCAGATGGCGAGCAGCTCGTCATCGGTCAGGCTGCCGGCGACAAACGGCGCCATCACGCGCGTGGCGAGATCGGGATAGGCTAGCCCGCGCATCCCCCGGATCTCGTCGGCGGTAAAGCGCGGCCACTCGGCAGGCAGGTAGAGCCCCCCGTCGCTCGCGAGGCCTGCCAGGGTCACCCCTTCGAAATCGAGCGCCGGTGCGCGCCCCCGTGTCGAGACGTATTGCATGGGAGCGCGGGTTAGCGGGCGCGGCGGCGGATTGCCAGCACGTAGATGACAAGCGCGGTCAACGCGAAGAAGAACCACTGCCCGGCGTAGGCGAGGTGATTGTTGGGCAGATCGCCCGGATCGGGCCGTGCGAGCGGTTGCAGACCCGCCACCGGCGGATCGGCGACAAGCCGCGGGCCGGGCGCGATTACGCCGGTCACCTCCCCGCCTTGCCATTGCGGGGTCGCAAGATCGCGGGTGAAGCCGAGGTCGATCGTGATCGGCTTGCCGAAGCCGCCTTGGGTGCAGGTGGCGCGCACCGCAAGGCCCTTCTGGCCCGTTGCCGCAGTGCCCGAAACGGTGGTCAGTCCCGAGACCCGCCCGCAGGTGATCCGGCTGCGGCGAAACCATGCGCCTTGTGCATGGTCATCGGCGGGAAAAGGCACCTCGGCCGTGGTGGTCGCGGCGGCCTGATAGCGCGCGATCAGCGCCTCTTTCTCGCCCTTGCGCTGCAACTGCCAGAAACCGAGGCCCACCATCGTCAGCACCGCTGCGATCACCACGATGGTCGAGAATATCGGAATGCTGCGCGCGGTCATGACTGGCTCTCTTCGTATTCATGATAGACCCACATCGTCTTGTAGATCCGCAATGCGGCGATCACGGCCCCCACCGTCACCGGCGCCCAGAACAGCAGGCTCGCCCACAGCGGCGGCCGCAGCCACTCGTCGATGCCGAGTGCGGCCACGATCAGCACCAGCGCGAGCAGCATCGTGACCACGCCCACAAACCGGCCGCCGCGTTCAAGCTTTCGCAGATCAAGCCCGCAGGCGCGGCATTCCTCCGCCAGCGCGGCGGGCGCGGCAAACAACGTTCTGGCGCCGCAACTCGGGCACAAACCGGAAAGGGCAGCCGAGACGAATCCCGGCTGCCCTTTTTCCTGGTTCGGACTCTCGTCCGGACGCATCAGTGGTATTCAGCGCCCCAACCGCCCCACACGTAGATGGCGACGAACAGGAACAGCCACACCACGTCGACGAAGTGCCAATACCATGCCGCAGCCTCGAAGCCGAAGTGCTGACGCGGGGTGAAGTGGCCCTTGTAGGCGCGGAACAGGCACACCGCGAGGAAAATGGTGCCGACAATCACGTGGAACCCGTGGAAGCCGGTCGCCATGTAGAAAGCGCTAGAATAGGTGTTGCCGCCGAAGCCGAACGGCGCTGCGGCATATTCGTAGGCTTGGATCGCGCTGAACAGCACACCAAGCGCGATGGTCGCCCACAGGCCCTGCTTCAGGCCTTCGCGGTCGCCGTGGATCAGCGAGTGGTGCGCCCAAGTCACGGTGGTGCCCGAGCACAGCAGGATCAGCGTGTTGAGCAGCGGCAGCGCGAAGGGATCGAGCACTTCGAGGCCTTCGGGGATGAAGCTTGCCGCAGCCGCGCCCGCTTCGCCGAACAGGCTGGTGGTCGCACCGGTCGCCGCGTCATAGGTCAGCGGCGTCGGGAACAGCGCGAAGTCGAAGAAGGCCCAGAACCAGCCGACGAAGAACATGACTTCGGACGCGATGAACAGAATCATCCCGTAACGCATGTGGAGCTGCACCACCGGGGTATGATCGCCGCGCTGGGCTTCAACCACGATGTTCTTGAACCACATGAAGAAGGTCGCGATCAGGCCGGCAAGGCCCGCCCACATGACGATGCCCGCCGACGAACCGAACACGTCGGGATAGAGGCTGAGCACCAGACCGCTGGTGAAGGTCAACGCCGAGAACGAGCCGACAATCGGCCAGATATCGGGTTCGAGGATGTGATAGTCGTGGTTTACCTTGCCAGCCATGTGGTCGTTCCCGTCCCTGGGTTTAGCGGATCAATTGGTGCGCTTGGGGGCCGCAGCTTGCGGCGCTTCGGCGCGGTGGAAAGTATAGCTCAGCGTGATCTGTTCGACACCCTTCATGTTGGGGTCGTCAAGCATCGCCGGGTCAACGAAATACAGCACGGGCATGGTCACTTCCTGCCCCGGCTGCAAGGTCTGCTCGGTAAAGCAGAAACACTGGATCTTGTTGAAATACTTGCCGGCCTGTTCAGGCTCGACATTGAAGGTTGCCATGCCGGTGATCGGCTGGTCGCTGTCGTTGCGCGCGGTGTAGGTCGCGATGTCGCGTTCGCCGATGGTGACCGTGTCGGTCGCCTGCACCGGGCGGAAGGTCCATGGCATGCCCATTGCGGTCGTCGCATCGAAGCGGATCGAGATTTTCTGCCCCGTCGCCGCCGCCGCTGCGGCCGCTGCCTTGCTTTCGGACGCCACCATCGTCGTGCCGCCGAAGCCCGTCACCTGGCAGAACAGGCGATAAAGCGGCACTGAGGCATAGCCCAGCCCCAGCATCGCGAGCGCGCCGGCAAAGGCCAGCGCCCCGGTCCGCAGGTTCGCGCGCGCGGTGTCGGTAGCAGGAGACGCGATGCTCGCCATCAGCCCGCCTGCCCGCCGATCCGCACGATCGTGATCGCGTAGAACAGCACCACGAAGAACACCAAGGTCCCCGCAACGACCCAGTTGCGCGCCTTGCGGCGGCGCAGGAATTCACGCTCTTCTTCGGGGGTCATGCGATCCATCCCTGATAAAAGGCCACGCGGTCCGCCACTAGAGCGGCAAACAGGATGAAGAGGTAGAGAATCGAGAATTTGAACAGCGTCTTTTCGGGCGTCATCGCGTCATCTTCCGCGCGGGTGCGCGTGAAGACCGGCAGCGCAAGCAGCACGAACAGTGCGGACAGCACGACCGCGACGGAGCCATAGATCCAGCTCGTCCCGCCGATCACCCACGGCGCAATCGCGATCGGCACGAGCAGCACGGTGTAACCCATGATCTGGTTGCGCGTCACCTTCTCGCCCGCGACGACCGGGAGCATGGGGATGCCGACCTTCGCGTAATCGGTCTGCACGAACAGCGCGAGCGCCCAGAAATGCGGCGGCGTCCAGAAGAAGATGATCGCGAAGAGCAGCAGCGGCATCGCGGTGATGTCGCCGGTGACAGCGACCCAGCCGATCAGCGGCGGGAAAGCGCCCGCGCCGCCGCCGATCACGATGTTCTGCGGGGTGCGCGGCTTCAGCCACATCGTGTAGATCACGGCGTAATAGATGATCGCGCCCAAGAGCAGCGCTGCGGCAAGCCAGCCCACCGCAAGGCCCATCAGCACGAGCGAGGTCGCCGACAGGAAAATTCCGAAATCGCGCGCATCCTCGCGGCGCATCCGGCCACCGGGGAGCGGACGGCTCATCGTGCGCTTCATGCCGGCATCGATGTCGGCTTCCCACCACATGTTGAGCACCGCCGAACCGCCCGCACCCATCGCGATCGCGAGCACTGCGGTAAAGCCGATGATCGGGTGGATCGTCCCCGGCGCAGCGAGCAGGCCGCAGATCGCGGTGAAGATCACCAGCGTCATCACCCGCGGCTTGGTCAGCGCGAAGAAATCGCGCCATTCCGTGGGCATGGTCGCCGTGGCTTCGTTCGCCGTCGTCTGGGGTGCGGTGCTTGCCATCGTCAGGTCGGTTCCATTGCGAAGGAGCGCGAGACCGTGCCCGCGCTCCCCCCGTTTCATGTCGCTCCGGTAAAGGAGCCGATCAGTGTCCGGCGCTTATGCGGTTGCCGGACGGTGATCGTGATAGTCGTGCGCGTCCGTGATGATCGGCAGCGTTTCGAACTGGTGGTAGGGCGGCGGGCTGGGAAGCGTCCACTCGAGCGTGGTCGCACCTTCACCCCAAGGGTTCGCTTCGGCCTTCTTGCCCGCCAGCAGCGAGTAGAGAATGTTGACGAAGAAGAACACCATCGAACCGGCCATGATGTAGTACCCGAGGGTGCTGATCTGGTGCCAGTAGGTGTAGGCCTCGGCATAGTCGGGGTAACGACGCGGCATCCCCTGCATCCCGAGGAAGTGCTGCGGGAAGAAGATCACGTTCACGCCGATGAAGAAGGTCCAGAAGTGGATGTGGCTGAGCAGTTCGGAATGCATCCGGCCGCTCATCTTCGGGAACCAGTAGTAGAAGCCGGCGAACATCGAGAACACCGCGCCCATCGACAGCACGTAGTGGAAGTGCGCGACGACGTAGTAGGTGTCGTGCAGGTTGTCGTCGATCCCGCCGTTGGCAAGCACCACGCCGGTCACGCCGCCCACGGTGAACAGGAAGATGAAGCCCATCGACCAGACCATCGGCGACTTGAAGCTGAGGCTGCCGCCCCACATCGTCGCGATCCAGCTGAAGATCTTCACGCCGGTCGGAACCGCAATCACCATCGTTGCCGCGGTGAAATACATCTTCGTGTTCACGTCGAGGCCCACGGTATACATGTGGTGCGCCCAGACGATGAAGCCGACCACACCGATCGCGACCATTGCGTAAGCCATGCCGAGGTAGCCGAAGACCGGCTTCTTCGAGAAGGTGGCGATGATCTGCGAGATCATGCCGAAGCCCGGCAGAATCATGATGTAGACTTCAGGGTGACCGAAGAACCAGAACAGGTGCTGGTAGAGCACCGGATCACCGCCGCCGGCCGGGTTGAAGAAGGTGGTGCCGAAGTTGCGGTCGGTCAGCAGCATGGTGATGGCAGCAGCCAGCACCGGCAGCGCCAGCAACAGCAGGAAGGCGGTGACCAGCACCGACCACACGAACAGCGGCATCTTGTGCAGGGTCATGCCCGGCGCACGCATGTTGAAGATCGTGGTGATGAAGTTGGTCGCACCGAGGATCGAGCCTGCGCCCGAGAGGTGCAGCGAGAAGATCGCGAAGTCGACCGCAGGACCGACCGAACCGGTGGTCGAAAGCGGTGCATAAACCGTCCAGCCGGTGCCCGCGCCCGGACCCGTGCCACCGGGCACGAAGAGCGAGAACAAGAGGCTGAAGAAGCCCGCCACCGTCAGCCAGAAGCTGACATTATTCATGCGCGGGAAGGCCATGTCGGGCGCGCCGATCATCAGCGGCACGAACCAGTTGCCGAAACCGCCGATCATCGCAGGCATGACCATGAAGAACACCATGATCAGGCCGTGCGCGGTGATGAACACGTTCCACATGTGGAGCGCGGTGTTCAGGTCGTTGCCGCCGCCCATGAACTGGGCCCACCACTGCAGGTACTGGATGCCCGGTTCGGCGAGTTCGACCCGCATGATCCCCGAGATCCCGCCCCCGATGATCCCCGCGATGATCGCGAAGATCAGGTACATCGTGCCGATGTCCTTGTGGTTGGTCGACATGAACCAGCGGGCGAAGAAGCCCGGCTTGTGGTCGGCGTGGTCATCATGGGCGCCATGCCCGTGGTGAACGTCGAAGCCTTCTGCGGTGGTTGCCATGATCAGCTACTCTTCTGCTTCAAAGTCATGTTGTCGGTTCAGCCGGCAGCTGCCGGAGCGGCAGCCTCGGCTTCGGCTGCGGGCGCGGCAGCCGGAGCCGCCGCTTCTTCGCCCGGCATGCTGCCGCCCTGCGCGCGGACCCATGCGGCGAATTCGGCCGGGGGCAGCGCTTCGATGGCGATCGGCATGTAGGCGTGACGCGCACCGCACAGCTCGGAGCACTGACCGTAATAGACGCCCGGCTCCTTGATGGTCAGCAGCTTTTCATTCAGCCGGCCTGGCACCGCGTCCATCTTGAACCACAGCGAGGGCACCGCAAAGGCGTGGATCACGTCCGACGCGGTGGTCTGAATGCGCAGCGGAACACCGGCGGGCACGACCATGCGGTTGTCCACCGCCAGCTGCCCGGGCTCACCACGGCGCACCGCCTCGCCTTCGTCGAGCATGTTCGAGATCACTTCGATATCGCCGTGATCGGGATAGTTGTAACCCCAATACCACTGGTAACCCGTCGCCTTGATGGTGACCGCGTCGGCCGGCGGGGTTTCATACTGGCGCGCGAGCAGCGTGATCGAAGGAACCGCGATGATCACGAGGATGATCACCGGAACGATCGTCCACACCACTTCGATCAGCGTGTTGTGCGTGGTCTTCGATGCCACCGGGTTGCGGCGACGGTTGAAGCGCACCACCACATAAAGCAGCAGCGCGAGCACGAGCAGGCTGATCACGGTGATGACCGGCATCAGGATCACGTTGTGCATCCACAACGCGTATTCGCCATTGTCCGAATACTGGTCCTGGAAAGTCACGCTCTGCGCGGGATCGTCCTGATAGGAAGTCGGCATGCCCTTGCCCTTGGTCGGGGCCATGGCAGTGTAGCTGCCGGCATCCGCTGCCGCTGCCGGCGCGGCCGCTTCGGCGGTCACGGCGGGAGCATCAGCCGCCGGCGCAACGGCCGCAGGCGCAGCCGCCTCGGTGGTCGCGGGAACAGCGGGAGCGGCGGCATCCTGCGCCGCCACACCGAGCGGCGTGAATGCCGCGAGCCCGGCAGCAACCGCTGCCAGAAAAACCTTTTTCATACGGGTGTCCCTCTGACCCATGAGCATGTGTCCAGTTGGTTCGAATCTGATCCCATACTGCCCATGCGGGACGGCCGATTCCAGCCATTCTGCGGACAGCGTTTGGCCAGCCCTCGGGCCAGCTTCATTCCCGCCCTTAGCGATGCTTGCCGAGGGCCTCAAGCGCTTCTAGGGAGAAAATTATGCAAGGCGGGATGTTTGGCACGCAAGCCGGGCCGATTTCCGCAACGGTCTTAAGGCTTTCAAACATGACTGAAGAACAGGTTCTCGACGAATTTCGCAGCTCCGGCGCTTTGCTCGAAGGGCATTTCAAACTCTCTTCCGGGCGCCATAGCGGACATTACCTGCAATGCGCGCGGGTGTTGATGAACCCGCAGCGCGCCGCGCGCCTTGCCGAGGCCGTGGTCGCCGGCATCCCTGCCGACGTGCGTGCAGCGATCGATGTCGTCGTCTCGCCCGCAATGGGCGGGATCATCATCGGCCACGAGGTCGGCCGCGCGCTGGGCAAGGATGCGATGTTCCTCGAACGGCCCGAGGGCACCTTCCACCTGCGCCGCGGCTTCGCGCTCGAAAAGGGCGCGCGCGTGCTGATGGTCGAGGATGTGGTCACCACCGGCCTCTCCAGCCGGGAGGCGATCGCCGCGGTCGCGCGCGAGGGCGCCGAAGTGATCGCCGAATGTGCGATCATCGACCGTTCGTGCGGGTCAGTCGATCTGGGCGTGCCGTTCTACCCGCTGCTCGCCATCGATTTTCCGACTTATGATGAATCCGACATCCCGGCCGCGCTGGCGAGCGTAGAGGTAACGAAACCCGGAAGCCGCAAGGAATAGCGCCGCCGATGATCCGTTCGCTTGCCGCCCTGATCGCCCTGTGCCTGCCCGCTGCGGCAGTATCCGCGACGGTGCGGGATGCCGAAACCGCGTTCCCCTTCGCTGCGGTCAACGCGGTGATCGAATCGGCAGGCTTCCAAGGCGATGTCGTGATCTCGGACAGTCTCGATGCGCCCGATGACTTCCCGCCGACCTACCGCTGGGTCGGACTGCTTCCCGAACCCGACCGCGGCTGGCCCGACGGGCTGACCTGGCGCTGGGCTAGCGTGACAAAGCAGATCGTCGCGATCCTCGTGATGCGCGAGGTCGAGGCGGGCCGGATCGATCTCGACCGCCCGGTGGCGACATACCTGCCCGCCTTCGCATCGCCCAACGCAAGCACCGCGACAATCCGCAATCTGCTGCAACACCGCGCAGGCCTGCCCAACCCCGCCGATACGCCCGCGTTCTACGATGCGGACTTCAAGGGCAGCCGCGATCCCGTCACCGGGTTCTGCGCGGGCCCCGTCACTGGCGCACCGGGCGGCGATTGGGCTTACAACAATTGCGACTTCATGGTGCTGGGCGCGGTGCTTGAAGCGGTCACGGGCATTTCGTGGGACAAGCTGTTCCTGCGCGACATCGCCGGACCGCTGGGCTTCGAATTCGCCGGGGCCTATCCGGGCGAGCAATTCACGCGCTGGGGCCTTGTTGACGGCCTGCGCGAGAGCGAGGTCGATCTGTCGACCTATGGCGCATCTGCCGGGCTTTATGGCGAGCCTGACGACATCATCGCGATCGACAACGCGCTGATGCGCGGCGAATTGCTCGGGCCGGAGGCGCTGGCCGAAATGTGGCGCGGCGATCCGATGCTGGGATACATGGCGCTGGGCCAATGGGTGTTCGACGTGCCGCTCAAGGGCTGTGATGCCCCCGTCAGGATCGTCGAGCGGCGCGGCGATATCGGCGCTGTGCAGGTGCGCAATTTCATCCTGCCCGAGAAGCGGATGGCGGTGGTCGCCTTCTCGCAGGAAAAACCGTTCGAATTCGGCGAAGTGTGGCAGGGCAGCGGCTTCGCGCACGATCTGCTCAGCACAGCCGCCTGCCCGCAAGGAACCCCATGACCCCTTCACACCTGCGCCTCGGCGTCAACATCGATCACGTCGCCACTATCCGCAACGCGCGCGGCGGCGACCATCCCGATCCGGTGCGCGCGGCAGAGATCGTCGCGGCCGTGGGCGGCGACGGGATCACCGCGCACCTGCGCGAAGACCGCCGCCATATTCGCGACGAGGATCTGGCGCGCATTCAGGCGGCGACCGATCTGCCGCTCAACCTCGAAATGGCTGCGACCCGCGAGATGCTCGCCATCGCCTTGCGCCACAAACCGCACGCCGCCTGCATCGTCCCCGAAAAGCGCGAAGAGCGCACCACCGAGGGTGGGCTCGACGCCGCCGGAATGCACAACACGCTGGTGCCGATCTGCGAGGAACTGCGCGATGCGGGCATCCGCGTCTCGCTGTTCATCGAAGCCGATGAGCGGCAATTGGACGCCGCGCTGCGGCTGGGCGCACCGGTGGTCGAATTCCACACCGGCGAATATGCCCACGCCTTTCTCGACGGCGACCGCGACCGCGTGGAGCGCGAATTGCGCCGCATTTCGGATATGGCCGCGCTCGCCGCCAAGAACGGGATTGAGCCCCACGCGGGCCACGGCCTCACCTTCGACAACGTCCAGCCGATCGCCGCGATCCCGCAGATCGCCGAACTCAACATCGGCCATTACCTCATCGGCGAAGCGGTGTTCGTGGGCCTCGAAAACGCGATCCGCCGGATGCGCGAATTGATGGATGAAGCGCGATGAACACGCCCCCGGCCCTCACCGGCGAACAGAAACGCTGGGCACTCGCCGCCGCCGCGCTGTTTCTGCTCGCGCTGGGGTTCCTGGGCTTTGCACTGAGCGCGCGCGTGATGGTGGTGTTCGCGGTCGGCTGGCTGGCGCTGATGATCTTCGGCTTCGCCGGCGCAAGCCGGGTGGCGAAAGGCGATTTTTCGCACCCCTTGTTCAAGGCGCAGGTGATGCTCCATCTGGTTGCCGTCGGCCTGCTCGCGGCTGTCATCATAAGGGCGCTCAAATGATCATCGGCACCGGCAGCGATCTGTGCAACATCGAACGCATCGCCAATTCGCTCAGTCGCTTCGGCGAGCGGTTCGAAAACCGCGTCTTCACCGATGTCGAAATCGCCAAGGCCCGCCGCCGCCCCTTTACTTGTCCGGGCACCTACGCCAAGCGCTTCGCCGCCAAGGAGGCGTTCTCCAAGGCGGTCGGCACCGGGTTCAAGCGCGGCGTGTTCATGAAGGACATCGGCGTGGTCAATGCCCCCTCGGGCGCGCCGACGCTGGCGCTGACCGGGGGCGCGGCATTGCGGCTTGAAGAAATCACCCCGGACGGGCATGAGGCGCGCATCCATCTCACCCTGACCGACGATCACCCTTGGGCGCAGGCCTTCGTGATCATCGAAGCCATCCCCCTGCGCCAGCCCTGATCGCTGGCAATGCCCATAGTTTCAGCGAAAGCCCCCCTGTGACCGACAGCGAAAATCCGGACAAGATCAACTGGTTTGCCGAAATTCGCGGCCTTGCGGTGATGCTGCTTGCCGTGCTGGCGTTCCACAGCCTGGTCGCCAAGCCGTTCTACATCCCCTCGACCTCGATGATGCCGACGCTGTGGGTGGGCGACCGGCTGGTGGTGAGCAAGTATCCCTATGGCTGGTCGTGGGCCTCGGCGAGCTTTCATATCCTGCCGCGTTCGGCCACGCGGGTGATGCCGCGCACGCCCGAATACGGCGATATCGTGATCCCCGTGCACCCCGAACGCGACGAGGATTATATCAAGCGCGTGGTTGCGCTGCCGGGCGACACGATCGAAGTGCGCCGCGGGCAGATCATCCTCAACGGCACGCCCGTCAAGCGCGAGGTCGTGCCCCCTGTGCGCATCCCGTTCGAGCCCGAATTGCTGTGCGCCGACGATATCGGCCAGCACCCCTGCCTCGATTCCTACGAACAGTTCCGCCGCACCGGGCCTGACGGCAAGGACTACTTCGATCCGCCGACGTGGCGCGAAACCTTCCCCAACGGCGCGACCTTCCTGACGATCGACTATGTCGATCAGGAGCTCGACAATTTCGGCCCCTATACCGTGCCCGCCGAAAGCGTGTTCGTGATGGGCGACAACCGCGATCTTTCGGCCGACAGCCGCGCGCCGCTGCCGCGCGGTCTGGGTCAGGGCGCGGTGCCGCTGGCCAATATCGGCGGGCGCGCGGAATTCATCACCTTCAGCCTCGACGGATCGACCACCTGGAACCCGGCGACGTGGTTCTCGAGCCTGCGCGGGGACCGGGCATGGACCACGCTGCGTCCTGCAATTGCCGAGGGCGACGCACCAAGGACCAACTGAAAGGCGCGCGAAGAATGGCTCGCAAGTTCCTCTATTTCGTCGCCTTCTGCATCCTTCTGGCGATTGCGGGCGCGTTCGCGCTGGCGCTGTTCCCTGCGCAATTGACCAAGTGGGCCAGCGTGCCTTCGGTGGCCTTTGCCCCGGTTGCGCCGCTTGCCGCCAATGCCTACGAAGACCCCAAGCTGTGGCATTCGCGCCCCGGGATCGGCACCAGCGATCCGGCCCGCTGGCAGCCTGCCTATGCGGGCGAGCGTAGCGGCCTGCCCACGCCTGCCGACCCGAAACAGCGGTTTGCGGTGTTCTTCGTCCACCCGACCAGCTTCGTCAGCCGCACCGGCTGGAACGCGCCGCTCGACAACGGCGGCGATGCCGACGCGGAGCGCATCGCTCGCCTCTACCTGCGCGGCATGGCGAGCCCGTTCAACGCGGCATCCGAAATCTGGGCGCCGCGCTATCGGCAGGCGACGGCGGGCGCGTTCCTTACCGACCAGCCCGAAGCGCGTCAGGCGATCGATGCGGCCTATTCCGACGTGCGCGAGGCGTTCCGCTTCTTCCTCGCTTCGGTCGACCCGGGCACGCCGATCGTGCTGGCCGGCCATTCGCAGGGCGCGCTGCATCTCAAACGCCTGATCGCGCAGGAGGTGAAGGCAACGCCAACCGCGCAGCGTCTGGTCGCGGCCTATATCATCGGATGGCCGATCTCGCTGGCGCATGATCTGCCCGCGCTCGGCATGCCTGCCTGCGCTTCGCCGACGCAAACCGGCTGCGTGATCAGTTGGTCGAGCTTTGCCGAGCCCGCCGATCCTTCGCTCGTGCTCGAAGCCTATGGCGCGGCGCCCGCGCTCGACGGCAAGGCGCCGGGGGATGATCCGATGCTGTGCACCAACCCGCTGACCGGCGCCCCCGGCGGCGCGGCCGACAAGGCGGCCAATCTGGGCACGCTGGTGCCCGAAGAAAGCATGGACAAGGGCAGCCTCGTGCCGGCGCTGGTGCCCGCGCGCTGTGCGCCATCGGGCCTGCTGCTGATCGGCCCGCCGCCCGAAATGGGCGCCTTCGTGCTGCCGGGCAACAACTACCACGTTTACGATCTGCCGCTGTTCTGGGCGAACACGCGCGCCGATGTGAACCGCAGGGCGGACGCATGGAAACCGCAGGCCTGATCTTCGAGGACGCGCGCGGCTTCGGCGATTCGGTGGGCGAGGCGGGCGGCGTGCTGCTCGGCCTCGACCTCGGCACCAAGACGCTGGGCACTGCGACCTGTGACGCGGGCTGGCGCTTTGCCACCAACGGCACCACGATCGCACGCGGCAAGTGGGGCAAGGACCGCGAGACGCTCGCCCAACTCATCCGCAGCCGCTCCGTGCGCGGTATCGTGCTCGGCCTGCCGCGCAACATGGACGGCTCCGAAGGCCCGCGTGTCCAGGCAAGCCGCGCCTATGCCCGCAATTGCGCCGAGGCTTTCGGCCTCCCCGTGCTGCTGTGGGACGAGCGCTGGTCGACACAGGCCGCCGAAGCCGCGATGATCGGGATGGACATGAGCCGCGCAAAACGCGCCGCCGCAATCGATAGCCACGCCGCTGCGGTCATCCTGCAAGGCGCGATCGACCGGCTGGCCGGCGGCGTGCTTTAGCGACTGCCATTTTTACGCCATTGCAACAGGGGCCTCCGCCCTCCTATGCACCGCGCCCATGAATACGCCCCCCACCCCCCGGTTCGACGCGCGCGAGGCGTCCAAGTGGTTTTTCCGGCACGGCCATACCGGCTGGCTCGGCCTCAAATTCACCGAGCAGGGCGACAACTGGGTCGAACTCGAACTCCCCTGGCGCGAGGATCTGCTGGGTGACCGTGATCGCCCGGTGCTTGCTTCGGGCCCGATCATCAGCCTGATGGACATGGCGAGCGGAATGGCGATCTGGCAGACGCAGGGCACCTTCCGGCCGGTCGCAACGCTCGACCTGCGGGTCGATTACCAGCGCCCCGCGCGCGAACGGGCCAGCGTCAAGGGCCGCGTCGAATGCTACCGCATCACGCGTTCGGCCGCCTTTGTCCGCGGGATCGCCTATGACGACGATATTGCCGATCCGGTCGCGCATGTGGCGGGCACCTTCATGACGATCGGGGCCGATCCGCGCACCGCCAACCCGGCGCTTGGCGGGAGCACCGGCCATGACTGACACCGCGCTTGAACTGCCCGCCTATGCCCGCTCGCTCGGGATCACCGCGACCGGCGCCGAGGAAGGCGGCATGCCAGTGCTGACGGTCGATTTCGGCAACATGGTCGAAGGCCGCCCGCAGCATTTCCACGGCGGCGCGACCGCGGGCCTGCTGGAGAATGCAGGTTACGCTGCCCTCCGCACCGCGCTGCTTGCGGGGGGACGCGATCCGCAATTGAAGCCGATCAACATCACCGTGCAATATCTCGCCGCGGGCAAATCGCAGGAGAGCTTTGCGGTGGGCCGGATCACCCGGCTGGGGCGGCGCAATGCCAATATCACGGTCGAAGCCTGGCAGACCGACCGCGCGCGGCCCATCGCGACCGCGGTGCTCAATATCCTGATGGTTGAACGCTCGCCGGACCAGAATAGCCCGGGTTAGGGCGGCGGCGAAGGGGTGGTCTGCGGCGGCGGCTGCACCGCCACGCCCTGCCCGTCGACCCTGAGTTCGACCGGCAGCCCTTCCTGCCGCAAGGTCACCCCGCCCTCGTCGATCCGGATGCTCGCGCCTTCCTGCCCCAGCGGGATGTCGCCGCCTTCGGGCACGTCGAGCGGCTGCACCGGCCCTTCGGGATCGGGCGTGTCGCTGGCGCGCGGCGCGGGCGCGGCTTCGATCTTGAGCGCGCCATACATGAAATCGCGCCAGATCCGCGCAGGCACGCTGCCGCCGGTCACGCGCTTCAAGGGCGTGTTGTCGTCGTTGCCGATCCACACGCCCACCACCAGATCGCCGGCATAGCCCACGAACAGCGCATCGCGGTAATCCTGCGTGGTGCCGGTCTTGCCGTAATTGGCAATCGGCAGCGCGGCATTGCGCCCCGTGCCGCGGTTGATCGCGGCGCGCAGCATCTCCTCCAGATCCTCATGCTCGCCCGAGGACATCGAATGCGTGCGCGTGGTCAGCCACTGCCAGAAATTGCGCTTCCCGCGTGGGAAGGCGTGGGGTTCGACCGGGTATTCGTTCGCCGCGATCCCGGCATAGGCGCTGGTGAGTTCGAGCAGCGTCATCGACGATGTGCCCAGCGCAAGGCTTGGATCACCTTCGGTCATGGGCGCAGCGATACCCAGCCGGCGCGCGGTGGCGATCACCTTCTCGCTGCCCACCGCCTGAAACAGCCGCACCGCGGCAACGTTGCTCGATGCGGCGAAGGCTTCCTTCAGCGTGATCTGGTCGGAATAGCGCCCGCCCGCGTTCTTGGGGCGATAGCTGCCTTGCGTGATCGGCGTGTTGGGGATCGTGTCATCGGGCTCCCACCCGTTTTCCAAGGCGGCGAGATAGACGATCGTCTTGAAGGTCGATCCGGGCTGCCGCTTGGCCTGCGTGGCGCGGTTGAACGGCGATTTGGCATAGTCGCGCCCGCCAACCATCGCCACGACCTCGCCGTTCCTGCGCATCGCCACCAGCGCGACCTGCGCCCCGCCCACGCCGGCGCGCGCAACGATCCGCGTGGCCAGCGCCTGCAACCGCGAATCGAGCGTGGTGGTGAGCACCTGGCGCGAATAGCTCGCCTCCATCCCTTCGCGGGCCAGCGGCAGCGCCCAGTCGGCAAAATAGGTGCCGGTCGGCAGGTTGCCGTCGCGCGTGCGCACATCGATCCGCGGATCGGGCAGCGCATCGGCCTCGGCCTGCGTCAGGTATCCCGCGGCGACCATCGAGCCGACCACCAGATCCATCCGCTTCCTGGCCTTGTCGTAATGCTTGGTCGGCGCGTAGCGCGACGGCGCCTGTAGCAACCCGGCCAGCATCGCCGCCTGTTCGGGGCGCAGCTTTTCGGGCTGGCGGTAGAAATAATGCAGGCTGGCCGCGCGCAGGCCATACTGGTTGTCGCCGAAATAGGCGTTCGACAGATAGCGTTCGAGAATCTCGTCCTTGGTCAGCCAGCTTTCGAGCCAGATCGCGATCAACGCCTCGCGCGCCTTGCGGCTGATCGATTGTTCGGCGGTGAGGAAGGTGAACTTGGCGAGCTGCTGGGTGATCGTCGAGCCCCCGCCATATCCCGTCCACGCCGCGCGCGCGATCCCGCGCGGATCGATCCCCCAGTGGCTGTAGAAGCGCCGATCCTCGATCGCGATGAAGGCTTGCGTGACGTGCGGCGGCAGGTCGGCCACCTTGACCGGCGCCTCCACCACGGCGCCCTGCCGTGCGATCGGGGTGCCGTCGCTGGCGAGAAGCGTGACCTGTGGCGGGGCGATCGGTTCAAGGCTTTTGGACAGCGGCGCGGTGACCAGCAGCCAGCCGATCACCAGCGTCAGCGCGGCGACAAAGGCGAGCGCGGCGCGCCCGGTCCACCACAGCTTGCTGCGTTCCTGCCAGTATGCGCGGTGCCACCACCGCTGGCGGCGGCGCTCCTCGCTTGCCAGCGCCGCATCGACCCGGCCGAGCCGCGCGTCCCACGCATCGAAATCGGCAAAGCTGGCACTGCGCGGGCGCGTCAGATCGTCGTTGTCGAAATCGTCATCGCCGAAAGGACGCGTCGATTCGTAGGTTGCGAAATAGCCCTCGTCCGCGCCGCCGCGGTCATCGGCGGGGGCGCGGGAGCCTTTCCAGAATCGGTCGAAGAACGCCATCAGGCCGCTGTGTTACCAGCATAGGACAGTGGCGCGCAAGCGGTGCGTTACCGCTTCTTCGCCGCGCCTTCGGGCAGGTCTTCGCCAAACACGCGCTGGTAATATTCGGCCACCAGCGTGCGCTCGGCCTCGTCGCACTTGTTGAGGAAGCTGAGCCGGAAGGCAAAGCCGACCGACTTGAAGATGCTGGCGTTCTGTGCCCAGGTGATCACCGTGCGCGGGCTCATCACGGTCGAGATATCGCCGTTCATGAAGCCCTGCCGCGTCAGTTCGGCAACCTTCACCATGTCCGCGATCAGCTTGTCGTCGCTTTCAGGAGTCTTGGACTTGACGATCTGCTGCTCGACCGCGGGCGCGAGGTAATTGAGCGCGACGACCACGTTCCAGCGGTCCATCTGCGCCTGGTTGATCGCCTGCGTGCCGTGGTAAAGCCCGCTGGTGTCGCCGAGGCCCACGGTGTTGGTGGTGGCGAACAGGCGGAAGAACGGATTGGGCGTGATCACCCGGTTCTGGTCGAGCAGCGTCAGGCGGCCATCGAATTCGAGGATGCGCTGGATCACGAACATCACGTCGGGACGCCCTGCGTCATATTCGTCGAAGGTCAGCGCGACCGGGTGCTGCAGCGCCCAGGGCAGGATGCCTTCCTTGAACTCGGTCACCTGCAGCCCGTCCTTCAGCACGATCGCATCGCGCCCGATGAGGTCGATCCGGCTGATATGCGCATCGAGGTTCACGCGGATCGAGGGCCAGCCCAAGCGGCTCGCGACCTGTTCGATATGGGTCGATTTGCCCGTCCCGTGATAGCCCTGCACCATCACCCGGCGGTTGTGCGCAAAGCCTGCCAGGATCGCCAGCGTGGTGTCGGGATCGAAGACATAGGCGCCGTCGGTCTCGGGCACATGCTCGCTCGCTTGCGAGAAGGCGGGCACCTGCCAGTCGATATCGATGCCGAAGGTTTCGCGCACGTCGATGGTGGTGTCGGGCTGGGCGGGCATGGCGCTGGCGCCGGAGGGGATCGTGGTCATTGCCGGTTTCGGTTAAACGGCAAGGCTGCGCCCTGCAAGCGTTTGCGCCCGCGTGCTGGCAAATTGGGCAGCGCGTCTTTCGCCCGCGCGCCGCCGCCCTATATTCCCCCCATGCCCGATCCGGTCGAATCGCTGCGCCTGAAACTCGTATCGCAGGTGCGCGGCGTGTTTCACGATGCAAGCAAGGGGCAGACCCCCACCCCGCCCTCCGACGATGCGCTGTTCGCGCGCGACACCCCGATCCGGCAGGTCCATGCCGATATCGTGGGGATGATGACCGGCGGGGTGCGCGCGCTGCTGCTGCAGATGCTGCACCCCCACGCGTTGCAGGGCGTGCTCGACCATTCCGATTTCCGCGCCGACATGCACGGCCGGCTGCAACGCACCGCGCGCTTCATCGCGGTGACCACCTTCGGCCACCGCGACGATGCGTTGGCCGCGATCGCGCGCGTGAACCGCATCCACGTCGCCGTCGGCGGCACGCTGCCCGACGGGACGCCCTATGCCGCGACCAATCCGCGCACACTCGCCTGGGTTCACGTGACCGAGGCGCAGAGCTTTCTGGCGGGATACCTGCGCCATGTGCGCCCGTCGATGCCGGGGGACGAACAGGACGAATATTACCGCCAGTTTGCCGTGATCGCGCGGATGCTGGGGGCCGATCCCGTGCCCGAGACCCGCGCCGAGGCCGACCGCATCTTTCGCGAACTGCGCCATGATCTGAAAGCCTCGACTGAGGCGCGCGAGGTTGCGCAGCTGGTTCTGTCGCAGCGGCCCACCGGCACGCCGGCGGCGGTGCAGACGATGCTCACCGCCGATGCGGTCGCGATGCTGCCCGATTGGGCGCGCCAGATGCTGCGGCTGCAACGCCCGCGACTGGCTGCGCTGCCTGCACGTGCGGCGACATGGGGCATGGGCCGGACGCTCCGTTGGGCCTTCGGGCAGAATTGATACGCACCGCTCTGCTCCCCTGCTATGATGCGCATGGAGGGAGAGAGATCATGTATGTTCAGGGATTTGTGCTCGCCGTGCCCGAAGGCAAGAAGGATGCCTATCGCGACATTGCCGAACGGTTCTGGGAAATCATGAAGGACTACGGCGCGCTGTCGCAGGTCGAATGCTGGGAGGCCGACGTCAAGGACGGCACCACCACCGATTTCCGCATGGCGGTGAAGGCCGAGGCGGGCGAGAAGATCGTGTTTTCATGGGTCACCTGGCCCGACCGTGCCACCGCCGATGCCAGCCATGACAAGCTGATGGCCGACCCGCGCATGGCCGAACAGTTCGGCGCGCCCGATGGCAGCGACATGCCGTTCGACGGCAAGCGCATGATCGTCGGCGGGTTCGAGCCCATCGTGAACAAACAGGCATAATCACACGCAAGGCGCGGGGGACGCCGCGCGCCGCAGGAGACAGACAATGAATGAACTCTGTGTCACCCGAACCATCGCCGCCCCGCCCGAAGTGGTGTGGGAAGTGATGGTCAACCGGCAGGAAGAATGGTGGTGCCCGCGGCCCTGGCGCACCGAGATCGTCGCGCAGGAACGCCGGGTCGGCGGGCGCAGCGCGATGATCATGCGCGGGCCCGATGGCGAGGAAATGCCGCAGGAAGGGATCGTGCTCGCTTGGGACGAAGGCCGCCGCTTTGCCACAACCGATGCGGTCGTCGGCGATCTGGAGCCGGCCGGCCCGTTCATGATCGGAATCTGGGAAATCGCCCCCGAAGGTGAAGGCACACGCTACACCGCGCGCGCCCGGCACTGGTCGGACGAGGCGCGCGCCGAGCATGAGGCGATGGGCTTCGTGCAAGGCTGGGAAGCCTGCGCCGCGCAGCTTGCCGAGCTGTGCGAAGCGCGCTGATCAGGCGAGCGCCGCGCTTTTCTTTAGCACCTGATAGGCATCGACCACCGCGGTCAGCTTGGCCTCGTGCGCGCGGTCGCCGCCGTTGCGGTCGGGGTGATAACGCCTGACCAGCTCGGAATAGCGGCGGCGCAGGCGCGCAGCGTCGGTGTCGCTGCCCAGCCCCATGACTTCGAGCGCGGCGGATTCTTCGCGGCTGAAACGGCTGCGCGCAAAATCCTGCGCGGCGCGGGCCTCGCGTTCGGCGCGCGAGCGGATAGTGCGGGCGCGCGCGCCGATCGCATCCAAGGGATCGGCATAATCGGCCCAGCGCGGCGCATCGTGGATTCCGGCCGTGGGGCGGAAGGCCTTGCTTTCGGTCTGCCAGCCGGCAACCGGGGATTGCGCGTGCAGGATTTCCTCGGCGCTCATCCCCTCGAACCAGTCGTATCCGGCGTTGAATTCGCGCACATGCTGCAAGCAGAACCAGCGCCATTCGCCCGGCCCGTCGAACCCGTTGGGGCGGCGGCCCGGCGCGCGGAATTCGCCGTCCTCGCGGCAACCGGGCGCTTCGCACCGGCGTCCGGGGCTCTCGACGCGGCCATGAAATCGTGGTGAAGGCATAAGCCCCCATGAATGGCGATTGCGGCGGCAAGTTCCAAGCCCGAACGCCTGCCGAACCGTTGCAAAGAAGGAAATCCGTGATGAGTGTCGCCGAGGAAATGCACACGCTTCTGACCGAGGCTTTCGCGCCCGCGCGCCTTGCGATCATCAACGACAGCGCCAGCCATGTCGGCCACATGGGCGATGACGGCACGGGCGAAAGCCACTTCACGATTGAGATCGAGGCCGCCGCCTTTGCCGGCATGACCCGCCTCGCCCGCCAGCGCGCGGTGATTGCGACGCTGGGCGATATCGTCGGCCAGCGCGTTCACGCTGTCGCGATCAGGGCGAGCGTGCCGGGCGAATGACCGACGGCGCGCGCCTCAACCCCGCCTTGCGCCTGCGGCAAGCCGCGCGGCTGATCGTGGTCGATGCTGCGGGGCGAACGCTGTTGTTCCGGTTCGACGTGCCGGGCCGCGCGCCGTTCTGGTGCACGCCCGGCGGCGAAGTCGATGCAGGCGAGACGTTCGAGGATGCGGCGCGGCGCGAATTGTTCGAGGAGGCAGGGATCGCGATCGACGATCCCGGCCCGCAGATCGCGCGGATGACGCCGGAATTTGTCACGGTCGAAGGCGAACCGGTGCAGGCCGACGAGCGGTTCTTCCTCGTCCGCGTCGCCAATGCCAGGGTCGATACCGGCGGCCACACCGCGCTCGAACAGCGGGTGATGACGCAGCACCGCTGGTTCACGCTCGGCGAGTTGGAGGCTTGGCCAGAAGCGGTGTTTCCGGTGGAACTGGCCGCAATGATAAGGTCGCAAATCGCAACCTGATTGCCCTGCCCGCTCTGCCTCGCTAGTCCTTTGCCGAAAAAGGGAGAGAGCGATGGATTATCAGGGCAAGGTGGCGTGGATCACCGGGGCATCGTCGGGCATCGGCGCGGCGCTGGCGCGCGAACTGGCGGCGCGGGGCGCGTCGGTCGTTCTGTCGGGGCGGGACGAGGCGCGGCTCGCCGAGGTTGCGCAGGCTTGCGGCGGCGACACGCTGATCCTCGCCTTCGATGTGCGCGACGAGACGGCGCTGGCCGATGCCACCGCGAAAGCAATCGGCTGGAAGGGGCATGTCGATATCGCCTTTGCCAATGCCGGCATCTCGCAGCGCAGCCGCGCGCTCAAGACCGCGATGCAGGTCTACCGCGACATCATCGAGGTCGATCTGGTTGCGCAGATCGCCTTTACGCAAGGGCTGATCGGCCACATGGCGGAGCGCGGCTCGGGCGCGCTTGGGTTCATTTCCTCGATCGCAGGCAAGGTCGGCGTGCCGATGCGCACGGCCTATTCCGCGGCGAAATTCGGGCTGGCTGGCTATGCCGATGCGCTGCGCGCCGAGCTGACCGTGAACGGCGTGAGCGTCCATACGATCTACCCCGGATCGGTCGCCACCAATGTCTCGCGCAATGCGCTGACCGCCGAAGGCACCGCGCGCGGACGCTCCGACAAGGCAATCGACGAGGGCATCCCCGCCGATGAGGCGGCGCGCCAGATGCTCGACGGGATCGCCAGGGGCACGCGCGAGATCATCGTCGCCGAAGGGATGGAACTCGCCATGGGCGAAGCGCGCCGCACGCCCGAGGCATTGTTCGATCAGGTCGCGGGCATGGTCGCCAAGGGTTACATGGACAAGCTGGAGCAGCAGTGATGTTTGATCTGAAGCGCGTGGCGCTGCCGAATGGTATCCACCTCAACATCGTCGACGAAGGCCCGACAGAGGCCCCGGTGCTGATCTTCCTTCACGGCTTTCCCGAAAGCCACCGCACCTGGCGCCATCAGATCGCGCATTTCAGCGATCGGTTCCGCTGCGTCGCGCCCGACCAGCGCGGCTATCGGCAATCGTCGAAACCGCAGGCGGTCGCCGCCTACACCCCCGACAAGCTGATCGGGGACGTGTTCATGCTGGCGGACGCGCTGGGCATCGCGCAGTTCACGATCGTCGGGCACGACTGGGGCGGCGCGATTGCCTGGGGCGTGGCGCTGGGCGGGCAGCACGCGCGCGTCACCCGCGCGATCATCGCCAATGCGCCGCATCCCGTCACCTTCCAGCGTCTGCTCTACACCCACGAGGGCCAGCGCGCGGCGAGCCAGTATATCCGCGGCTTCCGCGACCCGGCGAACGATGCGCTGGTCAAGGAACACGGGCTCACGGGCCTCTTGCTGCAAGAGGTCAAGTGGGACCGCCCGAGCAAGATGGAGCCCGAGGAACGCGACGCGTTGCTGCTCGACTGGCAGAACCGTGACGCCGCCTTCGGAATGCTCAACTACTACCGCGCGAGCCCGATCGACGTGCCGACGATGGACGCGCCTTTCGCGATCCCCGAGGGCTGGACGCCGCCTGCGCTGCCCAAGCTGACGATCCCGACGCTGGTGATCTGGGGCCTCGACGATCTTGCCCTTCCGCCCGAGAACCTCGACGGGCTCGAGCACATCATCGATCCGCTGACCATCGTGCGCGTGCCCGATTGCGGGCATTTCGTGCCGTGGGAGGCACCAGAGGCGGTCAACGCGGCGATGGAGGCGTTTCTGGCGGACTAATCCGCCAGCCACTCCACCCATGCGCCGTGCGGGTGTGCATGGGCGAGCAGATGCGGCGCGCCAGCGTGGCTCTCCCCGTCCCACAATCGCACGCGCAATTCGTGGCGGAAGGTGGCGGGGTCTGTCTCCAGCGCAATCCAGCCGAGTGGCGTATCGGGGGTGGCCGCAGCAGCAGCAGCCTCAAAGGCGGCGGTGATGCGGGCTTGCGTGGCGGCGGGCAGGTATTGCCACATGATCGAATGGAACATCACCCGTGCTGTCCCAGCCTCGGCCGGGCGCGGGAGCATTGCCGCAGCAAAATCGCCCGCGTCCCCGGCCACCAGATCGGGCGGCTCGGCGCCAGCCAGCGCAATCGCGGCGTCGATCCGCGCCAATCGCTCGCCCGCGTCGGGCCAGACATAGGCTTTGAGCCGCAGCGCCGCTTCGGGATCGGTAAGGTCGATCGGCGCGATGTCGCAGCCCTTCACCCGCGTTATCGCGAAACCCGCAGGCGGCGCGGGCGGCGAGGCCCCGCGCCATTCGGGCACGATCCGCATCGGCGAACCCGGCGGCCCCACCCGTGTATCGCCCAACCGGAAGAAATAGCGGTCCAGCATCGTGTTGACCCCCGCGCTCGCGCCCAGTTCGAACAGATCGAAGCGCGCCGGTCTGACCCGCGCCGCCAGCCACAACAGCCCCGCCATGATGCTCGCCGCGCGGCCCGCCTCGTTGGTCTGCGGCGGGCCATCCAGCCAGCCCACCAGCCGCGCATCGAACCGGTGCACCAGATCGAGCACCAGCGCATCGACCGCGCCCTGATCGCTCACCGCGCCCGCATAGACCGCCGCGAGCCGCCGGTCCGCCCCGGTCAGCACCAGGTGGTGCAGCCCGCCGGCAATGCGCAGCGGCATCGCGTCCTTCAGCGTCAGCCCCGGCCAGTGCGCGATCCGCTGCCCCGTCGCGGTATCGCTGTCGCGCACCCCGGCAAGCGCGCGGATCACCCGCGCGGTCGCCGGCGCGCCGTTTTCCTCGGCGTGGGCCGCCTGCCATGCGAGCGCGGCGGCAAAGTCTTCGAGCGCCATGATTCCCTGCGCCCCGCCTGCCATCACCATTGCCCTTTTGCCTCCCCGCCCTTAAGTGCGCGGGCGATCATGACCACCACCGGCACATCAGACAATAGCATCTTCCGGCCCGGACAGTTGACCTTCGCCGTGCCCAAGGGCCGCATCCTCGACGAGGCGCTGCCCGTGATGGCGCGCGCAGGGGTCGAACCGGGCGCGGAATTCCACGATCCCAAGAGCCGCGCGCTGGCCTTTGGCTGCCTCCGCCCCGACATGCGGATCATCCGCGTGCGCGCCTTCGATGTCGCGACCTTCGTTGCCCATGGCGCAGCGCAGGTCGGGATCGTGGGCAGCGACGTGATCGAGGAATTCGACTACGCCGATCTTTACGCGCCGGTCGATCTCGGCATCGGCCTGTGCCGGCTCTCCGTGGCCCGCATGGCAAATGACAGCGATGAAGCCACCAGCATCAGCCACCTGCGCGTGGCGACCAAGTATCCCAGCCTCACCCGCCGCCATTTCGAAGCCGCAGGCGTGGCGGCCGAATGCGTCAAGCTGAACGGTGCGATGGAGCTTGCGCCATCGCTGGGCCTTGCGCGCCAGATCGTCGATCTGGTTTCGACCGGCACCACCTTGCGCGAAAACGGCCTCGTCGAAACCTCGGTGATCCTCGACATTTCCGCGCGCCTGATCGTCAACCGCACCGCGTTGAAGACCGATGCCCGCGTTGCCGCGCTGGTCGATGCCTTCCGCCGCGAAGCTGAGGCACGGGAGCCAGCATGACGGTTAGCCTCCTCTCCACCCGGGACGCCGATTTCGAACGCACTTTCGCACGGCTGGTCGATGCCCGGCGCGAATCCGACACCGATGTTGCAGGCCAGGTGCAGACGATCCTGCAGGCGGTCAAAGGCCGGGGCGATGATGCGCTCGTCGAATACAGCCAGCGGTTCGATGGCTATGCGCTGGTCGACGATGCCGACTGGGTCATCACCCGCGAGGCGTGCGAAGCGGCGTATGACGCGCTCCCCCCCGATCTTCGCGATGCGCTCGAACTCGCTGCGGCGCGCATCCGGGCCTATCACGAAGCGCAGCTGCCGCAGAACCGCGATTACATCGATGCCGCAGGCGTGCGGCTGGGCGCGATCTGGCGCGCGGTCGATGCGGCCGGGCTCTATGTCCCCGGTGGCCGTGCGGCTTATCCCTCCTCGCTGCTGATGAACGCGATCCCCGCGCGCGTTGCGGGCGTTGAGCGGCTGGTGGTGGTCACCCCCACGCCGAAGGGCGAGGCCAACCCGATGGTGCTGGCCGCTGCGCACATCGCGGGCGTAGACGAGATCTGGCGTATCGGCGGCGCGCAGGCCGTGGGCGCGCTCGCCTATGGCACCGAACGTATCCGTCCGGTCGATGTCATCACCGGCCCGGGCAATGCCTGGGTCGCCGAAGCCAAGCGCCAGCTTTACGGCGTGGTGGGGATCGACATGGTCGCCGGGCCTTCCGAAATCCTCGTGATCGCCGATGGCAAGAACGATCCCGACTGGATCGCCGCCGATCTGCTGTCGCAGGCCGAACACGATCCCACCTCGCAATCGATCCTGATCACCGACGATGCGGGTTTTGCGCGGCAGGTCGAAGATTGCATCGACTTGCAGATCGGCCAGCTTGCCACAGGGAAAACCGCGCGCACATCGTGGGACGCGCATGGCGTGATGATCGTGGTCGATGATCTGCTGGCCGAGGCGCCGGCGCTGGCCAATCGCCTTGCCGCCGAGCACGTCGAGATCGCGGTCGACGATCCCGAACCCTATCTGTCCGCGATCCGCCATGCAGGCTCGATCTTCCTTGGCCGGATGACGCCCGAGGCGGTAGGCGATTATGTCGCCGGGCCGAACCATGTGCTGCCCACCGGGCGCCGCGCCCGCTTTTCGAGCGGGCTGTCGGTGCTCGACTTCATGAAGCGCACCAGTTTTCTGGGGCTCGATGCAGGCTCATTTGCCGCGATCGGCCCTGCCGCTGCAACCCTCGCCCATGCCGAGGGGCTGCCCGCCCACGCCAAGTCCGTGGAATTGAGGATCAAATGAACCACCCCGCCAAATCGCAGGCCCGCTCGGCCGCGCGTCTCGCCGCCGTGCAGGCGCTGTATCAGCAGCACATGGAAGGCACCGCGCTTGCCCGGCTGCTCGACGAATTTCACCAGCACCGGCTGGGCCGCACGATCGACGACGATGATTTCGACGAAGCCGAATATGCCGACGCCGACGTCCTGTTCTTCGACGATGTCGTGCGCGGGGTCGCCGCGCGGCGCGACGAGATCGACGGCGTGGTCGCAGGCAAGCTCGCCGCCGGGTGGAGCGTGACGCGGCTCGACAAGGCGATGCTGCAGGTGCTGCGCGCCGGCACCTATGAATTGCTGGCGCGCCACGATATTCCCGCCGCAGTAGTGATCAACGAATATGTCGAAGTCGCCAAAGCGTTCTTCGATGATGGTCAGGCCAAGTTCGTCAACGGCATCCTCGACGCGGTGGCGAAAGACGCGCGCTGACCGGTTTTGATGCGCTCCGACACCGCGCCAGACCCCCTTTAGCCCCCCGTTAGCCCCGTTTTGCTATCAGTTAGCGGGCACTAAAAGCGCTGTTTCACGTGAAACATCGCGCGCCATAGGCATGTGGGCGGCGATCGGCTAATCGGGCTGTGCCATGAACGAAGCTGATTTCATCGCCGCGCTGCGCGCCCTCCCCTTGCACTCTGCCGCGCGGGGATTGGCGGATGATTGCGCGGTGCTGATGGTGGGGGGCGAAACGCTGGTCCTCACCCATGACATGATGGTCGAAGGCACGCATTTTCGCGAAGGTGCCGACATGGCCGATGTCGCCTGGAAACTGGTCACGACCAACCTGTCCGACCTTGCCGCCAAGGGCGCAGAACCCGTCGGCGTGCTCCTCGGCCACATGCTCGGAAGCGATGATGCGCTTTTTATCAAGGGCTTGCACGAGGCATTGCGGGCCTTTGCCACCCCACTGCTGGGCGGCGATACCGTGGCGGGCAAGGGCCTGCGCTGCTTCGGTCTGACGGCGATCGGGCGGGCAAGCCATACGCAAGTGCCCTCGCGCAGCGGCGCTGCGGCGGGCGAGGGGGTGTGGATCACCGGCCCCGTCGGGCGGGCGATGCTGGGCTTCGAAGGCGCGTCCGACCATCTCGCCGCTTTCAACCGCCCCGTCCCGCGCCTCGCCGAGGGCCGCGCTCTGGCCCCACACGTCACGGCAATGATGGACATTTCCGACGGGTTGCTGCTCGACGCCTGGCGCATGGCCGATGCGAGCGGCGTGACCTTCGCGCTCGATCCGGTAGCGATCCCCGTCGCCGATCCGGCCCGCGCCGACGATTGCATGCGCTGGGGCGATGATTACGAACTGCTGTTCACCGCGCCCGCCGATACCGCTCTTCCCGTGCCCGCACACCGCATCGGCACGGTGACCGCGCGCGGCGAGGCACCCTTGCAACTTGGCAGCACGATGCTGCGCGCAAGCGATCGCCTCGGCTACCGGCACGGCTGACCCACGCTCTGCTTTTGCCGCCCCGATGCCGTTACGGCGGGCGGATTTTCGCGGCTGTTGCCCTGTTATCCCGGCTCTCTTGCCAGCGTGGTTCAAGCGCCTACAACATCCCCATCGCGCCCGAGGGATAATGGGAGGCGCGAGCACCCCTCGCAGAAGGGGGACGCAACATAACGAGAGGGGATTGCTCGTGAATCTATTGCTCATATCGATTGGGCTGGGACTGCTCGCCATTGTCTATGGCGTGGTCACCAGCCGCCAGGTGCTCGGCGCAAGCGCGGGCAATGCGCGGATGCAGGAAATCGCCGCCGCGATTCAGGAAGGCGCGCAGGCCTACCTCAACCGCCAATACACCACCATCGCGATCGTCGGCGTCGTCGTTGCCGCGATCGTCGCCTTTGCGCTCGGCACCACGGCAGTCATCGGCTTTCTGACCGGCGCGATCCTGTCGGGCGTCGCTGGGTATATCGGGATGAACATCTCGGTGCGTGCCAACGTGCGCACCGCCCAAGCCGCCAGCACCGGGTTGCAGGCGGGCCTGACGCTCGCCTTCCGCGCGGGCGCGATCACCGGCATGCTGGTGGCCGGCCTTGCACTGCTGGCGATCGCGGTGTTCTTTGCCGTCATGATCGGGCCGATGGGCCTTACCGCTGCGAGCCGCGAAGTGATCGACGGGCTTGTCGGCCTGGCCTTCGGTGCCTCTCTGATCTCGATCTTCGCGCGGCTTGGCGGCGGGATCTTCACCAAGGCGGCCGACGTTGGCGCAGACCTTGTCGGCAAGGTCGAAGCGGGCATCCCCGAGGATGATCCGAGGAACCCCGCCGTGATCGCGGACAACGTCGGCGACAATGTCGGCGACTGTGCAGGCATGGCCGCCGACCTGTTCGAAACCTACGTCGTCACCGTCGGCGCAACGATGGTGCTGACCGCACTGCTGCTCACCGGGCTTGGCGACATGCTGCTGCCGATGATGGCGCTGCCGCTGCTGGTCGGGGGCGTGTGCATCGTCACCTCGATTCTCGGCACCTATTTCGTGCGCCTTGGCGGCGGAACCAATGTGATGGGGGCGATGTACAAGGGCTTCATCGTCACCGCGGTCACCTCGATCCCGGCGATCTATGCCGTGATGACCTATGCGCTGGGCGACATGGGCGCGGTGATCGGCGGCACGAACGAAACCCTCACCGAAGCCTTCGATCCGGTCACCGGACGCGCGGTGGTGCAGGAAACCGTATCGCTGGGCTTTACCGGCATGGACCTGTTCCTCTGTGCGCTGCTGGGCCTTGCGATCACCGGGCTGATCATCTGGATCACCGAATATTACACCGGCACCAAGTATCGCCCGGTGCGCTCGATCGCCAAGGCTTCGGAAACGGGGCACGGCACCAACGTGATCCAGGGGCTTGCGATCAGTCTGGAGTCGACCGCGCTGCCGACACTGGTGATCGTCGCGGGCATCATCATCGCCTATGGTCTCGCCGGACTCATGGGCATCGCCTATGCGGCCACCGCGATGCTGGCGCTGGCGGGCATGGTCGTCGCGCTCGATGCCTATGGCCCCGTCACCGACAATGCCGGCGGCATTGCCGAAATGGCGGGTCTGGACGACAGCGTGCGCGAAAAGACCGATCTGCTCGACGCGGTCGGCAACACCACCAAGGCCGTGACCAAGGGCTATGCCATCGGTTCCGCGGGCCTTGGCGCGCTGGTGCTGTTTGCCGCCTACACCACCGACCTTCGCACCTTCTTCCCGGATGCGAATGTCGATTTCAGCCTTGAAAATCCCTTCGTGATCGTCGGCCTCTTGCTCGGCGCGCTGTTGCCCTACCTGTTCGGGGCGATGGGGATGACCGCGGTGGGCCGCGCGGCGGGCGATGTGGTGCTCGACGTGCGCAACCAGTTTCGCGACAATCCGGGGATCATGGCGGGCACGTCCAAGCCCGACTATGCCCGCACGGTCGACCTTGTCACCAAGGCGGCGATCAAGGAGATGATCATCCCCTCGCTGCTGCCCGTGCTGGCACCCGTGGTGGTCTATTTTGTGATCACCGCGATTGCCGGACAGGACAACGGCTTTGCCGCACTGGGTGCATTGCTGCTGGGTGTGATCGTGGGCGGCCTCTTCGTCGCATTGTCGATGACCGCCGGCGGCGGCGCATGGGACAACGCCAAGAAGTATATCGAGGACGGCCACCACGGCGGCAAGGGTTCCGAAGCCCACAAGGCTGCGGTGACGGGCGATACGGTCGGCGATCCTTACAAGGACACCGCCGGCCCGGCGGTCAACCCGATGATCAAGATCACCAACATCGTCGCGCTGCTGCTGCTTGCCGCGCTGGCGCATGGTGCTGGCTGAAGCCCGAAGTCCCTGATCTGACGCGGCGATCGCGCCGCGGCACGTACACCCCGCCGGCCGATCTGTCCGGCGGGGTTTATTTGTGCGCCAGCGCCTGTCCCCGCTTCGGACAGCAGGTGCGCGTGCTGAGGCTTTCTTAATCGCGCTGTGCGATGAGGCATGCCGGGAGGCGCGGAATATCTGCGCCAAGGCAGGGAATTTTTCCGGCGATGAACATGGCCCGTGCGATCAGTTTTCGCACCCGTGCAGACAGCACCGACGCACTGCCTGCCGCGGCTCCGGGCGGACGGCTGCGCCTGATCGGCCGCGATGATTGCCATGACGCAGCCTTTCTTGCCGAATGGGAGCGGCTGGTCGCCCATGCCGCCGAACCCAATCCCTTTTTCGAGGCATGGTACCTGCGCCCCGCGCTGGACCAATGGGGCACAGCGCGCGGGGTGCGGATCGCGGCGTGGTATCACGGCGGGCGTCTGGCGGGGCTGATGCCGGTAGAACGGCCGGCGCGCTACTATGGCCACCCTTTGCCGCATCTCGCCGGCTGGCTGCATGCCAACGCCTTTTGCGGGGTGCCGCTGGTGATGGCGGGCCATGAGGCAGCGTTCTGGCGCGATGTCCTGGCCCATTTTGACGACAATCCGGGCAGCGCGCTGTTTCTGCATCTGCCGCTGCTGCCCGAGGGCGGTCCGCTCGATGCCGCATTGACCCGCGTGCTCGCCGCCGCACCGCGCGCGCATTACGTCGCCGCGCGCGAGGAACGCGCGATGCTCGAAGGGAAGGTTTCGGCCGCCGCCTATTGCGATGCGGCGATGAGCGCGAAGAAGCGCAAGGAGCTTCGCCGCCAGCACAACCGGCTTGCCGAAGAAGGCACGCTCACCTTCGACCGGGTGGAGGGCGATGCGGGGCTTGCCGCATGGACCGCCGAGTTTCTGGCGCTCGAGGCGGCGGGCTGGAAAGGCGCGGCGGGTTCCGCGCTGGTCTCGTCCCCCGACACGCGGGCATTGTTCATCGAGGCGCTGGCCGGCGCAGCGGCAGCGGGACGGCTCGAACGGCTCGCGCTCAGGATCGATGGCCGCGCGATTGCGATGCTGGTCAATTTCCTTACCCTGCCCGGCGTCTACAGTTACAAGACCGCTTTCGACGAAGCCTATGCGCGGTTTTCGCCCGGCATGCTGTTGCAGCTCGAAAACCTCGCGCTGCTCGAAAAGCCGGGCTTCGGCTGGGCCGACAGCTGCGCGGTCCAGGGCCACCCGATGATCGAACGGCTGTGGCGCTCCAGGCGCGCGATGGTCAGCCGTAACATTGCAATCGGCGGCCCCGTGCGCCGCGCCGTTTTCCGCCTGCTCAAGGCCTATGAAACCCGCCCGAGGAGCCACGCATGAACGCCCCTGCCCGGTTTGCCGCGCCCCATGACACCGCGCTGCCTGTGACCGTCTTCGATCCCTCCGCACGTGCGCAGTTTGCCGCGCACTATCCCGAAGTCCCGCATATCCTGAAGCATTCGCTCACCAGCCATCCGCTGCTCGAGATCGAGGCGCTGGCGCAGCTGGCCGAAGGGCTGCCGCCCGCATCGGTCGAATACAACCGCGGCGATCTGCCGATCGGGGTCGATGGCAAGCCGGGCCCCAACGGGCTGACGATCGCCGAAACGATCCGCCGCGTGGCCGAGGCCGAAAGCTGGGCGGTGCTCAAGAATATCGAACAGGTCCCCGCCTACGAGGCCTTGCTGATGGGGCTGCTCGGCGAGATCCGCGCCGAAATCGAAGCGGCGACCGGCGCGTTGCTCAAGCCGCAGGGATTCATCTTCGTCTCCAGCCCCAATTCGATGACGCCCTACCATTTCGATCCCGAACACAACATCCTGCTCCAGATCCGCGGCAGCAAGGTGATGACGCAGTTTCCCGCCGGCGACACGCGGTTCGTGCCCGACGAAGCGCACGAGACCTATCACACCGGCGGCCCGCGTGAATTGCGCTGGGACGATGCAATGCTGGCCCACGGCACTCCGTTCGCGATCGGCCCGGGCGAGGCCTTGTTCGTGCCGGTGATGGCACCGCATTTCGTGCGCAATGGCCCGGCCCCATCGGTCTCGCTGTCGATCACGTGGCGTTCGGAATGGAGCTACCGCGAAAGCGATGCGCGCACCTTCAATGCGATCCTGCGCGAACGCGGGTTTCGCCCGCGCGCACCCGGCCGCTTCCCGCAGCAGAATTACGCCAAGGCCTATGCATTCCGCGCAATGCGCAAGCTCGGCTTGACGCGATCCTGACCGGCACGCATGGCCTTGCGCGATGAGTGAGGAACCCACCCCTGCGCAGCTTGCCGCCGGTCTGATCCGGTTGCTGACGGTCGAAAAACGCGCCGCCGATGTCTTTGCCGGACCGCCGCAGACCGACGGGATCGGGCGGGTGTTCGGCGGGCAGGTGCTCGCGCAGGCGCTTCAGGCCGCACAAGCCAGCGTGACCGACGGCAAGCGCGCGCATTCGCTCCACGCCTATTTCCTGCGCGGCGGACGCGAGGGCGCGCCGATCGAATACCGCATCGAGCGCGATTTCGACGGGCGCAGCTTTGCCAATCGCCGGGTGGTGGCAGCGCAGGAGAACGAGGACGGGATCGCGGTCCCTATCCTCAACCTCACCGCCAGTTTCCAGCTTCCCGAGGAGGGACTGGAACACAGCGATTCGCCGATGCCCGATGTGCCGCTGCCCGACACCCTGCGCACCGACATGGACCAGCGCCGCGACCTTGCCGCGGCATGGGGCGACAGGCTGTCCGACCAGCAGCGCCGGATGATGCTGCGCGCGCGACCGATCGAGATGCGCACCTGCGACGCGCTGCACTGGATGAGCCGCGAGCCGAAAGAGCCGCGCGCGCACAGCTGGTTCCGGATCTGCGCGCCGATCACCGGTGCAGACGACACGCCCGAACTGCACCGCGCGATCATCACCTATGCCAGTGACTACACGCTGCTCGGCACCAGCGCGCTGCCGCATGGCCTGTCGTGGATGCGCAACGAACTTGTCGGCGCGAGCCTCGACCATGCACTGTGGTTCCACCGCGATGCGCGGGCGGACGAATGGCTGCTTTACGCGACCGATGCGCCGTGGTCGGGCGGCGGGCGCGGGTTCAACCGCGGGCGGATCTTCAACCTCGCCGGAGAACTTGTCGCCAGCGTCGCGCAGGAAGGCATGATGCGCAAACGGGTTCCGAAATCATAAGGACCGTGTCGGCGCGCAGCGCCGCACGGCCGACCGGCCGCCCGCAGCGACGCGCCCACAGGGCGTGTGAGCGAGGATTTTGCCCGCCGGATGGCGTGCGGACAAACTAATGCGCCAGCAGAACGGGAATTTCGGGCGCGCTCAGCATCCGGCGCGTGACGCCGCCAAGCACCAATTCGGCAAGGCGCGTGTGGCCATAGGCACCCATCGCGATCAGCCCGCAGCCGCGCACTCCGGCGGCGGCCAGCAGGGTTGCCGCGACATCCCCCTCGCCCCGCGGAAGTTCGACCATTTCGCAGGCGATGCCGTGGCGGGCGAGATATTTCGCGCCTTCGGTCGATGGCAGATCGAACCCCGTCTTCGCCGCATCTTCGGTAACGCAGGCGAGCGTGACTTCGCACGCGCAGGCCAACAGCGGCACCGCTGCCCGCAGCGCGCGGGCGCTTTCGGCCGAACCGTTCCAGGCGACCAGCATCGGCGCGCCCACATCAAAGCTTTTGGCGTTTTCCGGCACCACCAGCACCGGCAGGCCCGCCCGCAGCACCACATCGCCCACCAGCGCCGAAGGCCCGCGTCCGTCGCCTCCCGTCTCGGCCGGGCCGAGTAGCGCGATATCTGCCAGCGGCGAGGCAGCGATCAGGCGCTGAGCGGCGACCCCGTATTCGAACCGCCAGTCGAACGGCACGCCTTCATGTTCGAGTGCGGCTTCGGTCTGCGCGCGCAGCTTCTCGGCATTCTCCTTGATCACCGGCAGCGCCGCCGCGATCGCCGAGCCATAGAAATCGCCGGGCATGAAAACATCGTAGCTGACCGCCTGAAGGCAGGTGATGTGGCCGTTGCAGGCCCGCGCCAGATCAAGCGCGACCTGCAGGCGTGCGGGCATGGCGCGGTCGTGGTCGATGTGCAGCAGAATGGTTTTCATGGCAGCTCTCCCGATATGCTTCACGCTTATGCGCTCCTGCCCGGGCATCCGCCTTGATCAGGATCAAAATTTCGTGCGCTTGCCAGCGGGGCGCGGCTCAAGCATCTTCTCACCCGAGGGAGAGAGACATGCAGATCACGCGCCATCCGCCGGTAAAAACCACGCTGGAGCCGTCGAACCACCCCTATCTGACCGGACCGTGGACCCCGTGCCACGAAGAGGTCGATGTGGCCGAACTGCGCGTGATCGAAGGCGCAATTCCTGCCGATATCGACGGCATTTACCTGCGCAACACCGAAAATCAGGTGCATCAGCCGCTGGGCCGGCATCACCCCTTCGATGGCGATGCGATGATCCATCAGGTCAACATTTCGGGTGGCAAGGCAAGCTATCGCAACCGCTTCGTGCGCACGCATTGTTTCGAGGCCGAGCAGATTGCGGGCCGATCGTTGTGGGGCGGGTTGATGGACCCGTGGGGCACGAGCGTACGCCCCGGTTTCGGCGCGCACGGGGGCCTCAAGGACACCGGTTCGACAGATATCATCGTTCATGCCGGCACGGCCTACGCGACGCTGTATCAGTGCGGCGAGGCGTGGATGCTCGACCCCGTGACGCTGGCGAGCCGGGGCAAGGCGCCCTGGGTGCCGCTCGATGGCATTTCGGCCCACCCCAAGGTCGACGAGACGACCGGGGAAATGATGTTCTTCAACTACTCCAAGCATGCCCCCTTCATGCACTACGGCGTGGTCGATCGCAGCGGCGCGCTGGTCCATTATCTCCCCGTCCCGCTGCCCGGCCCGCGCCTGCCGCATGACATGGCGATCACCAAGAACTGGTCGATCCTCAACGACATGCCGCTTTACTGGGATGGCGAGTTGCTGGAGCGCAACATCCACGCCGCCCGCATCCATGACGGCGTGCCCACGCGTTTCGCACTGATCCCGCGGCATGGTCAGCCCGAGGACATTCGCTGGTTCGAGGCTGCGCCGACCTACGTGCTCCATTGGACCAACGCGTGGGAGGACGGCGACGAGGTGATCCTCGAAGGCTATCATCAGGCCAAGCCCATGCCCGACCCGCTCGAGGAAATGGGACGTTATAGCCACATGATGGCCTATGTCGACGAACACTCCTTCCAGAGCCGGCTGCACCGCTGGCGGTTCAACCTCAAGACCGGCGAAACCCGCGAAGAACGGCTAACCGAGCGCATCGTCGAATTCGGGATGATCAATCCCGCCTATGCGATGCAAAAGAGCCGGTATGTCTGGTCGACCACCACGCGGCCCGGCTGGTTCCTGTTCAACGGCTATGTCCGCCACGACACCGAGACCGGCGAAGAACAGGTCTTGTCCCTGCCAGAAGGCGTCTATGCGAGCGAAAGTCCGATGATCCCCCGGAAAGGCGCTACCGGCGAGGATGATGGCTATCTGATCACCTTCCTGATCGACGAGAACTCTGGCACGTCCGAATGCGCGATCCTTGATGCAGGCAATATCGCGGCAGGGCCGATCTGCCGCCTCGCGCTGCCGCACAAGATCTGCTCGGGCACGCATTCCGTCTGGGTCGAACATGACCAATTGCGCAAGGACGCGGCCTTTCATGCAGCGCGGTTCGCGCCCACCTGATACGGGCTGCCTTTTCCCAAGCGGCCTACCCGCCATGCCGCCGGTCGAAGGCGGGATGACGCTGGTCGCCGCAGAGCTTGCAGGGCGCGCATCGCTGACGTAGCGCGCCGCGCTTGCCATTCCCTCAAGCGACCGGAAATTCAGCCCATGACCCTGCGCCTTGCCCTTGCCACTTCGAGCGCGCTGTTGCTGGCGGCTGCAGCGCCTGCGCTGGCGCAGTCCGCGCCTGCCGAGGCGGTTGCCGCGACCAGTGCATCGGAAAGCAGCCACGACCGCCTGTTTGCCTTGTTCGCCGATGCCGATGCGCGCGCGCTTGCACTCGATCCGCTCAGCCGCCTTTATCGCGGCGACGACGAGGGGGCCGACCGTCTCGGCGATTTTCTGACCGACTCGAATTTCATCGCCGCGCGCACCGATACCAAGCTCAACCTTGCGCTGCTGGCACAGATCGACCGCGACAGCCTCGATGCGACCGACCAGCTGGCCTATGACGTGTTCCGTTACACGCAGGAACGCGCGCTTGCCGGCACGACCGATGCGGTGCGTGCGCTGACCGAGGTGCGGCCGCTCAACCACTTCTTCGGCTTCCACAATTCCTACCCCAACTTTGCCAGTGGCAAGGGGGCCGCGCCGTTCAAGACGCTCGCGAACTACGAAGACAACCTTTCGCGCCACGACGATTACATCGCCTTCCTCGACCGCGCGATCGGGCGGTTCCGGCAGGGGATGCGCGCAGGCGTGCTCGAAACCAAGTTGACCGTCGGGATCATGGTCACGCAGCTGACCACGCAGCTTGACACCCCGCTCGCCGACTCGCCCTTCATGGCGCCGAGCAAGGCGTTCCCCGATGAGGTATCCCCCGCGGATCGCACCCGGCTGACCGCGGCCTATCAGGCCAAGACTACCGAACTTTACGCTGCAACCGAACGTCTGCGCAATTTCCTGCGCGATGAATATCTGCCCGCCGCGCGCGACAGCATCGGCCTGTCGCAGATGAAGGGCGGCAAGGAACTCTACGCGCTGCTGGCCGAGGATTCGACCACGCTCCCGCTCGATCCCGACACCATCCACCAGCTCGGCCTGTCCGAGGTGGCGCGGATCCGGGGCGAGATGGAAAAGCTGAAGAAGGAGGTGCGCTTCAAGGGCACGCTGGCGCAGTTCTTCGACTATGTCGCCACCAACCCCAAGTTCCAGCCCAAAAGCCGCGAGGCGCTGACCGAGGCCTATTACCAGACCGGTCGCGACGTCGATGCACGGATCGGCGCGCTGTTTTCGAAGGTGCCCAAGACGCCGCTCGAAATCCGGCCCTATGATCCGGCGACCGAACAGTTCGAAGCGGGCGGATCGTATGAGCAGGGCTCGGCCGATGGGACGCGGCCCGGCGTGTTCTATTTCAACGCCTATGATCTGCCCACGCGCACCACGCCGGGGATCGTGACGCTCTACCTGCACGAAGGCGCGCCGGGGCATCACTTCCAGATCAGCTTGGCTCAAGAAAACGAGGCGCTGCCCGCCTTCATGCGGTTCGGCGGCACCACGGCCTATGTCGAAGGCTGGGCGCTCTATGCCGAGACGCTGGGCTACGAGATGGGGTTCTACAAGGACCCCTGGAACCGTTACGGCACCTTGCAGGACGAACAGCTGCGCGCGATGCGGCTGGTGGTCGACACCGGGATCCACACCAAGGGGTGGACCCGCGATCAGGCGATCACCTACATGCTGACCAATTCGGGCATGTCGCGCACCGATGCGGTTGCCGAAGTCGACCGCTACATCGCGATCCCAGGGCAAGCGCTGGCTTACAAGATCGGCGCGCTCAAGATCCAGGAACTGCGCAAGCGGGCGGAAACGAGGCTTGGCAAGCGGTTCGACATTCGCGAATTCCACGATCAGATCCTGAACACCGGCGGGCTGCCGCTGGTTGTGCTCGAATCCAAGATCGACCGCTGGATTGCGGCAGAATTGGGACGTTGACCGGGTTTGGCCGCGTGCCTTGACCTTCGGCTCACCGCAACCGGAAACCCGGTTACCCGCTCCTGACGGGGTGTTTGCACGCGCGTTCATGTACGGGCAAGGTGCCGGCCAACAACCGGACGCCGCGCAACACGACGCATAGGGGCCCGACCGGGATCGCGGGCCCAATGTCAGGAGCAACAATCAGTGAAAACCGCCATGAACACCCCCCGCCGCATCATGCTGGCCGCGCTTTTGGGCGCCGCCGCGGCATCGGGCCTTGCCGCGCAGACCGCGCCCGCAGGCCAGGCCAACTACGACATGGAAACCACCGTCTACGGCAACCTCCCCCCGCTTGCGGAAATGGAGGAAGGCCCGCGCGTTTCCGGGATCATTTCGGCGCGCAAGGGTTCGCGTCTGCAGATCACCGGGGATGACGGCACGGTGACGATGGTCACGCTGCACAGCGAAACCGAAATCCGCACCCGCGGCGGTTTCCTCGGCATCGGCAACAAGACGCTCGACCAGTCGGCGCTGCTCAACGGCCTGCCCGTCACTATCAAGACCTCGAAATATGCCGAAGGTCTGGTCGCCAGCGAGGTGCGCTTCACCAGCGATGACCGCATGATCGCGGCGATGATCCGCGGCGGGACGCAGCAGCAGTTCGGCGAACAGGGCGCGGCGATCCAGCAGAACGCTGCCGCCACCGAAGCGCTGCGCGGCCGTCTGGGCGACATCGACAAGTACAACCTCAAGGGCACGACCAACGTCTATTTCGACACCGGCCGTGCGACCCTGAGCCCGGCGGCGAAGAACGAACTTTGCGCCGCTGCGCAGACCGCCGGTGCGGACGAGAACTCGCTGATGCTGGTGCTCGGCTACACCGACATCACCGGCTCGCAGGAGGTCAACCAGACGCTGTCGGAAAAGCGCGCTGCGGCCGTGGTCAACCACCTGCAGCAGGTCTGCAAGTGGAAGCCTTACCGCATGCTGACCCCGACCGGCATGGCGACCGCCGATCCGGCTGCGGACAACACCACCGCTGCCGGGCGCGCGCAGAACCGCCGCGTTTCGGTCAATATCCTGGTGAGCAAGGCGCTCGACGGGATGTAAGTGCAAAAAGGGGGCGGGCCGCATCGGTCCGCCCCTTTTTTCTTGCAGTGTTTCACGTGAAACAGTGCTGCAAACCGGCAGCAAAACGGCTCTAACGCGGGTCTGAACGGGGTCTAACCGGGGTCAGGGCCGCACCAAAACCACCCTGCCCGCGCCGCCTGCGGGTATCACCCGCCCGCGTGATAGAAATCATAGACCTTGCGCGCCACGGTCGCGCTCACCCCGGGCGCACGCTGCAAATCTTCGAGCGCCGCGGCCCGCACCTTGCTCGCGGTGCCGAAATGCAGCAGCAGCGCGCGCTTGCGCGCCGGACCGATGCCCGGGATCTCGTCAAGCGGGCTTGCGGTGATCGCCTTCGACCGCTTGGCCCGGTGCGCGCCGATGACATAGCGGTGCACCTCGTCGCGCAGGTTCTGCAGGTGGAACAACAGCGGCGCATTGACGGGCAGCATCTTCTCGCGCCCGTCGGGAAAATGAAACACCTCGCGCCCCTCGCGCCCGTGGTGCGGGCCCTTGGCGATCCCGATCACCGCGACCTCGTCCGCGATGCCGATCTCCTCGAGCACGCGCATCACGCTGGACAGCTGGCCCTTGCCGCCGTCGATCAGCATCAGATCGGGCAGCACGGTTTCGTGCCCGCCGGGTTTCGCCGCGGGGTTTTCCTGCCTTTCGGCAAAGTTGCGGAAGCGCCGCGCCATGACTTCGCGCATCATCGCAAAGTCATCATTCGATTGCGCCTCGCGGATGTTGAACTTGCGATACTGGCCCTTCTCGAAGCCTTCCGGCCCGGCGACGACCATTGCGCCCACCGCCTTGGTGCCCTGGATATGGCTGTTGTCGTAAAGCTCGATCCGCTGCGGCGGGCTGTCGAGTTCGAGAAATTCGGCAAGCTCGCGGTTGAGCCGCGCCTTGGTGCCAGTCTCCGCCAGCCGCCGATCAAGCGCCTCGACCGCATTCCGCTGCGCCTGCGCCATCAGCTTGCGCCGGTCGCCGCGTTCGGGGATCGACAGCCTGACCTTGCGCCCGGCAAGTTCGGACAGCGCGGCCTCGATCAGCTCGGCCTCGGGCAATTCGCGGTCGACGAGGATTGTCGGCGGCGGCGGCACTTCCTCGTAGAATTGCAGCATCACATCGGCGAGCACCTGCGCCTCGTCGACATCGCTGGTGTGGCGCGGAAACAGCGCGCGGTGGCCCCAGTTCTGCCCGCCGCGGATGAAGAAGGACTGCACGCTCATCTGCCCGTTCTTCGCCGCCAGCGCGAAGACATCGGCATCGCCCAGCCCGACCGCGTTGATCGCCTGTGACCCCTGAATGAAGGTCGCCGCGCGCAAGCGATCGCGCAGCATCGCCGCGGTTTCGAAATCGAGGTTCTTGGCCGCATCGGCCATCTGCCGTTCAAGATCGGCCTGCACCGCACCCGATTTGCCCGACAGGAAATCCTTGGCCTGCCGCACCAGCGCATCATAGCCTTCGGCATCGATCCGCCCGACACACGGCGCCGAGCAGCGCTTGATCTGGTAAAGCAGGCAGGGCCGGTCGCGATTGTTGAAAAAACTGTCGGTGCATGAGCGCAGCAGGAACAGTTTCTGCAATGCGTTCAGCGTGGTGTTGACGCTGCCCGCGCTGGCGAACGGGCCGTAATAATTGCCCTTGGCCCGGCGCGCGCCGCGGTGTTTCTGGATGCGCGGAAATGTGTGATCGGCGCGCAGCAGGATGAAGGGGAAGCTCTTGTCGTCGCGCAGCAGCACGTTGAACGGCGGGCGGAACCGCTTGATCAGCTGCGCTTCCAGAAGCAGCGCCTCGGCTTCCGAATTGGTGGTGATGATCTCCATGCTGCGGGTCTGGCTGACCATCCGCTGGAGCCGCCCCGAAAGCCCGGCAACCTGCGTGTAATTGGCCACCCGCGCCTTCAGGCTGCGCGCCTTGCCGACATAGAGCACCTCGCCCTGCCGATCGAGCATGCGGTAAACGCCGGGGATCGGTTTGAGCACCCGCACGGTTTCGCGGATCGCATCGACGCCGCCTTGAAGATCGGGTTTGGCACCGGCCACGGTCTGCGCGGCGCGCGCTTCGTTGAAGCGCTCCGCGCCGCGCGGATCGTTGGGGGTGCCTGCGGGGGTTCGGGCCATGGGGTGCAGATAGGGACTGCGCTACCCGCTTGGCAATTCCCCTGCGGGCAGTTTTGATCAGGCCGCCGCGATTGCCGCGGTAATGTCGCCGAGCGACTGGTTGGTCATTTCCTTGCCGATCTCGCCCACCAGACGCTGTTCGAGTTCGACATGGTAATGGCGGCGCAATTCGCCCAGCGAACGTTTGTCGGCGACCACGATCAGGTTTTCGATTTTGTTGGTCTTGGCCTGATGGTTGAGCCATTCGGCCACCGCCGCCACATGCGCGGCCTCGTCCAGATCATTGCCGGCCGGTTCGCCCGAGGTGATCGAGTGGCGCTGTCCGCCCTGGCTGCGATTGGTGCCATCCATTTCGGGGGTGTCGACCGCTTCGAGCTGCGGGTCGGCTTCAGTGCCGCTGTTGCGCAGCCACACGAAGCGTTCGCCATCGATCACGGCGACATGGGTGTTGTCGGAAATCTTCATTGTTCTTCTCCTCTTTGCGCGCTGCCTTCGCAAAAGCTTGCGCGCTGTGTGACGGGAGACAAGGGCGCGGGCGTGGGCAAGTTCCCTGAAAAGTCACGCGAACGCGCCGGATCGAAGGCGCGCATGCGGCAGGGCGTGGCGGTGATTGGCATTTGCGCAGCGCTCGCCTATCCGCGAGGGCATGGAACACAGCGATGTCATCATCCTTGGCGCGGGCGCCGCGGGCCTGTTCTGCGCGGGCCAGGCCGGGCAGCGCGGGGTGCGCGTGGCCTTGCTGGAAAAGGCCGATGCGCCGGGCAAGAAGATCCTGATTTCGGGCGGCGGGCGGTGCAACTTCACCAACCTTGGCGCAGGGCCGGCCAATTACCTATCCGCCAACCCACACTTCGCCAAGAGCGCGCTGGCGCGCTACACGCCCGCCGATTTCATCGCGCTGGTGGAACGCTACGGGATCGCGTGGCATGAAAAGACGCTGGGCCAATTGTTCTGCGACGGTTCGGCGCGGCAGATCGTCGACATGCTGCTGGAGGAATGTCCGCGCGAACAGGTGGCGCTGACCTGCGGGGTCGATATCGCTGCCGTTGCACGGGGGGAGGACGGGCAATTCACCGTCACCGCATCCGATGGCCGCATCTGGCGCGCGCCCGCGCTGGTGATCGCCACCGGCGGCCCGTCGATCCCCAAGATGGGGGCGAGCGATTTTGCCTATCGGCTGGCGCGGCAGTTCGGATTGAAGGTCGCCGAACCGCGCCCCGCGCTCGTCCCGCTGACGCTGGGGGGCGAGGACGTATTGTTTCGCGAATTGTCGGGCGTCGCCGCCCCGGTACGCGCGCGGGCGGGCAAGGCCGAATTCGCGGAAGCCGCGCTGTTCACGCACAAGGGGTTGTCGGGCCCGGCGATCCTTCAGGTGTCGAGCTATTGGCGGCACGGCGATCCGGTCGCGATCAGTTTCGTTCCCGATGCCGCGACCGACTGGCTGGTCGATGCCAAGCGCGACCGGCCGAGGGCGACGCTGCGCACGCTGCTGCGCGAACGGTTGCCCGCGCGGCTGGCGGATGCATTGACGGACCGGCTGGGGCTGGACCGCGAGCTTGGCAATCTGTCGGACCGCGATCTTCGCCGCGCACAGGGCCAGCTGGCCGACTGGCGCTTCGTGCCCAATGGCACCGAAGGCTATGCCAAGGCCGAAGTCACCGCCGGCGGAATCGCCACGGGCGAGCTGTCCAGCCGGACGATGGAAGCCGCCAAGGTCCCCGGCCTCTATGCCATCGGCGAGGCGGTCGATGTGACCGGGTGGCTCGGCGGATACAACTTCCAGTGGGCCTGGGCGAGCGGCCATGCCTGCGCCGAGGCGCTCGCCCAGGCGCGCGGCTAGAACAGCTTGCGCAAGTCGAGCCCGAGGTAAAGCCCCAGCGGGTCGATCACGAAGGCGTTATAATTGATCGGCGTCACCCCGTTCGAATCGCGCACGCGGCGCTGGGCGTCGAACAGGTTGTCGGCGACGAGGCTGACGCGCAGGTCCTTGAACAGGCCTTCGTTCTTGCCGGTGACTTCGCCCATGTTGGCGAACACGCGCAGGTTGAAAGTGACGATGTCGTCGAAGAACAGATCGGTCGCGCCCGCCGCGCCGTCGAGCCGGGTTTCGCCGGTGTAGATCCCCGACAGGCGGAAGCCCACGCCCTTGCCGAACAGGCCCGCTTCCAGACGGCTCGAATGGCGCGGCTGGCCAAAGGCACCGGTCGCCTCGCCATCGAGCTGGTCGAGCGGATCGAGACCCGGCGCGATCAGGATTTCGTTGGCGAGCTCGATCGTGTGCGTGAGGTTGGCGAAATAACGCCAGCCCTGCATCTGCCGCCCGCCCGCCAGCGGGTTGAACGCCGGAGCGCCGCCGCCTGCCGCCGCAGGTGCGCCGCCTGCGGCCTGTGCCGGCGCTGCACCGGGCGCACTGCCGCCGCCCATCATCGCCGGATCGATCGCGCAGATACGGGTGCGGAAAGTCGCGAGCCTGGCGGGGTCGAGCTTGCCATCCTCGCCGCGCAGGCGCGACAGCATCGGTGCAAGGCGCGCCGGGTCAACGCCCGGATACTCCGCCGAGATGTCCGCGCCGCTGTCGATCGCAGCGGCGAGCTTTTCAAGGAAGGCCTGCCCGTCATCGGCGCAGAGCCGCGTGCGGAACGCCATGAACTGGTCGCGCTGCGCCTGTGTCGGGGCAAAACCGCCAGCCGGCGGCGCGCCAGCCGCCTGCGGAGCGGGTGCAGCGCCGGTCGTCGGCGGTGCAGGCTGGGCGGATGCAGCCGCAGCCGGCGCCGGTGCCGCGGCCATTGCGCCGAAACGCCCGCCGCCGCCGAAGCGTCCCCCGCCCGGCCCACCCTGACCTTCGGGCGGCGCGCCGATGCTGCCGTTGGTCGACAGCGTGAACTGGATCCGGTCTGCCTTCGTTTCGGCAAAGCTCACCGAACGCCGGTCGACACGCACGATCCGCCCGTCGACATCGCGTGTCACGCGGCCCGGAAACGCCGCTTCGATTCCCGGCGCGATCTGCGGGAAGGCGCTGACCACATTGTCCGAACGGTTGCGGATGTAATCAACCTGAAAGCGCGAATTTTCCCAGAAGGGCAGTTCCCAGTTGGCCGAAAATTTCCAGTCGCGCTGGGTTTCGGCCGGAAGGTCGGGATTGCCGCCGGTCAGCACAGTCGCCAGCACGGTCTCGCCGCGCACCAGATCGAACACGGGCACGTTGAAGTTGGTGATCTGGGGATTGCCCAGCGCCGACAGGCCCGGGGCCACCTCGCGCCAGATATAGGTCGCCGACAGGTCGAGCCCGTCGACCGGCTTCCACGTGATCCCGGCATTCCAGTCGCCCAGCACGCCGAAATCGCTGAGATCCTCGACCCCCGCCTGCAGGTTGAGTGTGAAATCGCCCAGCGCATCCAAGAATTCGTCGCGGCGGCTGGTCAGCGGCACGACCAGATTGGCCCCCGTCGAGAGCGTGCGGCGGGTGAGGTTGGCCTCGGTAAGCGAGCGCGTGTCCGCGCTTTCGATCCGCTGCCAGTTGAGGCCCACATCGAAGGTCGCGCGCACTTCGCCTGCGGGCAGTTCGGCAAGGCCCCCTTCGAGCGTGGTCAGCGATCCGGCCACGATGCTGCGGCTGCGCGCGGTGTCGAACCCGGCTGCGGTGTTGCCGGGCAGATCGCCATTGATCGCCAGTGTCCCGGCAAGCGCAGCATCGCGCAGCGCCTGCAATTGCGGCTCGCTCAAGCGGCGGTCGATCTCGGTCTCGCTTCCGGCAAAGGAGCCATCGAAGGTGCTGGTCAGCCGGAACGCGCCAAGCGGGCGGGTCAGCGATCCTGCGGCCGATATTGTATCGGTCGAACTGCGCCGGGCGAGCGGGGTGTCCTCGCCGAAGGTGCGCAGCGCGCTGGCCCCGCCCTGCCCCGGCGCGGTCAGGACGATCGTGTTGAGGCCATCGAGACTGCGGCTTTCGTCGCGCGCGTAGTTGAGGTTGGCGCTGACCGATGTGCCGCTGTCGGTGAAGGCCTTGGCCCACGAGACATTGGCTTCCAGCCCGAAAGTATCGGCCAGCAGGCTGCGGAACCGCGCCTGATCGGGATCGCCCGCGATATCGGACACCGACCCCGGCGTCTGCGGCACATCGCGCTCGTCCTCGGTCAGCAGATTGGTATCGCTGACTTCGATATTGGCATTGATCCGCCCACCATTGGCGATCTTGAGGATGCCGAGCTGCTGTTCGGTGCGGTAATAGCCACCGCGCGAGGGCATCTCGAATTCCAGATCGGCCTGCCGGTTGGAATAATTGTCCTTGAGGATCAGGTTGATCACCCGCCGGTCGGGCGAGAAACCGAACCGCTGCGCGACCTCCTCGGGAAACACCTCGACGCGCAGCAGCGCTTCGGGCGGGTAATTGGCGAACTCGCGGAACGAGCCGATGCGGATGCCGTTGACGAGGATCACCGGCCCGCCGCCCCCGCGCCCGCGGGCAGACCCCGTTCGCGCGCTGATCTGCGCGATAAGATCGGTGATCGAAGTGACGCCCTCGGCAGCGATCGCGGCTTCATCGAGTTGGAGCAAGGGCGCCTGTTCGACGAACAATTGCCCGCGCACCCGGCCCGAACGCACGATGATTTCGGTCACCGCGCCGGTATCGCTGGCGCTGTCGGGCTCGGCATCCTCGCTTTGTGCGGCGACGGGCTCGGGCTGCGGCTGCGCGGTTTCGGCGGCCAGCGGAAAGGCCAGCACGGCTCCGGCAAGACAGGTGCCGGTGCGCAAGAAGGCGCGGGAAAACGGGGAGAGGGTCATCATGGTCCTTCGAATCGGTATCGGGGCGCTGGCGATTGCCGATTGTGGCGCCCGTGCTTGCGGCATTTCCCGACCAGAAAGTTGCTCTTCCCCGCCGGCAGCCATTGTCATGCATTTCGGGCACTAACGCACGAGCCTTCCCTTTTGGTTCCCGCATCGCTAAAGCGCGGCCAGCAATCGACGGGCGCATTGTGCGCCGCAACGCAAAACCAAAGGGAATACATGGCCAAGGAAGAACTCCTCGAAATGCGCGGGCGCGTGGTAGAACTGCTGCCCAATGCGATGTTCCGGGTGGAGCTTGAAAACGGCCATGAAGTGCTCGGCCACACGGCGGGCAAGATGCGCAAGAACCGCATTCGCGTGCTGGTGGGTGACGAAGTGCTGTGCGAACTCACCCCCTACGATCTGACCAAGGCGCGCATCACCTATCGCTTCATGCCGGGTCGCGGCGGCCCCGGCCCGCAATAAGGCCAGTGGCCCAGACGATGGGCGCTGTTCACCTGACATTGGCATCCGCATCGCCCCGGCGGCGCGAACTGCTTGGCCGGTTGGGTCTTGCAGCGGATGCGGTGACGCCCGCCGATATCGACGAAACTCCGCTGAAGGGCGAACTGCCGCGCGCCTATGCCTTGCGCATGGGCCGCGAAAAGGCGCTGGCTGTGGATGCGCCCGGCTTCGTGCTGGCGGGCGACACGGTGGTTGCCGTAGGGCGGCGCATTCTACCCAAGACAGAGACCGAGGCCGAAGCGCGCGCCTGCCTCGAACTGATGAGCGGGCGGCGGCATCAGGTGCTCTCCAGCGTGGTGCTGCGCGGTCCCAATGGGTCGTTACGCGAACGGCTCGATGAAACCGTGGTGTGTTTCAAGCGCCTTTCGGCCGAGGAGATCGGGGCCTATCTGGCGGGCGGCGAATGGCAGGGCAAGGCCGGCGGCTATGCCATCCAGGGCGCGGCCGAGGGGCTGATCGCGTGGATCAGGGGCAGCCATTCGGGCGTGATGGGCCTGCCGCTCTATCACACCCGCGCGCTGCTCAAGGCGGCTGGTTTCCCAATTGGCTGAGTGGCTGATCGAGGAGGGCATCGGGGAAACCCGGGCGCTGCTGGTCGAAGGCGAACAGGTCCGCAGCGCAAGGCTGCTCTGGCCGGGTGAGCTTGCCGCAGGCTCGCAGGTTTCCGGGCAGCTGACGACGAAATTGAAAGGTACGCGGCGCGGCGTGGCACGGCTCGCCGATGGCAGCGAGGCGCTGGTCGATCACCTTCGCCCGGATGTGACCGAGGGGCAAAGCCTCGATCTGGTCATCACGCGGGCGAGCATTGCCGAACGCGGGCGATTGAAGCGCGCACAGGCGCGCGCTGCCGGGGCCGATGCACTCTCGCCAGTGGCAGGCTTTCTCCAAGGCCGCACCGTGCGCCGCTTTCCTGCCGGCTTGTGGGAAGAAGTCTGGCACGCGGCATCATCGGGCAGCCTCGCCTTTCCCGGCGGGGAGATTCTCGTCAGCGTGACCCCGGCGATGACCCTGATCGACATCGACGGCATCGGCACGCCGCGCGACGTGGCGCTATCCGCAGTGCCCGCGATTGCGCAGGCGCTGGCGTGGTTCGATCTTGGCGGGAATATCGGGATCGATTTTCCCACGTTGCAGGCGAAGGAGGATCGCCGCGCGGTCGACACCGCGCTCGGCACCGCGCTGGCGGACTGGCCGCACGAACGCACGGGCATGAACGGCTTCGGCTTTGTCCAGATCGTAGCGCGGTTGACCGGCCCCTCGCTGCTCCACCGCTTCGCCCGCGCGAGGCTGGGCATGGCCGCGCGCATGGCGCTGCGTCAGGCGGAACTGGCCGCGCAATCGGGCGGCACCGGCCGCATATTGGAACTGGCGGTGCACCCCGCGCTCAAGGCGAAGCTGAAAGACGCATGGCTCGCCGAGCTTGCGAGGGCCACCGGGCGCGAATTGCGGATTGTCACCGATCCCGCCCTTGCCATCGAGGCCGCGCATGCCCAGCTTCTGACCGCATGACCGCCGCCACCAAACCCTGCCCGATCTGCCGCAAGCCGCGTTCGGAAAAGCACCATCCCTTCTGTTCCGAGCGCTGCCGCGACCGCGATCTGGCACGCTGGTTCTCCGATTCCTATGCCGTGCCGGGCCGCCCGGCCGAGCCCGAGGAACTGGCGCAGGAGAGCTGGCGCGAGCAGGATTGAGCCCGCGCGCAATTTTCCTGCGCACCTGTGGACAAAAGCCTCTTGCCAAGGCCAGCGCGCTTCGCCATAGGGCCGCTCTCATTTGCTCGCCGGGCCATCCAGCCCGTCGCTCGCAGCGAATGCCCGAGTAGCTCAGGGGTAGAGCAGCGGATTGAAAATCCGCGTGTCGGTGGTTCAAATCCGCCCTCGGGCACCATTCGCTGAAAAGGGCCAAGGCCCAAGGGGAAAGTGCCGATGTCCCGTCGTACCAAACTCTACGAAGGCAAGGCCAAGATCCTCTATGAAGGCCCCGAACCGGGCACGATCATCCAGTATTTCAAGGACGATGCCACCGCCTTCAACGCGGAAAAGAAGGGCACGATCAACGGCAAGGGCGTGATCAACAATCGCATCAGCGAGCACGTCTTTACCCGCCTTGCGCATATCGGCATCCCCACCCACTTCATCCGCCGCCTGAACATGCGCGAGCAGTTGATCCGGCAGGTCGACATCATTCCCCTGGAAGTGGTGGTGCGCAATGTCGCGGCGGGTTCGATCTCCAAGCGCCTCGGGATCGAGGAAGGCGAGCCGCTGCCGCACACGCTGATCGAATATTACTACAAGGACGATGCGCTGGGCGACCCGCTGGTCTCCGAAGAGCATATCGCCTGCTTCAACTGGGCGTCGAACGACGAGATGCACGACATTTCGTCGATGGCGATCCGCATCAACGATTTCATGTGCGGCATGTTCGCCGCGATCGACATCCGGCTGGTCGATTTCAAGCTCGAATTCGGGCGGCTTTACGACGGCGATTTCAGCCGCGTGATCCTGGCCGACGAAATCAGCCCCGACGGCTGCCGTTTGTGGGACATGACCACGGGCGAAAAGCTCGACAAGGACCGCTTCCGCCGCGATCTGGGCGGCGAGGAAGAAGCCTACCGCGAAGTCGCGCGCCGGCTCGGCCTTTTGAACGCCGAGGACAATGGCCCGGGTGAGGTGTTCGACTTGTCGCACGCGCGCTCGCGCCTGCGCGGGCCCCCGCCACTCAAGAAGTAGGCCTGCAAAGAAACTGGCTGACACGCGCGTTTCGGGCGCTAGTCTCTCGTCTGGTCACCCCCGATCCGAGAGACGCCTGAAATCCATGCGCAAATCAGCTTTTACTGCCAGCCTGCTGCTGGCCCTGTCCCCGTTCGCGCTTGCAACCGGCCTTGCCGCGCAGGATCAGCCTGCGCCCGCCGCGGCGACCCGCCCGGCCGCTTCGCCCGCCCCCGTCTGGCCGTTCGCAGCCAGCGACGTGCCGGTCGATAGCAGCTACACCTTCGGCCAATTGCCCAACGGCATGCGATACATCATCCGCCGCAATGCGACGCCTGCGGGCACCGCGCTGGTCAGGATGCGGATCGGTTCGGGTGCGCTGGAAGAAACCGATACGGAACGTGGGCTGTCGCATTTCCTCGAACACATGGCCTTCAACGGATCGAAGGGCATTCCCGAAGGCGAGATGATCAAGCTGCTCGAACGCGAAGGGCTTGCCTTCGGTGCGGACACCAATGCGTCGACCGGGTTCGAGAACATCACCTACATGCTCAACCTGCCGCGCAACGACGATGCCTTGCTGGGCACGGCACTGATGCTGATGCGCGAAACCGCGAGCGAATTGACGATCACCGACGACGCGGTCGCGCGCGAACGTGGGGTGATCCTGGCTGAACGGCGCGACCGGGCAGGCTATGCCTTGCGCAATTACGAGGACAACGTCGCTTTCCTCACCCCGCAGGCGCATTATGGCAGGCGATTGCCGATCGGCACCGCAGACGTGCTCGAAAACGCCACCGCCGCGCAACTTCGCGCGCTCTACCGGCGCACCTATACGCCCGCGAACACCGTGCTGGTGGTGGTGGGCGATTATCCGGTCGATGTGGTCGAAGCCGCGATCAAGGCGCGCTTTTCCAATTGGGCACCCGCCCCTGCCCCCGCGGTTCCCGATGCCGGGCCGATCGATGTCGCGGCATCGGGCCGAACCGATATCCATCTCGATCCCGCCTTGTCCGAAAGCGTCACGATCAGCCGCCTCGCAGCCTGGCGCGACGAACCCGACACCATCGCCAATCGCCGCACCAATCTCTTGCGTGCGATCGGTTACGCGATCGTCGAGCGCCGCCTTGCCCGGCTCGCGCGCGGGGCCGATGCGCCGTTCCGCAGCGCGAGCTACGGCACCGGCGACATTTTCGAAGCCGCGCGGATCACCAGCCTTTCGGTGAGCACGGCGGACGGCGAATGGGCCAAGGGCGTCGCGGCGGCGGTGCGCGAAGTCAATCAGGCGCTGACCTATGGTTTCACCCGCGCCGAACTTGACGAACAGATCGCCAATATCCGCACCGCGCGCGAAAACGCGGTGAAGGCGGCCGATACGCGCGGCAATGCGGTGTTTGCCGGCGCGGCGCTGGCGCTGGTGAGCGATGAGCGCGTGCCCACCACGCCGCAATTCGCGCTCGATGAGTTCGAACGGCTAGCGCCTCAGATCACGCTCGATGCGGTGTGGCAGGCCATGCTGGCCGATGCCGCGCCGCTTGCCGATCCGCTGATCCGGTTCGAAGGGCGCACGGCGCCTGCGGGCGGCGAGGCGGCTTTGCGCGCTGCCTTCGCCCAAGGCATGGCCCGCGCGATTGCAGCCCCGGTCGATCAGGGGGCGCTGGCCTTCGGCTATTCCGATTTCGGCCCTGCGGGCACGATCGTCTCCGACACGGTCGAGCCATTGCTTGGCCTGCGGCTGATCCGCTTCGCCAACGGTGTGCGGCTGACGCTGAAGCAGACCGATGTGCGCAAGGACCGCGTGGCCTTCTCGCTGGCGGTGGATGGCGGCGATCTGCTCAACACGGCCGATGCGCCGCTCGCTACCTATCTGACCAATTCGCTCGCGGCGGGCGGGCTTGGCAAGCATAGTCAGGACGAGCTCGACAGCGTGCTGGCCGGGCGCAGCGTCGGCTTTGGCCTGTCGAGCGAAGCGGACGCCTTCACCAGCGGCGGCACCACCACCCCGCGCGATCTGCTGCTCCAGATGCAGGTGCTCGCCGCGACGCTGACCGATCCCGGCTACCGCCCCGAAGGCGTCGAACGCTATCGCAAGAACATCGACAATTTCTTCAACACATTGGACGCGACCCCTTCGCGCGCGCTGTCGAGCGCAAGCGGGGGCGTGCTGTCGGACAATGACCCGCGGTTCAGCCTTCAGCCAAAGTCTGCCTTCGAACGCCTGGATTTCGCGGCCTTGCGCGATGCCATCGGCGACCGGCTGGCCAAGGGCGCGATCGAGGTGGCGCTGGTGGGCGATATCGATCCCGACGCCGCGATCGCCACGGTCGCATCGACGCTCGGCGCCTTGCCGCAGCGCGAGGCGGAGTTCGAACCGCGCACCGACAACCGCACGCGCAGCTTCACACCTGCGCGCGGCGCAAAACCGCTGACGCACAAGGGCGAACCCGATCAGGCACTGTTGCAATGGGTCTGGCCGACCACCGACGACAAGGACCATGCCGAAGCGCTGCGGCTGCAAATGCTCGCGCGGATCGTGCGGCTCGAACTGACCGACCGGCTACGCGAAGAGCTGGGGCAGGCCTATTCGCCGTCCGCGGGATCGAGCCCGAGCCGGATCTATCCCGGTTACGGCACCTTCGCGATCAGCGCCTCGGTCGCAGCCGATCAGGCGGATGCCACGCAAGCGGCAATGACGGCACTGGTCGCCGACTTGCGCAAAGGCCCGCTGTCCGCCGACGTGCTCGACCGGGCGCGCAAGCCCCTGCTTGAGGAACATGCCAATGCGCTCAAGGATCTGGGCGGCTGGATCGCGCTTGCCGCGCGCGCGCAGAGCCAGCCCGAGCGGCTCGCGCGGTTCCTCGCGGTGCCGCAGGTCGTCGGCGCGATCACGCCCGAAGCCATCCACCAGACCGCGCTGCGCTATCTCGCGCCCGATGCCGCGGTGCGCTTTGCCGTCCTGCCCGAGGCCGGGGCCAAGTCTTCGGCGATGCGCTGAAGCCACGAAAAAAGCCGGCAGGTCGCCTCCTGCCGGCTTTCCCCTGATGGTTCTCCCTTCGCAAAAGAAGGGCCCTCCCATAAGCTTGTCAGCAAGGCCGGCGGGCACCGCCCGCCAGCCTGCCGGATGCCTCAATACTTCAGGCTCACCATCGCGCCGATCACGCGCGGTTCGTTGACGAAGGCGGTGTTGTTGTTGAAGTCGATCACGCCGAGCACGTTGTCTTCGTCGGTGATGTTGCGCGCGAAGGCGGCGACTTCCCATTCGCCGTTGCCACCCGAATAACCAACCTTCAGACCGCCTTCGAACCGGCTCTTGGCGTTGAATTCCCTGCTTTCGTAAAGCAGGAAGTTGGTTTCGCCCAGATAGACCCAGTCGGTGAAGACGAAGAATTCGCCGTCATTGCCAACCGGGATGCCATAGCGCGCGGTCAGATCGCCGCTCCATTCGGGTGCGTTGGGGAACGGGTTGCCGTCGATCAGCGCGCGGGTGCTGCCGCCGATCACGCGGGTCGGATCGGTGACGGTGCACTGGAAACAGGTGCCCACGGCCAGCGTGGAATCCTTGATTTCGGTGTTGTTGTAAGCCGCGCCCAGCGTGACGAGGAAGCGCGGGGTGATCTGGAACGCGCCGTCGAATTCGAAGCCCCAGCCCTCGCCCTTGTTGGCGTTGACCAGTTGCACCAGATTGCCTGCGCCGCCTACCGCGGTGAACTGCGGATCGCTGACGGTGTAGTAATAGGTCGCGCCGTTCAGGCGAACGCGCCGGTCGGCAAGCTCGCTCTTGAAGCCGATTTCGTAGGACGTGATGTTTTCCGACTGCGCCACCGAAGGCGGGCTGAAGAAGGCAACATCGCGGCCCTGGATCGTCGGCCCGCGGAACGAATTGGCGGCCTTGGCATAGACGCTGGCATCATCCGACACGTCGGCAAAGATGCTGATGTCCCAGTCGACGTTCTTGTCGCCCACGCTGCGCGGCTGCGGTGCGGCACCCGAACGCACGAAGAAATTCTTCTGATCGTCGGTATAGCGCAAGCCCCCGGTGACGCGCACGGCTTCGGTCAGCTGATAACCCAGCTGGCCGAACACCGCCCAGGCTTCGTTGGTGTGGTTGACGGTGACCGGCGGCGGGAAGGTGAAGCCGACCGTGGTGACATCGAAATCGCTGTCGAAATAATAGCCGCCGACCTGCCAGCTCAAAGGCCCGTCGCTGTCCGAGGCGAGCCGCAGTTCATGCGTGCGCTGTTCCAGATCGAGCGAATCGCGCGTGTCCGAAGGGAACGGGATCAGGCCCGGACCGCCGCCACCCGGCAGGAACACCGCGCCGAAACCGCCATCGACATCGCCGCGGCTGCTGCCTTCGCTCGACCAGTAGCTGCTGATCGCGGTCAGCGTCGCACCGTCGAACTCGACCGTGCCGGTCACGCTCGCGCCAAGCTGTTCGTAGCGCGCGATGTTGCCGCCGCCCGCATCGTAGAACACACGGTCGCGATCGTAATTGTCGTTGAGCTGGTTGGTGTTGCCCGGCTGCGCGGTGGTTGCCCCCAGCACGTTGGCGCGGAAGATCGTCGAGGAGCCGTCAAGATCGCGGTAGTTGAGCGAGGCGAGGATGCTCACGCGGTCGGCCGGGGTGATCAGAAGCTGCCCGCGTGCGGCAAAATCGGTGTAACCGCCCAGCGAATTCTCGCGGCCGGTAAAGCCGTTGTCGATCCAGTCGCCACGCTTTTGCAGCTGGCCCGAAATACGTGCGGCAACGAGGTCCTCGATGACCGAACCGCCGATCGCGGCATTGACCGAGAGCGTATCGAAGCTGCCATAGGAGGCCGAGGCCGCCACGCGCATGTCGTGGGTTGGCTTGATCGATTCGATCTTCACGATCCCGGCGGGCGTGTTGCGCCCGAACAATGTGCCCTGTGGCCCGCGCAGCACTTCAACGCGTTCGACATCGAAGATCGGGAAGCTTTTCAGCGTGACGTTCTCGAGCACGACATCATCGAGAATCACCGAGACCGGCTGCGATGCGGCCAGATCGAAATCGGTGTTGCCGAGGCCGCGGATATAGAACCGCGGCGCGACGCGCCCGTTCGAGCTTTCGACGTTGAGGCCGGGCGCCGTGCCGGCCAGCGCGGTGATATCCGCGCCCGCGCTGAACACCGCGCCGACGCGTTCCTGATCGAGGATGTCAGCCGACACCGCCACGTCCTGCAGGCTTTCGGCGCGGCGGTTGGCGGTGACGATGATGGTGTCGAGCTGGCCTTCGCTCTCGGCGGCGGCGGCGGCGTCGCCGGCATTGTCCTGCGCGGCGGCAGGCGCTGCGACAAGGCCGATGGCGGCAGCGGCGAGGATCGAGGAGCCGGCCCACGCGGCACGGATGGCTAAGAAGCGGTGTGGCATCGGATTACCCCATGGTTGCGTCTGCTCGGATGCAGATCGTGTGCCCGCGCGCCGTGCCACTTTTGCCCGATTCGCGCGAGGATCGAGGCAGCATGCGCCCGCGCACAATGCTCTGTCCGCGACGTTCCCGAGACACCTGTTGCATCGATGTGACACGTCTTGCCACGCCCGCGTTCAAACGCCGGCGTCACGAGCCCGATTGCACCTGCGCCCGAGGACGCTATAGCGGGCCCCGCAAGCGGCCCCCATGTGCCGTCAGACCCCAATCAACGGAGCATCCGGCCATGCAAGTGCGCGTTCTCGTCCGATTGAAGCCCGGCGTGCTCGACCCTCAGGGCCGCGCGGTGCACCACGCGCTCGAAGGCCTCGGTTTCGAAGGCGTCGAGGATGTGCGGGTCGGCCGGCTGATCGAACTCGATCTCGCCGATGGCACCGATCACGACACGATCAAGGCGATGTGCGAGCGCCTGCTCGCCAACACCGTGGTCGAAAGCTTCACTATCGAAGGCGCGGCATGATGGCGTTCCGGGCAGCGGTGATCACCTTCCCGGGTTCGAACTGCGACCGGGACATGGCAACCGCGCTGGAAGCGGTGTCGGGCGCCCCTGCGATCCGGGTGTGGCACGGCGATGCCGACCTGCCCGAACGGCTCGACCTGATCGCGCTGCCGGGCGGGTTTTCCTATGGCGACTATCTGCGCTCGGGCGCGATGGCGGCGACCAGCCCGATCATGCGCGCGGTCATCGATGCCGCCGCACGCGGCGTGCCCGTGCTGGGCGTGTGCAACGGCTTTCAAGTGCTGACCGAAGCGCGGCTGCTGCCCGGTGCGCTGCTGCGCAATGCCGGCCAGCGGTTCATCTGCCGCACTGCGGCGCTGACCGTCGAGAACGCCTCTTCGATCTTCACGCAAGGTTATGATGCGGGCGAGACGATCCGCATTCCGGTCGCGCATCACGACGGCAACTATTTTGCCGACAGCGAAACGCTCGACATGCTCGAAGGCGAAGGGCTGGTGGCCTTCCGCTACAACGAGGCGGTCAATGGATCGGCGCGCGATATTGCGGGCGTGGTCAGCAAGAATGGCCGGGTGCTGGGAATGATGCCGCACCCCGAACGCGCGATCGCCCCGGCGGCGCATGCATCGCTTGGCGGCGCTGACGGGCGGCGGTTGTTCGAAGGCCTGATCGCCAGCCTCGCATCGGCCTGATCGCCAAGCGCCGCGCCGGCGCGCGGCGATCAGGAGGCGAGCCGCCCTTCGACGACATTGAACAGCCGCAGTGCATCGGGCGCGGTCATCGGGCGGCCGAAGTAAAAGCCTTGGATCTTGTCGCAGCCGAGGTTGCGGATCAGTTCGGCTTCCTCGATGGTTTCCACGCCTTCGGCCGTCGTGCTCATCTTCAGGCTTTTCGCCATCGCCACCACAGCGTTGATAATCGCGAGGCTTTCCGCGCTTCCCTGCGCTGCGCCCTGCACGAAGGTGCGATCGACCTTGATCGTCGAGAACTTGAGCTTGCGCAGGTAGCCGAGCGACGAATAGCCCGTGCCGAAATCGTCAAGCGCGACCGAACAGCCCAGCGCCATCACCTGTTCGAGCGCATTGCGGGCAACGCTCGCATCGCGCAGGAAAATGCTCTCGGTCACCTCGATCTCGAGCCGTTCGGGCCGCAGGCCGGTCGCCGCCAGCGCCTCGACCACTTCGCGGTGGAAACCGGGTTCGAGCAATTGTTCGGGCGATACGTTGACATTGACCTTGATATGCTCGGGCCAGTTGCGCGCTTCCTCGCACGCCCTGCGCATCACCCACTGCCCGATCGGCACGATCAGCCGGGTGTCCTCGGCCAGCGGGATGAACTTGCCCGGGCTGACAAAGCCATGCTCGGCGCTGTTCCAGCGAACCAGTGCCTCGAAACTGACCACGTTCTCGCTGCGGGCATCGACCACGGGCTGGTAATGCAGCACCATCTCGTCGCGGCCCAGGGCCTTGCGCAAGGCGACTTCGAGCTGGCGGCGCTCTTCTGCCGATGCGTGCAGCACCGGCTCGAACCGGCAATGCTCCCCGCCGCCCAGATCCTTGGCCTGGTAGAGCGCAAGGTCGGCGTTGCGCATGATTTCCTCGACCGTCCTGCCATCGCGAGGACCTTCGGCCGAACCGACGCTGGCCCCCACATACAGGGTATGATGATCGACCATGTAGGGTTCCGACAGACGGTGGATCACCCGTTTCGCCAGATCGCCGATCACGCCCGGCGTGCCCGCATCGCGGATCACGATCGCAAATTCGTCGCCGCCCAGACGGCCCACCATCTGATGGTCGCCCATCAGCGATTGCAGCCGCGCCGAAACCTGCGCGAGCAGCTTGTCGCCGGTCATGTGGCCAAGCGAATCGTTGACCGACTTGAACCGGTCCAGATCGACCATCAGCAACGCACAGCGCCCGCGCCATTGCGAGGCATAACGCAGCGCCTCGCCCATCGCCTCGGTCAGTTGCAGGCGGTTGGGCAGTTGGGTCAGCGTGTCGTAGCGCGCAAGATAGGCGATCTTTTCCGAAGAATTGCGCTGCTCGGTGACGTCCGATCCGACCCCGCGGAACCCGGTAAACCGGCCCAGTTCGTCGCGCATCGGCGCGCCCGAAAGCTCCCACCAGCGTTCCTCGCCGAGGATCGACACCTGCACCAGCAGGCTCGAGAAATTCTCGCGGTTCTTGAGGCATTCGGCCAGATCGTGAAGGCTGGCTGGGAACTGTCCGCTTTCCCAGCCGGCTCCGGCAATCATCTCGAACAGCGAACGGCCTTCGATCTCGCTCTGCGTGCGGCCCAGTGCAAAGGCGAAACGCGGCGATACCGCCCGCAGCCGGCGCGAGGGATCGACCTCCCACAGCCAGTCGGCCTCGTTCTCCTCGAACTCCCGAAGCAGGAGCGAGACGACTTCCTCTTTCTCGGTCACCGCGGCCTCGGCCAGCCGCGCTTTGACGAAAGCGGTGCGCACCTGCACGATCGCCACAAGGCTGGCGATCGTGAACAGGATCGCCCCGCCCGCTGCCTGCCATTGCCCCTGAAGCGCGAGCGATGCGATCGTACCCAGCCCCAGCGTGCCGACATAGATCATCACGCTCAGCGGCGAGGTCGAGAAAACGTAGGTCGACGAGACCATCAGCACCAGCATCACCAGCAGCAGCGTGATTTCCTGCGCGCCGCCGGCGAGCCAGGGAAACCCGATCAAGGCCGCGACCCAGCACACGGCACCGGCAAAGGCATTGCGGTTCTGCAGTAGCTCGAGCCGCGCCGGATCGGGGCGGCACGAAGGATCGGCGATTGTCAGATCGGTGCGGCGCGAGATGTACATGACAATGCCGAGCACCGCGGCCCAAGGGGCGACGAAGGCGAGCCCGATCAGCGGCGTGAACACCACGCCGACGAATGCCGCGACGATCGCGCTGGCGAGCATCCGGTTGCGACTGGCCTGCGCCAGTTCGGCGTATTCGTCGTTGCGCAGCCGGGTCGGATCGAACGCCGGATTGCGCGACAGGCCGAGCACGTCGGCAATCGGCAATTCAGGCGAAGACGCCGGTTGCGGTGACGGGTTTTGCTTGCTCACGCACCCGCCTTAACCGTGAATCGTTATGCTCCGGTAAACCGCCGCAAACGATTGAAAGGGCATGGCGAAGCCGGAAACGCGGCTATTCGACGGTCACCGATTTGGCCAGATTGCGCGGCTGGTCGACATCGGTGCCCTTTACCACCGCCACGTGATAGGCGAGCAACTGCACCGGCACGGCATAGACCAGCGGCACGATCAGCGGATGGACGACCGGCATTTCGATCGTCGCGATGCAGCCCTCGCCCGCAGCGGCCAGGCCCTCGGCGTCCGAAATCAGCACCACCTGCCCGCCGCGCGCGCGGACTTCTTCCATGTTCGAGACGGTCTTTTCGAACAACGGCCCCGAAGGCGCGATCACCACCACCGGCACGGCATCGTCGATAAGCGCGATCGGGCCGTGCTTCATTTCGCCCGCGGCATAGCCCTCGGCGTGAATATAGCTGATTTCCTTGAGCTTGAGCGCACCTTCGAGCGCGAGCGGATAGTCCTGCCCTCGGCCCAGATACAGCACATCGCGCGCCGGGGCGACAAGGTGCGCCATCGCGGCGATATCGTCGTCATGCGCAAGCGCTGCATTGAGCGCTGCGGGAGTTTCGAGCAGATGCCGCACGATCTCGGCCTCCTCCTCGCGCGAAAGCCGCCCCTTCTTGACCGCCATATGCGCCGCCAGTGCGGCGAGCACGGCCAGCTGGCAGGTGAATGCCTTGGTCGAGGCGACGCCGATTTCCGGCCCTGCGTGCGTGGGCAGCAACAGATCGGCCTCGCGCGCCATCGTGCTGGTGGGCACGTTGACGATCACGCCGATGGTCTGGCCATGCGCCTTGCAATGCCGGAGCGCGGCGAGCGTGTCGGCGGTCTCCCCGCTCTGCGAGATGAACAATGCCAGCCCGCCATCTTCGAGCACGGGATTGCGATAGCGGAACTCGGATGCGACATCGATATCGACCGGAACGCGCGCGAATTGTTCGAACCAGTATTTGGCGACCAGCCCCGCATAGAAACTGGTGCCGCAGGCGACGATCGTCAGCCGGCGGATTTGCGAGAGGTCGAAATCGATCTGCGGCAGCGCGACCGAATTGTCCGAACGGCGCAGATAGGAGCCAAGCGTCTGCGCCACCACGGTGGGCTGCTCGTAAATCTCCTTCTGCATGAAGTGGCGATAATTGCCCTTCTCCACCGCGGCGGCCGAAGCGCCCGAGGCGCGGATTTCGCGCGTGACGGGATTGCCCTGCGCATCGAACACCTCGGCACTGTCGCGGCGCACCACGACCCAGTCGCCTTCTTCGAGATAGGCGATCCGCTGCGTCAGCGGCGCAAGCGCGAGCGCATCCGAACCCAGATACATCTCCGCCTCCTCGCCCTCGGGCCCATAGCCGAGCACCAGCGGCGAGCCGAGCCGTGCGCCGATCAGCATGTCGGGATGCGCGCGGAACGCGATCGCCAATGCAAAGGCGCCGCGCAGCCGCGGCAGGACGTTGCGCACCGCTTCGACCGGGTCGGCGCCGCCCTCGACCTCGGCAGAGATCAGGTGCGCGACCACTTCGCTGTCGGTCTCGCTTTCGAAGACGCGGCCCGCGGCCGCCATTTCGCTGCGAAGTTCCTTGTAATTCTCGATGATGCCGTTGTGGACGATCGCGACCTCGCCCGTCGCGTGCGGGTGCGCGTTCGCCGCGGTCGGCGCGCCGTGGGTGGCCCAGCGGGTGTGCGCGATCCCGACATTGCCGGGCGCCGGGTCCTGTTCGAGCACCGCGACCAGATTGGCCAGTCGCCCTTCGGCGCGGCGGCGCACCAGCGCGCCATCGTGCAGCGTGCAGATGCCCGAACTGTCATAACCGCGATATTCCATGCGCCGCAGCCCATCGACCAGGCGCCCTGCGACGCTGCGTGTCCCGACGATACCGATAATGCCGCACATAGAGCTGGCTCTTCCTTTGCTGGTGTCAGCGCCGCTCTAGCGCGCAGGCCCTTAACGGCAAGCCCCTCAAACCGCGGCGGCGGCGAATGCTTAGGAAAAAAACAACCATTCCGTTCTATTCACCATGCCACGTAACGTCCCTTCGACCATGGGTGCAGGAAGGTGCGTCAGAACATAAGGACCCTCGGGGGCTGGGAATGAGCGCATTCGGGAAAAAGGGCAATGCAGGCGGACTGAAGCCGGGCGCGAGACCCGCTTTCGGCGTCGCACGGCCGATGAAGGGTGCGGGCATTGCTCCGCGCGGCGGCGAACAGTTTCCGCCGATCCCGGGCGAGGACGCTGCGCCGCGCCCCGCCGCGGCGCCAGCCAAAGCGCACCGCCCCGCCACCACATCCGAGGCGATCGACCGGCTGAACGAGCGCATGGCCTCGGTCAATTCGGGCGAATCCGAGGTCGGCGGTTTCGAAGCCAGCGTCCACAAGATCAAGGAACAGGTGCTTCCGCGCCTGCTCGAACGGGTCGATCCGGAAGCCGCGGCAACGCTCTCCAAGGAGGAACTCTCCGAGGAATTCCGGCCGATCATCATGGAAGTGCTGGCCGAGCTGAAGGTCACGCTGAACCGGCGCGAGCAATTCGCGCTGGAAAAGGTGCTGATCGACGAATTGCTCGGCTTCGGTCCTTTGGAAGAGCTGCTGAACGATCCCGACGTGTCCGACATCATGGTCAACGGGCCGGACCAGACCTACATCGAAAAGAAGGGCAAGCTGCAACTCGCCCCGATCCGGTTCCGCGACGAACAGCACCTGTTCCAGATCGCGCAGCGGATCGTGAACCAGGTCGGCCGCCGCGTCGACCAGACCACGCCGCTGGCCGACGCCCGTTTGAAGGACGGCAGCCGCGTCAACGTGATCGTGCCGCCGCTCAGCTTGCGCGGCACCGCGATCTCGATTCGTAAGTTCTCCGAAAAGCCGATCACCATCGACATGCTGCGCGATTTCGGCTCGATGTCGGACAAGATGGCGACCGCGCTGAAAATCGCGGGTGCGTGCCGGATGAACATCGTGATTTCGGGCGGTACGGGTTCGGGCAAGACGACCATGCTCAACGCCCTGTCGAAGATGATCGACCCGGGCGAGCGCGTGCTGACGATCGAAGACGCGGCCGAATTGCGCCTGCAACAGCCGCACTGGCTGCCGCTCGAAACCCGCCCGCCCAACCTCGAAGGCCAGGGCGCGATCACCATCGGTGACCTTGTGAAGAACGCGCTGCGTATGCGGCCTGACCGCATCATCCTCGGCGAAATTCGCGGCGCGGAGTGTTTCGATCTCCTCGCGGCGATGAACACCGGTCACGACGGATCGATGTGCACGCTTCACGCCAATAGCCCACGCGAATGCCTTGGCCGTATGGAAAACATGATCCTGATGGGCGACATCAAGATCCCCAAGGAAGCCATCAGCCGCCAGATCGCCGAATCGGTTGACCTCATCGTGCAGGTGAAGCGTCTGCGCGACGGTTCGCGCCGCACCACCAACATCACCGAGGTGATCGGGATGGAGGGCGACGTGATCGTGACGCAGGAATTGTTCAAGTTCGAATACCTGGACGAGACCGACGACGGGAAGATCCTCGGCGAATTCCGCGCTTCGGGCCTGCGCCCCTATACGCTCGAAAAGGCGCGCCAGTTCGGCTTCGATCAGGCGTATCTGGAGGCCTGCCTTTAAGGCAGGCGGTTCGGCCTGACCGGCCGGCGGCCATTTGGCCTTGCGACGCTTTGCGTCGTTGGCATCGCCTGCCTTTTGCGCCGACGGTTCGGCCTAACCGGCCGGCGGCCGGTTGGCCTTGCGACGATCTGCGTCGTTGGCAAAAGATGAGGCTACGCTCAGCCCTTGATCAATGATGGCAGCGCCGCTGTCATCAGGGCCGCGCCCGACATTGCGGCCAGCACGAACAGCGTCGTCCACGGCACCCACCCGACTTTCTCGAGCTTCGCCAGATTGCGCGCGCGGGTGCGGCGGCGTTCCATCAGCGTGAAGATCGCGGCGAGCACCCACAGCCCCGCGCCCGCCCACACAAGCTGCGCGGCGTCGCTCATCAGTTCGAATTGCCGGATCATCTCCATCGCGCGCCCATGTAAGGCGCGCGGCGGGTTGCGCAATCCTCGCCCTCGCGCCAAGGCTCGATGCATGGATGGCTCGATCGCCCGCCCCCGCCCGATGTTGGCGCTGTTCGTGCGGCTGCTGGCGGCGGGCGCGCTTGCCACGATGGGCATGCTGGTGAAGCTGGCGGGGACACGCGGCGCGCATCTGATGGAGCTGATTTTCTGGCGCCAGCTGCTCACCGTCATTCTGCTGGGCGGTGGTCTTGCGCTGACCGGGCGGCTTGCCTTGCTACGCACCCGGCGTCTGCCAGCCCACGCGCGCCGCGCGGCGGCGGGCCTGTTCGGGATGATCTTCACCTATGGCGCGGTGCTGCTGCTGCCGCTGGCCGAGGCGACCACGCTTGGCTTTACCGCGCCGGTCTTTGCCACGCTGCTCGCCATCGTGCTGCTGCGCGAGCGGATCGGCCCCTATCGCTGGAGCGCAGTCGTAATCGGTTTTGCCGGGGTGATCGTGGTCATGCAACCGTTTGGCGGTCTCGATGCTGGCGTGACATGGGCCGGCATTGCGGTCGGCCTTGTCGCGCCCTTCATGGTCGCGCTGATCAGTTTCCAGATCCAGGACCTCAACACCACCGAAAATCCGTGGAGCATCGTCTTCTGGTTTGCCGCGCTGACCACACCCGCTGCTGCGCTTGCGCTGCCCTTTGTCTGGGCCGCGCATGATCCGCTGACGTGGGGGCTGATCCTTGCGATGGGGCTGGTCGGCGCGGCGGCGCAGATGCTGCTGACCACATCGCTGCGCTTCGGATCGGCGGCGGTGATCTTGCTGATGGATTACACCGCGCTGCTGTGGGCAAGCTTTTACGGGTTTTACGTGTTCGACCGCGCGGCCCCTGCCAGCCTGTGGCTGGGCGCCCCGCTGATCATCGGCGCCGGCCTGCTGATCGCGTGGCGCGAACGGCAATTGGCCCGGTCGCGCGTGCATTCGGGCGAATAGATGGAACAAGCGGGCCTCAGCCACGCTTGGCATGTTCAGGGATAACCAAGAAGGAGCACCCCTTGTCATGACCACCCGTAACCTCGTCACCGCCGTCGCCCTCGCCGCTGCTGCGCTGACCACCGCTGCCTGCAACACCGTTGAAGGCGCCGGCGAAGACCTGCAGTCGGCATCGCGCGAAGTTCGCGAAGAGATCTGATCTCCGTTTGAACGGCAAGGGTGGCAGTTCATCGCAGTGTCAGGATCATCACGGCAGGGCCCGCGCGATTTTCATTAATCGCTCTCAAAGGACCTGCACGATGACTCGCACGATGATGACAGCCGCCGCCCTTGCCGCTCTCGCGCTGGGCGCGTCGGCCTGTAACACGGTCGACGGGCTTGGCGACGATATCAAGTCGGTCGGTCAGGCCGGCAAGCGCGTCATCGACTAGCGTTTCCTGAAAACCAGAACGATATTGTTCGCCGGCAGCGCATATCGCGCGCTGCGGGTCATTTTGTGCTGCGCGGCAAGCGTGTCGAGCGCTTGAGCCGAACGCAGCCCCCAGCGCGGATCGCGCTGCTTCAGACTGGCATCGAATTCGCGGTTCGACTGTGCCGTCTCGATCCCCTCCTCGATATAGGGACCGTAGAGGATCAGCGGCGCCCCGCTGCCCAACAAACCGGCCGCCCCCCGGAAAAGCCCCAGAGTCGCGTCCCACGGACTGATGTGAACCATGTTGATGCACAAGATTGCATCAGCCGCATCCGTCCCCCACGTGTCGGGCATGGCGGCATCGAGGAGACGCGGGGCGACAAGGTTTGCCCCTACATAATCCGCGCGGTAAGCCGCGATTGATGCGACCGCCTCGGGCGAGGGGTCGGTCGGGTGCCATTCCAGCGCGGGGAACGTGCCGGCAAAGAACACCGCGTGTTCGCCCGACCCTGCCGCGATTTCGAGCACGGTTCCGCTTGGGGGCAATTCGGCCGCCAACACCTCGGCAATCGGCCCGCGATTGCGCAAAGCCGCGGGCGCGTGCTGTTTGGCGCTCATGAGACTTGCCGCTCCTGCCCTTCCCAATAGGGCGCGCGCAATTCGCGGCGCAGGATCTTGCCGCTGGCATTGCGCGGCATCACGGGGATGATATCGACGCTCTTGGGGGCTTTGAAAGCCGCAATCCGTTCGCGCGCCCAGGCGATCACGTCATCGGCATCGACCGCATGCCCCGGCTTGGCAACGACGCAGGCCTTCACCTCCTCGCCCCACTTGGCCGATGGCACGCCGATCACCGCGACCTCGGCGATTGCGGGGTGGCCATAGATCGCGCTTTCGACCTCGGCGGGATAGACGTTCTCTCCGCCCGAGATGATCATGTCCTTGATCCGGTCCTGGATATAGACATAGCCGTCATCGTCCATCACCCCCGCATCGCCGGTGTGGAGCCAGCCATCGGGATCGATCGTGCGCGCAGTCGCATCGGCCAGTTTCCAGTAGCCTGCGGTGTTGCTGGGCGAACGGATACACACCTCGCCGATATCGCCGCGCGGCACTTCCAGATTGTCGGCCCCGCGCACTTCGATTTCCACCCCGGGGCAGGCCTTGCCCGCCGAACGCATCCGCCGGTTGCCTTCAAGTCTGTGATCCTCGGGCGGCAGAATCGAAATCGTGCCGCTGGTTTCGGTCATCCCGTAAGCCTGCAGGAACCGCGTCGTCGGCATCGTGCCCACCGCCTCCTTGAGCAGTTCGAGCGGCATCGGCGCTGCGCCATACATCAGGTATTTGAGGTTGGTAAAATCGGTCGTCGCCGCGCGCGGGTGCTGAACCACCATCTGCAACGCGGCAGGCACGATGAACATGTGCGTTGCGCCCGCCTCGATTGCTTCGAGCACACCTGTGGGCGTGAATTCCGCCTGCACCAGACTGCGCACACCGTTCGCAACCGCGATATTGACCAGCCCCGTCCCGCCGATATGCGCACACGGCATCGCCACCAGCATGCAATCATCGGCATCGTAGAACTGCCAGTCGAGCCCCGCTTCATTGCCGGCATTCCTCAACCCCAGCAGGTTGCCGTTCGACAGCATCGCGCCCTTGGGGTTGCCCGTGGTGCCACTGGTATAAAGCTGGAGCACCGGATCGTTGAGGCCGGGCGGCGTATAATCGGCAGGCGCCATCGCCGCAGCAGCGGCGCGGGCGACTTCGGCCTCGATCACCTCGGGATGTGCGGGCAGATCGGCGGCCACCGCCTTGGCGGTGTCGACGAACCCGGCATCGGCAAACACAAGCCGCGCTTCGGTATCGCCGAGGATATAGGCGATCTCGCGCGGGGCCAGCCGCCAGCCGATGGGCACCATCACCGCCCCCATCCGCGCAGCTGCAATATAGAGCAGGAAGTAGGTGTCGCGATTCTTGCCCAGCCACGCCACCCTGTCGCCCTTGGCGATCCCGCGCGCCTGCATCAGCGCGATCATCTGGCGGGTCAGGACATCGGCCTCGGCATAGGTGGTAACGCGCCCGTCCTGATCGAACGCCGGCCCGTCAGGCCGCGCGGCCGCCCAGAAATCGAGGATCGCGTCGAAGGTCTGATGGTCGTGATAGGCTTTGCGGGCCATGGCGCTGCTCTCTCCCAAAAGCGTTTGGGCAAGTTAAGCGCATGGCGCCGCGCGGGTCTAGCGAAACCGCCCCTGCCGCCGGGCCGCCGGTTCGCGCACCAGGAGCCAGATCCCGAGGCCCAGCGGCCCTGCCATCAGGGTCGCCAGCAGGATCGGCGCCTGGATAAAGCGCGAAATCCCCTTGGCATCGGCATCGCGCGCGATCCACAGGCCGGCAAACAGATCGAAAGCAAGATAATGCGTCCAGCCGATGGTCACCCCCGCATCGGTCGCAAAGATCGCGCGCACACCGGCGATGGTCGAGAAATCCGCGCCCCCGCCGCCCGTATTGGCAATCACCCCGGTCAATACCCCGATCAGCCCCGCGGCATAGATGAAACACAGCAGCCCGACGCCGAGGTAGAGCACCGCCGACAAAAGCGCCGGCCAGCGCGGCAGCACGGCCAGCGCAATCCACGCGATCAAAGCGAGCATGTTGACCGCGCTGAACACCACGACCCAGTTCACAAGACCTCTCCCGCATCGGCAAGTCGCCGCCAGTCGCGCGCGGCGCGGCGCATGGCTGCATTGTCGTGGACCGCACGCCCGCTGCCCCGGCGCAGCGCGAGGCCAAGCGCCGCTTCGGCAACCACGCGCGCATCGATCGACCGGAACCGCTCCCACGATCCGCGCAGCAAGGGATCGATCAGCGGTGCCGCGATGATCGCCGCGCGTTCGGCCAGCCGCGGATCGTCCTGCCGTGAACCGCGCAGCAATCCGGGGTGGAGGATATCGAGCCGCTTGAACCCGATCCGCCCCAGCGCCGCCTCGGTCTCGCCCTTGACCTTGAGATAGCGGTTGCGGGCATAGGGATCGGCCCCCGCGGCGCTGACCACCACCATGTTGGCAACGCCGGCGCGGTGCGCGGCTGCCGCCGAGGACAGCACCAGTTCCTGATCGACCGCGCGGAACGCCGCTTCGTCGCGCCCTGCCTTTTTCCAGGTGGTGCCCAGCGCACAGATCAGCGCGGCGGGGCGGACGGCATCGAGCACTTCGCCCCACTGTTCGGGGGGCGCCACGAACATCTCCATCCGCGCACCGGGCGGCAAGGCCGCTTCGCGCCGGGCGATGCCCAGCACGCGCACGGTGTCGACCAGACTGGCGCTTTCGATCACGCGCCGCCCGACCAATCCGGTCGCGCCGACCAGCGCGATCCGCGTCGGACCGTGTCCGGGGGCACTATACATTGATCAGGCCTTCGGGCTGCGTTCCGTTGATGCGGCCCACCGCCTGCATCGCGAAACGATCGCTCATCCCCGCAATGAAATCGGCGATGGCGCGGGCGCGCGCAGGGTTTTCCTGCGGCAACCGTGCCTGCCAGTCGGCGGGCATCAGCGCCGCGTCCCCGGCGAACGCTTCATAAAGCTGCGTTACCACGCCGCGCGCCCTTTCAGCGGCGGCAATCTGTTCGGGGTGGTAATAGAGCCGCTCGTACATGAAGGCCTTCAGCCTGCGTTCCTGCACCGCCATCGCGGGCGAGAACCCTGCCAACTGCCGCCCCGCCGCGCGCACTTCGGCGACCGATCCGCAGTCCCTTGCCGACTGCGCGGTATGCGCGATCACATCATTCACCATCAATCCGATCTGATCACGTATCATCTCGCGCAGCAGACGCTCCCGCGGCGCGTGGGGAAAGCGTTTTTCGACGCTCCGCCACTGGTCTGCGAGGAAATCCAGCGTCAGCAAGTCGTCAAGGCAAAGGAAGCCTGCGCGCAGGCCATCGTCGATATCGTGATTGTCGTATGCGATATCGTCGGCAACCGCCGCCACTTGTGCTTCGAGCGAGGGCCAGGTCAGGAGATCGAGCGGAAAGGCCGCGTCCAGTTCTGCCAGCGCCCAGCCGGGCGCTGCGACCGGCCCATTGTGCTTGGCCAGCCCTTCGAGCAGATCCCAGGTCAGGTTCAGCCCGTCATGTTCGGGATAGGGGCATTCGATCCGCATTACCGTGCGCAGCGCCTGCGCGTTGTGATCGAACCCGCCATGCGCCGCGAGCGCCTCGGACAGCGCATCCTCGCCCGCATGGCCGAACGGCGGATGACCCAGATCATGCGCGAGGCACAGCGCCTCGGTCAGATCCTCGTCAAGCCGGAGCGCACGCGCAATCACGCGGCCGATCTGCGCGACTTCCAGGCTATGGGTCAGACGGGTGCGGTAATGGTCGCCGTCGGGCGCGATGAAGACCTGCGTCTTCGATTTCAGCCGGCGGAAGCTCATCGAATGGACGATCCGGTCACGGTCGCGCTGGAACGGGCTGCGCGGGCCGCGCTGTTCGCCCACATCGCGGCGCGCAAATTCGCGGCGGGGGTTGGCAGCAGGATCGGCGGCATAGGGGGCGCGGGTCATCACGCGGTCGCTTACGGGCAAGCCCGCGCCCGCTCAACCGGAACGGGACGAGAACAGCATGAAAATACCGGAAATTCAGGATATTGCGCGCAACGAAATCGGGGAAACTTGCGCATCATCGCAGATATGGGGCCGCTCTCCGGTGATTGGGGGGGAGGAGAACGACCCCACGGGTCTGCGGTGCGACCCGAAGACCCGGATGATGCCAATGCGTTTCCACGGCAAAATCCTGAGGTGGCCCTAGCGAGAGTGTTAACAAGTTGCACCCCATGCAACCAACAATAGCGCCGAAGCGCCCTCCGCCATCGACCAGCCGAGTTTTATCCCCCGTCCTGCGATGAGAGGATCCAGTCGACCGCAGCATCGCAGTGGATTCGTGTGCTGTCGAAGATTGGCAGGACATTGGCATCGACATCGACGACGAGGTCGAGTTCGGTGCAGGCCAAAACGATCGCCTGCGCGCCGTCCTGCGCCATGTTGGTGATGATCGTCTTCAAGCTGCGCTCGGCCTCGCGCGTGACCTTGCCCACCATCAGCTCGCGGTAGATGATCCGGTCGAGCTGTTCGACATAATCGAGATCGGGCGGCAACAGATCGACCCCGTGCGCCACCAGCCGCTTGCGATAGAAGCTTTCGGTCATCACGTTGCGCGTGCCCAGCAATGCAGCATTGGTGGTGCCCGCGCGCGCCATCGCCAGACCGACACAATCGGCGATATGCAGGATCGGGATGTTCACCGCGCCCGCGACCTCGTCATACAGGCGGTGCATCGAATTGGCGCCGATCAGCAAGCCTTGCGCCCCCGCCCCTTCGAGCCGTTTGGCGCTGTCGATCAGCACGCCGGCCGCACGCTGCCAGTCGGCATCGGCGGTGAGCGCGCTGAGATGGGCGAAATCGAGGCTTTCGATCAGCAAGGGTGCGCTGGTCATTCGGGTAGTGCGCCTTTGCACAAGGCGGTTGATCCGGTCGTAATAGGTCGCGGTCGACACCCAGCTCATGCCGCCGATGATCCCGAGTTTACGCAATGCGGCTGCCCTTTCCTTTAGAATACGCCCCTGCGCGCCCCGTCTAGGGCGCACATGCGGCGCGCGTCCAGACCGGGCGGCGTTGCGGTTGGGGTTATCGCGCGGCCGCGCGCGGCTTTGCGGACGAGGCGTGCTCGGCAAGCCACAGCTCGAGATCGCGGAGCGTCGCCTGCGGCGCTTCTTCCTGCGGCAGATGGCCGATCCGCGGATAGACGACCAGACGGCTGTCGGGCAGCGTCTTCGCCAGCCAGCGCCCCGCTTCGACCGGGATGATACGGTCTTCCTCGCCCCACAGGATCAGGGTGGGCACCGTCAGCCCGGCGATCGCAGCGGCAGGGATCGGATCATAGGGCATCGCAAAACGGTTGAGCGTTGCGCGGCGGTTGCCGGGATAGCGCAGAAGCTCCCAGTAACGGTCCACCGCCGCCGGGTTGGCGACCGACTTGACGCTGACCGATTGGGCCAGGCTGGTAGCGATCAGCGAGCGCGGGGTGATCTGTTCGGCAATCAAGCGGACGCCGGGAATCCGCGCGATCGTGAAGCCCAGATTGCCACTGTCCTTCTTGGGCGCGCCAGCTTCACGGCGGGGCATCGGCCCGCCGCTGCCATCGACCAGCACCAGCCCCGCGACGCGGTCCGGATGCGCGATTGCATAGGCGAGCGCGTGCTTGCCGCCCATCGAATTGCCTCCGACCACGAAGTTCGAAAGCCCCAGCCTGTCCGCTACCGCGTCGATATCGGCGACGTAGTTCGCGGTCGAGTAATCCTCTGCCGGATCGGGGCCGGTCAATCCGTGTCCGACCTGATCGAACCGGATCACGCGATACTTTCGCGCCAACGCTGCACTCCACGGGTCCCAGGTGTGCAGATCGGCGTTCGAACCATGCAGCAGGATGATCGCGGGCGCATCGCGCGGCCCCTCGTCGCGCAGATGCACCGTCACCCCGCCGCCGATAGCGACGAATTGCGACGGCGGCGCGCCGTATTTGGCGCGCATCCGCGCAGGATCGGTATCGGGCGTGCGGAAGATCAGGAAGGCGGCGACCAGCACTATTCCCAGCGCGAGCAAGCCGCGCACGATCCATTTTGTCATTTCATCTCCGCAATCCAGCGCCGCACCACCGCGACGCCTGCCGGATCGATCCGCGATTTGCCGAGTTCGGGCATCGCGATGCCGGGCTCGGCGCTGTTCATCCGGTAAACGAGGATCGACTTGTCGGGATGGCCGGGCAGGACCGAGAATTCCAGGTCCCCCGCCCCGCGCCCGGCGGCGACGGGCCGTTTCATGATGCCGAGCGCGTGGGGATCGCTCTGCTCCCAGCGCAGATCGAGGCCAGAATTGGACGCCGCCCCGCCCGGCTGGTGGCAATGCGCGCAGTTCACATCAAGATAGGCGCGCGCCAGAGGTGCTGCGGGGCCACTGGCATGCGTGCGCCAGTCGGGCAGCCGGCCCCCGCCCGCAAGATCGCCCGCCAGCAGCCCGCGCGCAGCCATCTCGCCAAGCCAGCGCGCCGAAAGATTGCGCGCCTTGGGCCCGATCGGGATCACCGCGCCGTCCTTGCCGTGGCACGATTTGCACTGGTTCTTGTTCGGGATCGCATAGGACAATGCTTCGCCGGCGGGCGTGACCAGATCCACCCGCCCGCCGGTCAGCGCGAGCGTGGCATCGGTCTGTGCGTCGTTCCAGCGATAGGGCAGCGCCGTCCAGCCATCCGCGCGGTGCAGCAGCACGCGGGTTTCGATCAGCCGGCGCTGCGCCCCCTCGCCAAAGGCAAAGGTCTTGATGATTGCCGCGCCCACGGGGAATTGGAGCAGCCCCTCGCCATCTGTCTGCAACCGCGTGCCTTGGGGCAGGTAGATGAAGCGCAGCTTCTCCGCCCCGTCGGACCACAACGGGGTGTTGAGCGCGTAAGCCACCACGCGCGGCGCCGGCTGCTGGCGCGCGGCATCGGTGAAGAACCCGTATTCGGATAGCGTCCGCGGCATCCCCTTGCCCGCGACCACCGCATCATCGACCCCGGCGTCCGGCGCAGCCGCGCGGACCGCCATGGTTCCGCCAAGGGCCGCCAGCGACAGGCCGAAAAGCGCGCGGGTAAGCCTCACTTCAGCCGCGCCTCCAACGCGGCGGGCGCGCCGACATGGGGAAATTCCCAGCTTTCGAGCGGGGTCAGGTCAAGCGGGCCCGGCGATGCTTCGGCAAGGCTTTGCCCCGGTTTCGACAGGTTGAGGCTCCACCCTGTCACGCCTGCGGCAATCTTCAATCCGTTATCATCCTCGACGATCCCGTCCCACAGCACCGGTGGCAGCGCACCGCCGAAGGCAGCAAGCAGCATCTCCTTGCCATCGATTTGCGGATCGTATCCCCCGCGCCCGAATTCATTGGGCCCGATGATGACGTTTCGCGCATAGGGATTGTAGCGCGGATCATCGTAGCTTTGCGTGTAGGCGATCACCATCACATGCGCGGTGGCATTGCCTTGGAAGGCGTTGTTCTCGATCAGCACGCCATCATTCGCCATCACCAGCACCCCCGTCCCGCGCCGCACATTGGCGACGATATTGCCCGGCGGCGCGAAATTCGGGGTGTCGTTGTCCTTCACCACGTTGCCGCGCAGGATCACGTTGCCGCCGTTCATCACCGGCAGGCCCGGCAGATCGAACACCAGCAATCCGCCGGTGTTCCGGCTGGCGATGTTGTTGGTGACCAAAGCATTGCGGCTGTTCTCGATCTCGATCCCGGCGACGTTGAAAGTGACGATGTTCTCAGCCACGGTGATGTCGCGGCTCTGGCCGACATAGATCCCGGCGTCCGATGCGCCCGAAACCTTGGAATTGGTGACCAGCACGCCCACGCTTTCGACCGGGTATATGCCGTAAGCGCCATTCGAGGCCTTCGGCCCGCCGGTCCATTCCACCCGAATGCCCGAATAGACAATCCCGTCCGCACCCTTGGACTTGATCCCGTCGCCCTTGGGGTTTTCGACCGCGAAACCTTGCAAGGTGACATTGTCGGAGGTGACCAGCAGCCCCTCGCCCGCGCCCTGCTGGCCGGTGAAGTCGAGGACCGTCTTGTCCATCCCCTGCCCGCGCACGGTGACCCCCGCGACATCGAGGCTGAGCCCGTCGGTCAGCGTGAAGCGCCCCTCGCCCAGTTCGATCACATCGCCCGGCGCTGCCAGAATCAGCGCTTCCTGCAATGCGGCCGCGCCCTGGGCCGGATCGACGCGATGCGTTTCGGCGGCAAGCGGCGCCGATGATGCCAGCAGCGCGGCGGCCAATGCCAATCGGTTCATATTATACTCCCTCTCCCGGCGCGGAGTGTGGCGCATGGAGGGGAGAATGCAAGCGCCTCAAGCAGCGCGAGCGGTAGGCGGACAAGGACGCAAGCGCCTCAAGCAGCGCGAGCGGTAGGCGGAGAGGAACCTTAGCCGATCCCGATCGCGCAAAGCCCGGCCGAGGATGTGAGCACGCCCACGGTCTCGCTGTCATCCACCCGGTCGAGCCGCTTGACCAACTCGCCCAGCCCGTAGCCTTCGGCAGGCTCACCCTCGAGCGGTGCCATCGCACGGCGCAGGTTGAGCAGCTGACCGATGGTGAGGCGCTTTGTCATACGCTCGGCCATGCAGCCCGCGCGGACTTCGCCGATCCCGGCATCGACGAGCGCAGCTTTGACCTGCCTTTCGACCAGCGGGTCGGCAAGCCCGGTGAACAGCGCGCCTGCACCGAGCGCGATAATCAGCACCAATCCGATCAGCAATCTGCGCATGACAGCTACTTTCCCCTGCTCAGCCCAGACCCGCCACGCACAGCGCCGCCGAACTGCTGGTCACCGCCAGCACTTCGGCATCGCCAACGCGCGCAACGCGATCGACATAGCCTTGCAGCGTCGTTGGCCGCGCCGGTTCATTGCCCTGCGGTTTCAACGCTTCGAGCTTGCGCAACTGGTCGATCGTCAGCCGGTCGACCATCCGGGTCGCCATGCAATCGGCATTGGCGCGGTCGAGCCCGGCGTCCACCAGCGCGGATTGCACCCGGCTTTCGGCAATGGTCTGCACGCAGCCCGCCAGCATCACTGCGCCTAGGCCCAGTGCTGCAAGAGATGCAGAATGCCCGCGCGCACACTGGAAAAACCGAACCTGCATCTGATCGTCCTTCGTGGCCATGGCCGCAATCAAGAACGATAATCCGCCATTAGTCCAGCGACTTGACGATTTCCTCGACCATCTTCTTCGCGTCCGCCAGCAGCATCACGGTCTGGTTCATGTAGAACACGTCGTTGTCGACCCCGGCATAGCCCACACCTCCCATCGAGCGCTTGATGAAGAACACCTGCTTGGCCTTGTCGACATCGAACACCGGCATCCCGTAGATGGGGCTGGACTTGTCGGTCTTGGCCGCCGGGTTCACCACGTCGTTCGCGCCGATGATGAAGGCGACATCGCACTGCGCGAATTCCGAGTTGATGTCCTCAAGTTCGAAGACTTCATCGTAGGGCACCGAGGCTTCGGCCAACAGCACGTTCATGTGCCCCGGCATGCGGCCGGCAACGGGGTGGATGGCATATTTCACCTCCACGCCCTTTTCCTTCAGCTTGTCGCCCATTTCGCGCAGCGCATGCTGCGCCTGGGCCACCGCCATCCCGTAGCCGGGGATGATGATGACCTTCTCGGCTTGTTCGAGCATATAGGCCGCGTCTTCCGCGCTGCCCTGCTTGTAGGGCCGCTGCTCGCGCGCCCCGCCGCCGCCGCCGCCCGCGCCCGCATCGGCACCGAAGCCGCCCGCGATCACTGAGATGAAGCTGCGGTTCATCGCGCGGCACATGATGTAGCTGAGGATCGCCCCTGACGAACCCACCAGCGCGCCGGTGATGATCATCGCGCTGTTGCCCAGCGTGAAGCCCATCGCCGCCGCCGCCCAGCCCGAATAGCTGTTCAGCATCGACACCACGACCGGCATGTCCGCGCCGCCAATCGGGATGATCAGCAGGAAGCCGATGATGAAGGCGAGGATCGCGATCGCGATCACCATCCAGCCCTCGCCCGCCCCGCCCTGCGGCGAAATGGTGTAGAGCGCGATCAGGCCGAGGATCGCAGCCAGCGTGCCGAGGTTGATGACATGGCGCCCCGGCAGCATGATCGGCGAACCGCTCATCCGGCCCGACAGCTTGAGGAAGGCGATGACCGAGCCCGAGAAGGTGATCGCCCCGATGGCAATGCCGAGGCCGAGTTCAATGCGGCTCACGGCGAGGATCTGCCCGGCGCCATCGACGATCCCGAAGGACTGCGGATCGAGCCACGCGCCAAAGCCCACCACCACGGCCGCCAAGCCGACAAGGCTGTGGAAGCCTGCAACCAGTTCGGGCATCGCGGTCATCGCGATGCGGCGCGCGATCACAACGCCGATCACGCCGCCAATCGCCAGCGCTGCGGCGATCTCGAAGATATTGGCAAGGTCATGCGTCACCAGCGTCGTGATGAGCGCGATGCCCATCCCGATCATGCCGTTGCGATTGCCCGCTTGGCTGGTCGCCGGGCTCGAAAGCCCGCGCAGTGCGAGGATGAAGAACACGCCCGACACGAGATAGGCGAGCATCGCCCAAGCCGGGGTTCCGCCGCCATGCGCCGCGCCTGCGGCAAGAATAGAGAAGCTCATCTCTTACTTCCCCTTCTTCTTGTACATCGCGAGCATGCGCTGCGTCACCGCAAAGCCGCCGAAGATGTTGATGCTGGCCAGCACCACGCCGAACAGGCCGAGATACTTGGCAATCGGGCTGTTTGCCTCAGCCGCCGCGATCAGCGCGCCGACGATGATGACGGACGAAATCGCATTGGTCACCGCCATCAGCGGGGTGTGCAGCGCCGGGGTCACCGACCAAACGACGTAGTAGCCCACGAAGCAGGCCAACACGAAGATCGAAAGAATCGAAATAAAGTCCATGTCAGCCCCTTGTTGCGGTCCATGGCAGAACGAAATTGCGGCCCTCGGCCCAGGTCTGGCCGACCATCTTGCCATCCACGAGGCAGGCCGAGGTGTGATAGAGGCCCTGCCCGTCAGTCGTGCGGAAGGCGACGCAGGTGCGCCCCTGTGCCGACCCGGCCCGCCCGGCGAGGATTTCACTGTTGTAGAAGCTGCCGGTGATCGCGCCGTCTGCGGCAATGCTCAGAACCATCGGCTGCGAATAGGGCTCGTCAGCCAGATCGACCCTGAGATCGACGGTCCACGTGCCCGACAGTGCGGCAGCGCGCTCTTCGGCAGGCGTTGCGGCGGCGAGCAAAGCGGCTAGCGGAAGAATGGCAAGCCGCGCGACGTGATGTGAAAGCCTGCCCATGCGCGTTCCCCTATTTCCCCGGCGCGAGATATTCGGTCAGCAGCGTCACCAGCCCCGGCACGTCCGCCCCGCGGCTGACGTTGAAGGCAATCGGCGGCGACCCCGAAACGGTCAGCGTGACCTCGGTATCGAGATCGAAATGGCCTGCGCTTTCGAGCGTAAAGGTCGTGATCGCGCGGTAGGGGATGGTCACAAAGCGCTTCTTCGATCCTGTCAGGCCCTGCACGTCGATCATCAGGATGCGGCGATCGGTGAAGATGATCGAATCGCGCACCAGCTTGAACGCCATCCGCATCACCTCGCCGCGCCCGAGCGCATAGGCGAGGTCTTCGGCAGCGTCGGCGGTGTCCCAGACGGTGGCGTTGATCAGGCCCATCGGCTCAGCCGAGCAGCCGTTCGCTGACGACCTTGCCGCCCTGCGTCAGCCGGATGGCATTGCCGATTTCCTCGTCGAGCACAGGCTTGCCGCTTTCCTTGTCCCAGAAAGCGCTGAGGAAATTGTAGTGGTTCCTCGCAAACAGCGCCGAGGCGTCGGCGGGAAGCGTGGCGGGGGTGTTCGAATAGCCGATGATCTTGACGCCGTGCTTTTCCACGACCTGATCGGCGACCGACCCTTCGACATTGCCGCCTTGGGCGACCGCCAGGTCATAGATCACGCTGCCGGGCTTCATCGTCGCGATCTGCACGTCGGTGATCAGGCGCGGGGCGGCGCGGCCCGGGATCAGCGCCGTGGTGATGACGATGTCCTGCTTGGCGATGTGGCCGCTCACCAGTTCGGCCTGCGCGCGCTGGTATTCCTCGCTCATTTCGGTGGCATAGCCGCCCGAGCCTTCGCCTTCGATCCCCGCGACATTCTCGACGAAGATCGCCTTTGCACCCAAAGACTGGATCTGTTCTTTGGTGGCGCTGCGCACATCGGTCGCCGAAACCTGCGCACCCAGACGCCGCGCGGTGGCAATCGCCTGAAGGCCCGCGACGCCCACACCCATGATGAAGACGCGCGCGGCCTGCACCGTGCCGGCCGCAGTCATCATCATCGGGAAGGCGCGGCCATAGGCATCGGCGGCTGCCAGCACCGCCTTGTACCCCGCAAGGTTCGATTGCGAGGACAACACGTCCATCGACTGCGCGCGGGTGATGCGCGGCATGAATTCCATCGAGAGCGCTTCAAAGCCCGCGCCCGCATAGGCATCGACCACGTCGCGCCGCGTGAACGGATCGAACAAGGCCGCCACCCACGCACCAGGCCGTGCCCCCTGAAGCAGCGCCACATCGGGCGCCTGAATGCCGAGCACGATGTCGGCATCCTTCACCGTCGCCGCCGCATCGCCGACGCTTGCACCTGCTTCGGCATAGGCCGCATCGGGGCAGGAAGCGGTCTCTCCCGCCCCCGTTTCGACGGCGACATCGCAGCCGAGGCTGGCGAATTTCTTGACCGTTTCCGGCGTCGCGGCGACGCGCGTCTCGCCCGAGGCGCGCTCCTTCAGGATGGCGATTTTCACGTGCGCGAGGCTTAGCTTGCGATCGTGATGACGACGACGGCCGCGATGACCGCGATCAGCGGCACCGCCCATTTGAGCGTCGCCATGAAGCCGGTGTAGGTGGCTTCGGCCTTTTCCATGTCGTGAACAGTCATTCTTTGGTCTCCCCTTGGCCTCCGAACGCTCGGGCGAGCGTTTGGTTGCCGCATGGTCTTCGAAAATCGGGCCGGACGGCCCATGCCAATCCACGTATCGCGCCCTCGCGCCTATCTCAAGCCAACTTTAATATCAGGCTTGCGGCTTTGGCCCGGGTGCGCCCACCGCCAGGACCTGTCCCGCCCCGGCACAGCCTTAATCACGTTTTTACCTCCCGCGATTATTGCAGGCCGCTGATGGCGCGCAGCCCCTTGTTGCAGCGCCAAGGGAGCCGAGCGGCACGAGAGATGGCAGAGATGGATTGCCTCCCCCAGGCACAGGACGATGCGCGAATCGTCATGCTGATCGATGACGAGCCGGCACAGGGCCGTCTCATCACCGCAATCGCCGCGCGCGATGGCTGGCGCACGATCGTCGCGCCCGATGCCGAAACCGCGATCGCGATGCTCGGCACGCGCGAGGGGATGCAATTGTCCGCGATCCTGCTCGACCAGTGGGTGCCGGGCGACGATGCCTGCGCGCTGATCGCCGAATTGAAATCGCGCCGTCCCGCCCTGCCGATCCTGATGCTCACCACCAGCGCCTCGCCCTTGCTCGCGGTCGAGGCGATGCGCGCCGGCGCTTCGGATTATCTGGTCAAGCCTGTCTCCCCCGACCGGTTGATGGAAGCGCTGCGCACGGTCACGATGCGCGCCTCGCCGCGCGACGAACTGGCACCGCTCACCGAGAAGATGTCCGCCACGCTCGATTTCGATGCGATGATCGGCACCGCCCCCAGTTTCCGCACCGCGCTGGCGCAGGCCGCGAAGGCCGCGCGCGGGCATGGCCACGTGCTGATCGAAGGCGAAAGCGGCACGGGCAAGGAAATGCTGATGCGCGCGATGCACGGCGCATCGCCGCGGGCGAAAGACCCGCTGCGGATCATCAGCTTGGCCTCGATCCCCGCAGGATCGATCGATTCGGTGTTGTTCGGGCATGAACCCGGCAGCTTCCCCGGCGCCTTCGACCGCCAGATCGGCGCGTTCCAGCATTGCGACGGCGGGACGCTGATCCTCGACGAGGTCGACCGCCTGACCCCCGCCATGCAGCAGCGGCTGGCCGAGGCGCTGGGCAGCGGGATCATCCGCCCGGTGGGTGCAAGCTATGGTTTCCGTGTCGATGTGCGCCTGCTCGTCACCAGCAATATCGGGCTCGACCGGATGGTGGCGGCGGGCAAGTTCGATGCCGCGCTTGCTGCGAAACTTGGTGCGACGCGGATCGTGCTGCCGCCCTTGCGCGATCGCAGCGGCGATATTCCCGCGCTCACCCGCCATTTCCTCGCCCGGATCGGCGAACAGCCGGGGCTCAACCACCTGTCGGTGTCGGACAGCGCGCTCGCGCTGCTGGCCGCCTATGACTGGCCGGGCAATGTCCGCCAGCTGCAATCGGTCCTGTTCCGCGCGGCAGTCTATTGCGAAGGCAATTCGCTTACCGCCGACAGCTTCCCGCAATTGTCCGAAATGCTCGGCGAACAGGGCAGCGTGACCGCGGCGAGCACGCACGAGGGCGTTGGCATCATGCTCTACACCCCCGATGGCAATCTGCGCCCATTGGAAGAAATCGAGGCCGACGTGATCCGGCTCGCCATCGGGCACTATCGCGGGCGGATGACCGAAGTGGCGCGCAGGCTGGGGATCGGGCGCTCGACGCTTTACCGCAAGCTCAGCGATCTGGGGATCGACAACGCGGCATGACCGCGCGCCGCAATCACACGGCTTGATTGCGCTTGCTTGCGGGCCTAGCCCTTGGGCCATGACACATATTCAGGAATTCAGCGGGCGCAGCGCACTGGTCACAGGGGCCGCATCGGGGATCGGAGCGGCCTGCGCGCGCATGCTGGCCGCACGCGGCGCGGGTAAGCTAGTGCTGGTCGATGTCGATGCGGCCGGGATGGACGCGCTCGATCTTGGGCCTTGCGAGGTGCATCGCATCGTCGGCAGCGTCGCGGACGAGGCGCTTTGGGTGGGTCTAGACCCCCTCTTGGCCGGTTTAGACCATGCCGTGGTCAACGCAGGCATCGGTTCGGGGGGGCAGATTTCGTCGATTTCGCTCGCCGAATGGCGCCGCGTGATGGCGGTCAATCTCGACGGCGCATTTCTGACCTTGGCCCATTCGCTGCGCGCAATGGCGGATGGGCCCGGCAGCGTGGTGGTGGTCGCCTCGACCACGGGGTTGAAGCCGGTGCCGGGGATCGGGCCTTATGGCGTGTCCAAGGCCGCTGTTGCCCACATGGCGCGGATCGCCGCCGCCGAAAACGCCGAAAAGGGCATTCGTGTCAATGCGATAGCGCCCGGCGGCGTGGACACGGCGATCTGGGACGAAGGCGAAGATTTCAAGGCGCTGGTCGCCGCGGTCGGACGCGAAGCCGCGATTGCGCGGATGGCCAAGACCACGCCCCTGCGCCGCTTTGCCTCCTCCGACGAAATGGCGGACACGATCTGCTACCTGCTCGGCGACGGGGCGGCGAATATCACCGGACACGTGATGGTCACCGATGGCGGGTTCACGCTCTGACGGATTGCTACTGCGGGAATCCTACCGCAAGCCATTGAAATGTTTCACGTGAAACATTTTGCCGCCGGAAACGCCCGCTTCAGGCTGGCGTGATCGTGAACCCTTCGACCGCTGCGGCCTCGCGGTGGCCGGGGTGATACATGTCCATGTAGATCATCGTCGTCTCGGGCGTGCTGCCTTCGCAGCGCACGTCATAACCGTCGATGATCCGACCGAAAACCCCGATCCCCATGCTGCCAGCCCGCTCGAAGGCCGGGCGCTTGCCATCGGCGCAGCGCAGGCGCGCAAGATAGGCACGCTGGCCCTTGGGCATGTCGGCGCGCACCGGGTTTTCCTTGCTGCCGAGCGGATGAGCCTGAGCGTCCGCGACCAGCTTTTCAAGCGCCTTGCCGCCCGGCGCCTTGAAACCGAAGATATCGACCGCGTCCTGCGCAGCCCCGGGCACCGCCAGCCCGCCCGCCAGACCGAGCGAAAGCGCCGCTGCCACCGCACAGATCACCGGATTCCTCGCCATTTCGCCCTCTCCCCAATGGACTGAAATATTTCACGAAACGCGAGGTCGCACAAGCCGCGACTGCCCGCACTGACGAAATCAGAGCGGAAGCAACTGGCTGAAATCGGTAAGCCCGGTATCGCGCAGGCCCCGCCAGACATTGCGCGCCTGCACCGTCTCGGCCACGTCGTGGACGCGCAGCAGGTGGACGCCCGCCTCCATGCCCCTGAGCGCGAGCGCCAGCGATCCCGCCAGTCGTGCGTCCGCCGCTTCCTCGCGCGACAGGGCCCCGATCATCCGCTTGCGGCTCGCCCCCAGCATCAGCGGGCAGCCCAGCGCATGAAACAGCGGCAGCGCGTTCATCAGCGCAAGGTTTTCGGCGAGCGACTTGCCGAAGCCGATCCCGGGGTCGAGCACGATCCGCCCTGGTGCGATGCCTGCGGCCAGCGCCCGGTCGCGTGCGGCGGCGAGGAAATCGAAGACGTCGCTCACCACATCGGTATAGCTTGCACCCGCGTGCAGATCCTCGCCTGCGCCGGGTGCGTGCATCAGGATGACGGGGCAGGCCTGGCTCGCGACCACCTCGATCATGCGCGGGTCATAGCGCATTGCCGAGACATCGTTGGCCATGTGCGCGCCCGCCGCGAGGCCCGCCATCAGCACCCCGGCACGCCGCGTGTCGAGGCTGATCGCAGCGCCCATCGCGGCGCAGTATTCGACCGCCGGGCGGACCCGCCCGATCTCCTCGTCCTCGAAGGTCGCCGCAGCGCCGGGCCGCGTGCTTTCCCCGCCGATGTCGATCATCGCCGCGCCTGCCTCAAGCATCGCGGCGGCATGCGCACGGCCTGCCTCGGCGGCGTCATGCCGGCCGCCATCGGAGAAACTGTCGGGGGTGACGTTGAGGATGCCCACCACCTGCGGCTGGTCGAGCCGGACCGTGCGTGCGCCCAGTTCGAGCGGTGCGTGCGCCTTGGCGAGGTTGGCCCATTGCGCCGCCGCATCATCCGCCAGCGCTCCCGAAAGCCGCGCAATCGCCGCCTTGATCTCGCGCGGCGTGCCGACCATGCGCTCGGTCACTGTGCCGCCTTTGCGCACCACCAGCGCAAATTCGCGGGCGTAGGCCATCGACCCGCCCAGCCGCACCGCTGCGCCGTCGACCGCCTGCGGCCCGGAAACCAGCGTCAGCGGGTGGAGATAGACGCGCGCCGACATCGCGACCGTCAGTCTTCGGCGGCGAGCAGGTAAAGCTGGCGTGCGGCATCGATCGGTTGGACATCGCCTGCCTTTTCGAAGTGCCAGAAGGTCCACCCATTGCACGACGGCGCGCCCTGCAATTCCTTGCCCAGCCCGTGGATCGAGCCGGTCTTGCCCTGCCATTCGAGGCTGCCATCAGCGCGCACCGTGGCGATCCAGCGGCGCTTCTTGTCGAATACGGCGCTGCCCGGCGGGATCAGCCCGCCTTCAACCACCGCACCGAACGCGACCTTGGGAGCAGAGCGCGGCGACTGCATCGTGGTCAGCGCGCTTTCATCGAGCGGAAGTTCCTTGGCGATCCGTTTTTCCGCGACACTGCGATAGCTCGCCTCGCGCTCGCACCCGATCCACTGGCGCCCCAGGCGCGTTGCGACCGCGCCAGTGGTGCCGGTGCCGAAGAAGGGGTCGAGCACGACGTCGCCCTTCTCCGTGGTTGCAAGGAGCACGCGATAGAGCAGCGCTTCGGGCTTTTGCGTCGGGTGCGCCTTCTTGCCGTTTTCCTTCAGCCGTTCGCCGCCCGAACAGATCGGCAGCACCCAGTCCGAACGCATCTGAAGCTCATCATTGAGCGTCTTCATCGCGCGATAGTTGAAGTGGTAGCGCGACTTCTCGCCCATGCTCGCCCAGATCAGCGTCTCGTGCGCGTTGGTGAAGCGGGTGCCCTTGAAATTGGGCATGGGATTGGTCTTGCGCCAGACGATGTCGTTCAGAATCCAGAAGCCCAGATCCTGCAAGATTGCACCCACGCGGAAGATATTGTGGTAGCTGCCGATCACCCACAGCCCGCCATCGGGCTTGAGCACCCGGCGCGCTTCGGTCAGCCATTCGCGGGTGAACTTGTCATAGGCAGCCATGCTATCGAACTGGTCCCAGTGATCGGTCACCGCATCCACATGGCTGCCATCCGGACGCGCCAGATCGCCGCCCAGTTGCAGGTTATAGGGCGGATCGGCGAAGACCAGATCGACGCTGGCGGAAGGAAGCGAACGCATCGCTTCGATGCAGTCGCCGGGCAGGATACGGCCCAGCGGAAGATCCGCCGCGCGGACGATTTCCTGCGTCTTTTGAACGCTTTTCGCGCGCGACTTCACCTTTTCTATTACGCTTGCCACTTGACCCTCATTTGTCATGTCCCGATTTATCCACAGGCATGAGTCTTTGAAGAGTCCGCGTCAAGCGACTAATTTTTCGCAACTTGTCCCGCTGCGTCGGGCCGTGTGCGGAACGAAACGAGTCCCGCACAAGATGTTGAGTCCCCGCCCCTTGGCCGGACTCCAGATGCAGCGGTGTGGCGGGGAGGACTCACCCGAACCGGGAAAAAAGCCCGCGGTCAGATCAGCGGCAATTGCGCCACGGGGGCAAAGCTGCGGCGGTGCAGCGGGGTCGCCCCGTGGGTTCGCAGCGCCTCCAGATGCTCGGCGGTGCCATAGCCCTTGTTGCGCTCCCAGCCGTAGTGCGGATGCGCCGCGGCAGCCTCAAGCATGATCCGGTCGCGCCATTCCTTGGCGATGATCGAGGCGGCCGAAATGCACGGCTCGCTCGCGTCCCCGCCGACGATCGGGCGCGCAGGCCAGCGCCATTCGGCACAGCGCCCCTGCGGTGTCATGTTGCCATCGATCAATACCGCGTGCGGCATCCGGCCGAGCGCTGCGGTGAGCGCATCGACCGCGCGGGTCATCGCCAGCATCGTTGCCATGAAAATATTCACGCGGTCGATCTCGTCGGTTTCGACCACCGCGACGGCCCAGCCGCAGCCCTGCCGGATCTGGGGATCGAGCACCGCGCGCCGCCGGGCCGATAAGCGCTTGGAATCGTCGAGCCCTGTGGGTATCCCCTCCCCCAGAACCACAGCCGCGGCCACCACCGGCCCGGCGAGCGGCCCGCGGCCTGCCTCGTCGACGCCGATGACCAGCGATTTTCGCGATGCCGCAATTTCCGGAGTGATCCCAAGCATGATCCGTCCTGTCCGTATGCTCGCCGCTCTTTCGACCGCCGCCATCGCACTGGCAAGCTGTGCCAGCGCCGATCCGGTGGAAACCGCCGCCGCATCGGGCGACATCGTTGCCACCACCGGTCCGGCCACGCCCTTTGCCTCCGCCAAGGTCGCCACCTTCGAGGAACCATGGGCGCTCGCCTTTGCGCCAGGCACCGCAACGCTGTTCGTCACTGAGAAATCGGGCAAGCTCAAATTCATCGACACCGCCACCGGACAGGAAGGCAGCGTCAGCGGCGTGCCGGCGGTGGATTATGGCGGTCAGGGCGGGCTTGGCGATGTCGCCTTCCTGCCGGCCGAAAAGTCAGGCCCGCTCGCCGGACGGACAATCTATCTCTCCTTTGCCGAAGCGGGTGAAGCCGACACGCGCGGCGCGGCGGTGGGCATGGGCAAGCTTGCCTGCACCTCGGCAACCGCGTGCAGCATCGAAGGCTTCCGCGTGATCTGGCGCCAGACCCCGAAGGTCACCGGGCGCGGGCACTATTCGCACCGGCTCGCCTTCTCGCCCGATGGCAGATACCTGTTCGTTGCGAGCGGCGAACGCCAGAAGATGCAACCCTCGCAGGAAACCGGCAACACGCTGGGCAAGATCGTGCGGCTCAACCTCGATGGCACGCCTGCCGCCGGCAATCCGCTGGCTGCCAAGGGCGGCGTCAATGCCGAGATCTGGTCATGGGGCCACCGCAACATTTTGGGGATGGACTGGGATGCGCAAGGCCGCCTGTGGGAGGTCGAACACGGCCCTGCCGGCGGGGACGAGCTGAACCTTGTCGCAGCGGGCGCAAACTACGGCTGGCCGGTGCGGTCGAACGGCGACCATTACGATGGCAAGCCGATCCCCGATCATGCTGCCGACGATGGTTTTGCCCAGCCGACCTTGAGCTGGAACCCGGTGATCGCGCCGGGCGACATGCTGATCTACACCGGCGCGATGTTCCCGGCGTGGAAAGGTCATGCGCTGATGCCTGGTCTTGCCACCGAGGCGCTGATCGATGTCGCGATCACCGGCACGACCGCGCGCGAGGCCAAGCGTTACGGCTTTGAAAAGCGGCTGCGCGCGATTGCGCAGGGGCCGGATGGCGCGGTCTGGATTGCCGAGGACGGCAAGGGCGCCAGCCTTTACAAGCTGACCGCGCGCTGATGAACGCCGAGCCCTCTCCGACACAGTCGGCAACGCTGATCCCATTGGAAGCGGTCGATCCGGCGATGATCGAAGCGTTGCTCGACCGTGCCTTCGGCGCCGATCGCCATGCCCGCACCGCCTATCGCATCCGCGAAGGCATGGACTGGCTGCCGGGATTGAGCCTTGCCGCGCTCGATGAAAACGACATGCTGGTAGGCACGATCCAGTGCTGGCCGATCGCGCTGCAGACCAAACAGGGGCAGGTGCCGCTGGTGATGGTGGGGCCGGTCGCGGTGGTTCCCGAACGGCAGGGCGAGGGCTTTGGCGTTGGCCTCATGAGCGCGATGATCGCCGAGGATGCGCGGCTTGCGGCAGGCGGCGGCCCGGCGCTGCCGCAGGTGCTGATCGGCGATGCGTCCTATTACGGACGCTGGGGTTTTTCCGGCGCGTTCACCGGCGGGTGGCGCTGCCCCGGCCCATACGAACAGGACCGGCTGCTCGCCCGCGGGCACGGTCTGGCGGCGATGCCCGCCGAGGGGATGCTGGGGCCGTGGGAGCGTTAGGGACGCGTTCCCTCTTCACCTTGCGCGGCGCATCTGCCATCGGTTCGCGGCTATGCCATACGAACCTCCCCCGCACCTTGCCGGACTGACCCTTGCGCAGATCGCTGCGCTGGTGGACGAGCGCAAGCTGCCCCCGATCGAGACCTGGACCCCGCAGCAAAGCGGCGAAAGCCACATGGTGATCGCCGCCGACGGGACGTGGTTTCACGAAGGCGGCGAAATCCGCCGCGAGGCGATGGTGCGCGCCTTTGCCAGCCTGCTGACCCGCGACGAGGACGGGCAGCACTGGCTGGTCACCCCGTTCGAGAAGCTGCGCATCGAAGTCGAGGATGCCGCCTTCATCGCCACCGATTGCGTGCGCACCGACGATGCGCTGGTGTTCCGGCTAAACACCGATGAACTGGTGATCGCAGGGCCCGATCACCCCTTGCGCGCTGGCGGCACCGCCGATGCGCCGGCGCTCTATCTCCACGCCCGGCGCGGGTGCGAGGCGCGATTGAACCGCTCGACCTGGGCGCAACTGGCCGAGATCGCGCTGGCCGAAGGGGCGGAGGACAATGGCTGGCATGTTGCGAGCCAGGGCGCCCAGTTCCGCCTTCTGCCGTGAGCCTCCATGCGCCCCTGTCGCGCGCCTTTGCGCAAGGCCATGCGCAGAGCGTTGACGGCCTGTTGAGCGACGCGCATTTTGCGCAAGGGGGCCGTGCGACCCCGGCGGCGGTGCTGGTGGCGATCACCGATGTCGCCGATGATCCGCAGGTGATCCTGACCCAGCGCCCGCGCGCGATGCGCGATCATCCGGGACAGGTCGCCTTTCCCGGCGGCAAGCTCGATCCGGGCGAGGACGCGGTCACCGCCGCGCTGCGCGAAGCCGAAGAAGAACTCGCCCTGCCGCGCGATGCGGTGCAGGTGATCGGGGCCAGCGACCTCTATCACACCGGCACCGGGTTTCTGGTGACCCCGGTGGTGGGCCTGGTGCCCCCCGGGCTACCGCTCGTCCCCAACCCTGCCGAAGTCGAAGCCTGGTTCGAGGCGCCGCTGCGGCTGCTGCTGGATCCCGCCAACTGGACCACCAACGAGGTGTTCTGGCGCGGTGCGAACCGGCGCTATCTGGAACTCGAATGGCAGGGTTTCAGGATCTGGGGCGTGACCGCGGCAATCATCGCCAACCTGTCGCGGCGCATCTCGCTGGAGGCGCTGCATGATGCTGCGTGATCTGCGGACCGCGTCGTGGACGCGGCGCGAGGGGCTGGCCCTGCTCACCGCAGCGCTGGGGGCGGAGAATATCCGCTGGGTCGGCGGTGCGGTGCGCGACGGATTGCTGGGCGTGCCCGTCCACGATGTCGATTGCGCCACAAGGCTGCTGCCTGCCCAAGTGATCGCCGCCTGCGGGCGGGCGGGCATTCGCACCGTGCCGACCGGGATCGACCACGGCACGGTGACAGCGATCCTTAAAGACGGCCCGGTCGAGATCACCACGCTGCGCCGCGATGTGGCCACCGACGGGCGGCGCGCGACGATCGCATTCGCAACCGATTGGCCGGAGGATGCCGCGAGGCGCGATTTCACGATCAACGCGCTCTACGCGCATCCCGAAACGCTCGAAATCAGCGACTATTTCAGCGGGCTTGCCGATCTCGCCGCAGGCCGCGTGCGGTTTATCGGGGATGCACGCCAGCGGATTGCCGAGGATCACCTGCGCATCCTGCGCTATTACCGCTTCCAGACGCGGTTCGGTGCGGAACTGGATGCAGAGGCCGAAGAAGCCTGCGCCGAGCTTGCGCATACGCTTAAAGGGTTGAGCCGCGAACGGATTGCAGCCGAACTGCTGGCGCTGCTCGCGCTGCCCGATCCCCATCCCACGATCGCCCGGATGCGCGCGAGGGGCGTGTTGCCGGTGATCCTGCCCGAAGCCTGCCCGCCGCAGATCGCGCTGCTGGCGCAGGTGATCGCCGCCGAACACCAACAGGGTGTCGCGCCCGACCCGGTCCGGCGGCTTTCCGCGCTGCTCCCGCCGATGCCCGAAGTGGCCGAAACGGTGGCAGCACGCCTGCGGCTGTCGAAGGTGCAGCGCGGGCGGCTGATCGTCGCGGCGCAGCGCACGCCCGGCGATGCCGCGGACCCGCGGGCGCTGGCCTACAAGCTGGGCATCGCGGGAGCGACCGACCGCCTGCTCTTGGGCGGCGGCGATGCTTCGGGCTTGCAAGACTGGAGCATTCCCGTCTTTCCCTTGAAAGGCGGCAGCATCGTCGCGCGCGGGATCACCGCCGGGCCGCTGGTCGCGCGCACGCTTCAGGCGGTCGAAGCGCGCTGGGTGGCCGAAGGCTTCCCCGATGCGGCGCGGATCGACACGCTGCTCACCGAGGAAATCGCCCGCCTCACCCCCTGATCGTAGCGATGCCCGTGCGGGCGCGCGATCAGCCGAATTTGCCCGATTTCGGGAAGCCTTGCGGCGGCATCCGCCCGGTTGCCCCGCGCGCCACCTTCCACAATCGGATTTCGGTTTCTGTCCGCGTGCGCTCTCCGCTGCCGCCCATCTGCCAGCTGAGGCCATCGCCCAGCACGAAGGTGGTCGCATCGGACAGCCCGCCATCGCGATAACGCTGCAACTGCACCCCCTGCCCGCGCGACATCACGGGCAGTTCCTCAAGGTTGAAGACCACCAGCTTGCGGTTGTCGCCGAACACCGCGACATGATCGTCGGCCTCCCCGATCGGGCGGATCACCGCGAGCTTTGCCCCGTCCTTCAGGTTCACCACCTGCCGGCCCTTGCGCGTTTCGGCGAGCAGATCGTCGAGCAGCGCGACAAAGCCCTTGCCGTGGCTGGATGCCAACAGCAGCTTGCCGCCGGGCTTGTGGACCATCATTGCGCTGATGCTCGCATCGCTCTCCAGATCGACCATCGTGCGCACCGGCTCGCCGAACCCGCGCGCACCGGGCAGCTTGTCGCAGCCCAGCGTGTAGAACCGCCCGTCGGACGCGGCGAGCAGCAGCTTGTCGGTGGTCTGCGCGTGGAGGATGAAGGCGAGCGCGTCGCCTTCCTTGTATTTGAACTCCTGATCCAATGGCACGTGCCCGCTCGCCGCGCGGATCCAGCCTTTCTGGCTGAGGATCACGGTGATGGGTGCCTTCTCGATCATCGCTTCCATGCTGAACACCGCGGTCGGCACCGCTTCCGCGATCAGCGTGCGGCGGCGGCCCAATGGGGTATCCTCGGCGTAATTCTTGCGCAGCGCCTTCAGATCCTTGGTCAGCTTGCGCTTCTGTTTCTTGGGATCGGCGAGGAGTGCGTTGAGCTCGGCCTCTTCGGCGGTCAGCGCGTCCTGTTCTTTTCGCAGCTGCATTTCCTCAAGCTTGCGCAAGCTGCGCAGCCGCATGTTGAGGATCGCTTCGGCCTGCCGGTCGGTCAGACCGAATTCGGCCATCATCACCGGCTTGGGCTCGTCCTCGGTGCGGATGATCTCGATCACGCGGTCGAGATTGAGGTAGGCGATGATATAGCCGCGCACCAGTTCGAGCCGGTTCGCGATCTGGTCGAGCCGGTGCTGCGCGCGGCGCTGGAGGATGTCGATCTGCGCGAAGGTCCAGCTTTCGAGCAGTTCCTTCAGCCCCATTACCATCGGCGTGCGCCCGTACCCGGGGCGCGCGTCGAGCACGTTGAGATTGAGGCTGAACCGCGTTTCGAGATCGGTGAGCTTGAACAGGCTCTCCTTCAATAGTTCGGGATCGACATTGCGGCTTTTGGGGACAAGCACGATGCGGATCGCCTCGTCGCTTTCGTCGCGCACGTCTTCGAGGATCGGCAGCTTGCGGTCGGCAATCGCCTGCGCGATCTGTTCGATCAGCTTGCTCTTGGGCACCTGATAAGGGATTTCCGAGATGACAAGCTGCCACTGCCCTGCGCCCATCCGCTCGATCCCGGCGGCGATATCGGCCTCGTCCTTGGCCTCGGGCGCATGAAACCGCCCGCGCAACCGGAACGCGCCGCGCCCGGTGCGGTAGGCGTGGCTGATCGCTGCCGGACTGTCGATCACCTGCCCGCCGGTGGCAAAATCGGGGCCGCGGAAGATTTCCATCAGCTCTTCATGCGTCACCGCCGGATTGTCGATCAGCGCGAGCGTCGCATCGACGATTTCCGCGACATTGTGGCTCGGGATGCTGGTCGCCATACCGACCGCGATCCCGCTCGACCCGTTGGCGAGCAGATTGGGGAACAGGCCGGGGAAGATCTCGGGCTCGATCTCCTCGCCGTTATAGGTCGGGATGAAGTCGACCGTGCCTTCGTCAAGGCCCGCCATCAGTTCCAGTGCGGTGCGCGTCAGCCGGGCTTCGGTGTAACGATAGGCGGCGGCGTTATCGCCATCGACATTGCCGAAATTGCCCTGCCCTTCGACCAGCGGATACCGCAGCGCGAAATCCTGCGCGAGGCGGACCATCGCGTCATATACCGAGGCATCGCCATGGGGGTGATACTTGCCGATCACGTCGCCCACCACGCGCGCGCTTTTCTTGAAGGCGCTGGATGGGTCGAGCTTCAGCTGCCGCATCGCCCACAGCAGGCGGCGGTGGACCGGCTTCAACCCGTCGCGAAGATCGGGCAGGCTGCGCGCGGTGATCGTCGAGAGCGCATAGACCAGATATCGCTCGGACAAGGCGGCATCGAAGGGCGCATCGACAATCGCATCGAAGCCGTCGTCGGGCTCGGCAGGAAGAACGGGATTGGCCATATCCGCTGTCTAGCAACCCGCAGCCCCGCGAGGGAGAGGGGTTCTGCAAAAGCCGCAAAGATTTACCCCGCCGCGTTGCCAGCCAATGCGTTCTGCACCCTTTCGCCCTGCCGCGCGCATCTCGCGCTCCGGCGCGCAGGGAGGAACATCGGCGGCCCGGCCGTGCTTGCACTTCCCGACACACCCAACAGGAGACTTACCATGCAGCACGTTCTCATCATTTCGACCGACGGTTTCGAGCAATCGGAGCTGATGGAACCCAAGCGCATCCTCGAGGAAGCCGGCGCTAAGACAACCGTCGCCAGCCTCAAGGAGGGCGAGATCAAGGGCTGGGATCAGAAGGACTGGGGCAAGAGCGTTGCGGTCGACATGCTCGTCGGCGACGTCAAGGTCGACGATTACGACGCGCTGCTGCTTCCCGGCGGGCAGATGAACCCCGACATCCTGCGCATGGAGCCCAAGGTGATCGAGACGATCCGCGCTTTCGATGCCGCGGGCAAGCCGATCGCCGCGATCTGCCACGCGCCCTGGCTGCTGGCCGAAGCCGACATCATCGAAGGCAAGACCGTGACCGGCTGGCCCTCGATCCGCACCGATCTCACCAACGCCGGCGCTGCCGTGGTGGACGAGGAAGTGGTGGTTGACGGCAACTTCATCACCAGCCGCAAGCCCGAAGACATCCCTGCCTTCGCAAACGCGCTGATGGCCGCGATCAATATGGAAACCGCAGACGCAGCGGCGTAATCACATCCGCCTTGCATCGGTGCTGGCCGCGGGGATGGTCACGGTCAATCCGTCCATCTCCGCCGTCAGTTCGATCTGACACGACAGCCGCGAAGTGCGCCGCGCGCCCGCGGCAAAATCGAGCATGTCCTCTTCCTCTTCGGCCGCGGGCAATAGCCGGTCGAACCATTCGGGCGCGACGATGACGTGGCAGGTCGAGCATGCCATCTGCCCCTCGCAGGTGCCTTCGAGCGGGAGGCCAGCCGCCTGGCCCACACGCAGCAGGTTATCCCCGCTGTCAGCGGCGACTTCGACCGGTTTGCCGCGCGGATCGATGAACGTGATCGTGATGCTCAAAAACCCTGCTCCCTTGCCGCATCGTTCAGCATGACCGCCGCAGCCTCGATATCGGCTTCGGTGGTATAACGCCCGAAACCCAGACGGATAGACGATTTTGCCTGGGCATCGGACAGCCTGATCGCCCGCAACACGTGACTTGGCCGCCCCGACCCGCTGGCACAGGCGCTTCCGGCGGAGAACATCACCTGCCGGCAATCGCTCATCAAGCGTGCCACATCCAGCCCTTCGCGGCGCAGGTTGAGATTGCCGGGCCAGCGGTGGTCGAGACTGCCGTTGACCTGCCAATCGGCCAGAAGATCACGGGCAATGTTCGCCAAATGTTTCACGTGAAACATTTGCGCCTCAAGCCCCTCGGCAGCGAGGCGGCAAGCGGCCCCGAAACCGGCGCAAAGCGCGGGCGAAAGGGTGCCTGAGCGCACCCTGGCCTCCTGTCCGCCGCCGTGAACCAGCGGCTCAATTTGCGCGCCCTTGGCCACCCATAGCGCGCCGATCCCCTTGGGGCCGTGGATCTTGTGCGCCGAAACCGCGATGTAATCGGGGGCTAGATGGCGTCTGGAGGGGGTCAAAGGCAGCCTGCCAAGGGCCTGGACCGCATCGACCAGCACGCTGGCGCCGGTCTCCCTTGCGATGGCGACGGCGTCTTCGATCGGGTGGATCACACCGATTTCATTATTAACCGCCATGATCGCGACCAGCCCCGTTTCGGGCGTGATCGCGGCGCGCAGGGCATCAAGGTCGGCGCGGCCATCGGCAAGCACCGGCAGCACGGTGAACCGCCGCCCCTGCGCTTCGACCGCGCCCGCGCAATCGAGCACGGCGGCATGTTCGGTCGCGAAGGTGATTACATCGCCCGCAGTGCCCAGCAGCACCATGTTGAGCGCCTCGGTCGCGCCGCTGGTGAAGATCACGCGGCCCCCTTCCGGCATCATTGCGGCCACATTCTCCCGCGCCGCCTCGACTGCGGCGGCGGCCATGCGGCCCATCCGGTGCGGGCTGTGCGGATTGCCGAAAGTGTCGCTGTCCGGCCCGCCGAGCCAGCGCAACATCGCCTCGCGCGCCTCGGGCGCTAGCGGGGTGGTGGCCTGATAGTCGAGGTAGATCATGTGAGCGCCGCCCATGCGTCCGCAAAGCGCTCCAGTTCCTCGGGCGTGGTCGACCACCCGAGGCTCACCCGGATCGTGCGCGCGGCCGTCTCATCGGGCACCCCGAAGGCATCGAGCACCCGGCTTTTCTTCAGGGTGCCCGAGGAACACGCGCTCCCCGCCGATACGGCAAAACCCATGGCGTCGAGGCGGATAAGGAGGGCCTGCGCGCTCATGGTGGGGTGCGTGAGAGCAAAGATGTAATCGACCTGTTCGCCGATGATCAGCCGCTGTTCCGCGACGGCCTGGGCAAACCCAGCGCGTTGTCCGGATGTGGTTGCCCAAGCATCCGCCTCCAGCGCCGCCGCCATCCCCATCGCCCCGGGCAGGTTCTCCGTCCCCTGCCGATAGCCGCGCTCGTGTCCGCCGACAGGTTCGAGCAGGTTGAAATCGCGCACCAGCAGCGCACCGATCCCGATCGGCCCGCCGAACTTGTGCGCGCCGACAACCACCATGTCGGCCTGCGGCAGGACGAGCTTGCCCGCGCTTTGGGCACAATCGCTGAGCAGCAACGCGCCGCTTTCCCGCAAGGTCGCGGCCATGTCGCTCACCGGGTTGATTGTGCCGGTTTCGGAATTGACATGCTGGACCGCGATCAGCGTGTCCTGACCCAAAGCTTCCGCGCCGGTGAAGAACGCAGCGTCGGGCGCCGCGCGCAGCACCGCGTCATGCTCAACCGCGCTCACGATGCGGCGTTTTGCCTTTGCGCGGCCCAGCGCAATCACCAACGCCTCGCTCGCCCCTGAGGTGAAGATCACTTCGCCCTCCCAGCCCAGCGCGCGCTTCACCCGCTCGCGCGCATCTTCCAGTGCGGCGCGCGCTTTGCGGCCTTCGGCATGGGGCGAAGATGGGTTGGCCCAGATCGCAAACCCCTCCTCCATCGCCGCGCGTGCTTGCGCGCGCAGCGGCGAGGTGGCGGCGTGGTCGAGATAGACCCGGTGGGAAATGATCGTGTCCTCACAATAATTGCGATTTTTGCGTGTGCCCCTATATAGGCCGCGCAATTCCGGCGCCACCCGGCGCGGTGCCCGTTTACAAGGTAGCCAATGCCCTCAGTCATCTTCCCCGGCCCGGAAGGCCGCCTCGAAGGCCGTTTCTCGCCCCCGCCCCGTCCGCGTGCGCCGGTGGCGATGATCCTGCATCCGCACCCCGAAGGCGGCGGCACAATGAACGACCGGATCGTGCAGCGGCTCTACAAGACCTTTGCCGACCGCGGCTTTGCCACGCTGCGCTTCAATTTCCGCGGCGTGGGCCGTTCGCAAGGCAGCTTCGATTCCGGGATCGGCGAGTTGTCCGATGCGGCATCGGCGCTCGACTGGGTGCAGTCGATCCACCCCGAAGCGCAGAGCACCTGGATCGCGGGCTACAGCTTCGGCGCGCTGATCGGCATGCAATTGCTGATGCGCCGCCCCGAAGTGCGCGGCTTCATCTCGGTCGCGCCGCCCGCGAACATGTATGATTTCAGCTTCCTTGCCCCCTGCCCCGCCAGCGGCATCTTCGTGCAGGGCGCGGCCGATACCGTGGTGCAGCCGGGCGCGGTGCAGAAGCTGGTCGACAAGCTGCGCACGCAAAAGCACATCACGATCCATCACGAGGAAATCCCGCGCGCCAACCATTTCTTCGAAAACGAAATGGATGAACTGATGCGTTCGGTCGACAACTACCTCGACTTCCGCCTCTCGCCCGATTGCCCGATCAAGTAAGCGTGATTGCCGGCGTGGTGGCTGCCGCCGCCACGCCAGCAAAATCAATCATTTCTCTACCGATTTGATTGCAAAAAATACAGTCCTGAAAAACAACGCGAAATTCCTTCGCGCCTGACAAAAGTCATAGTATCCTCGGCATCGAGCGGGGCCGGAGTGCCGCGCCCCTTTTGCCAAGGCGCTCCGGCGGCCGCTCCCACGATGATGGAGAGAGGAGCCTACGGATATGACTTATGCTTCTGCCAATCGCCGCCCCAACCCCGCCGCGCTCGCCGGCGCATTGGGTATCCCCGGAGCCTTCGGTACTTTGCTGGTGGTGGGCCTTGCGGTCACGGTGGTGACCGTGCCGCCCCGCCCCCGCCCGCAGGCCACCCCGGTCGCCGAGATCCCTCTGCCCCCGCCGCCGCCCACGCCCGACACGGCCACGCCCGATGCGAAGACAGCGCAGACCCCGCGCACCGACAGCCGGCCCGACGCGCCGAGCCTGCCCACCCTGCCGCCGACCGATTTCGGCACCGGACCGGTGATCGATGCGCTGCCGGGTTTGGGTGATCCGGTGATCGCCGGCCCGGTCGATTTCGGCCTGCCCCCCGGCCCCTCGCCCAGCACCTCGCCTTACGATCCGGTGGCTGCGAAGGTTAAGGGCAATGCGTCCAAGTGGGTGACCACGGATGATTACCGTCCGCGCTGGATCATGGAGGACATGGCGGGGACGGCGCGCTTTGCGCTCTCGATCGATGCGCGCGGGAAGGTGACGGGCTGTTCGATCACGCGTTCGACCGGCCATGCCCCGCTCGATGCGGCGACCTGCGATCTCGTCAGCAAGCGCGCGCGCTTCGATGCGGCGCGCGATGGCACGGGGAAGCCGGTGGCTGGCAGCTATTCGGGCAGCGTCACCTGGCAGATCCCGGAATAGGGATGCGATTTTGCCGGGGGAGGCGGCGTTCTCAGCCTTCCCCGGCCGCTTTTTCGACCTGCCGCAGCGGCACATCGCCCGCCGCGTTGGGCACGGTCCAGATCAGGACATTCACGACAGCGATCACCGCCAGCAGCACCATCAGCGCGGGGTTCTTTGCCTCGCCCGTGCGGCGCCACAGCACGAACGCGCCCGCCACCAGCGCCAGCGCGGCGAGCATCACGATGGCAAGCACGATATTGGTCACGTCTTTATCCTCTGGCAGCAGCACACCGGCGGAACATCCGCAAGGCCGCGCCTCTTAGTCAGGTTCACAATGTAACGGAGGCTATGATGGGTATCTTCTCTTCGATCAAGAATGCGGTGTTCGGCAAGAAGAAGGAGGCAGCCCCGCCAGCCTCGCCCGCCGCACGCCCGGCGCCGGCCGCAGCCCCCGCGCCCGCGCCCGCGCCAGCGCCAGCGCCGGTGGATAACGCCATTTCCGAGGCCGAAATGGCCGCGCGCATCGCTGCCCTGCCCGATGCGGACAAGTACAACTGGAAGACCTCGATTGTCGATCTGATGAAGCTGGTCGATATCGACCCCAGCTATGCCAACCGCAAGGAACTGGCCGGCGAACTCGGCATGACCGATTACGAAGGCACTGCCGAACAGAACATCGCGCTGCATCACGCGGTGATGAATCTGCTCGCGCTGGAAGGCGGCAAGGTCGAGGGCATCCTCAAGGATTGAAGTCCCCCTGTGATTGACACGTGCCGACGGGGCTTTAAGCCTCGTCGGCATGAGAGAGATCGCCACCAAAATCACCCGCCGCCAGACCCTAGCAGGGCTTGCCGGCGCATCGACCATCGCCTTGCTGCCGGCCTGCGCCGCCAAGCCTGCGCCCACCAGCGCATCGGGATCGATCGCGGGCCTTGCGCCAGACGCTGCGCTTGAAAACATCGCTTACCGCATGCTCGCGCACGAACCGGGCCGCGCCACCGGGCTTGGCGTCGACGTGGGCGAATATACCGCGTGGCGATCGACCTTCGGCACGGGGGGCGAAGAAGGGCGGCAGGCCTATGCCGCAACGCTGAAGGAACTCGTCGCCGAAGTGCGCGCCTATCCCAAGGCAGGGCTGACCAGCGACCAGCAGATCGGGTTCGAGGTGGTCGAAACCGCCTTTGCCAGCGCGCTTGAAGGTTTTGCCAAGCCTTACGGCGATGTTGCCGTGGGCAGTTGGCGCAACGCGCCCTATGTCGTGATCCAGAACGTCGGCGGCTATATCGACATGCCGCGCTTCTTCGGCTCGTCACAGCCGCTCGCCGCGCCCGAGGACATCGGGCCTTACATGAGCCGCCTGGCCGAAGTCCCCGCACTGCTCGACGGCGAGCTTGACCGCATCCGCGACGCGCGCGGGCAAGGCGTGGTGCCGCCCGCCTTCCTGATCGACAAGGCGATCGCTCAGATGGAACGCAGCCTTGCCGCGGCCAACGAAAGCTATGCCGGGCCGCTGACCGCAAGCAAGATCGCCGGCTCCGAGAAAGCGGCCGAGCAGGCCGCGCGGATTACCGCTTCGGGCATCGTCCCCGCGCTCGAACGCCAGATGGCCGAACTGAAGGTCCAGCGCGGGCTCGCCAAGGATGCTGCCGGCATGTGGGCGCAGCCGCAGGGCGAGGCCTATTACGACTGGGCGATCCGCGCTTCGACCACCACCAGGCTGACGCCCGACGAGATCCACCAGCAGGGTCTCGACGAATTGCGCACGCTCCACGGGCGGATGGACCCGATCCTCAGGGAAATCGGCTATACCAAGGGCAGCGTGGGCGAACGGATGCGCGCCCTTTCAGCCGATCCGCGCTACCAGTTTGCCGAAGGCGATCCCGGCCGCGACGAGATCTTCACCTTCATCAACGACCGGCTGAAATGGATCCGCGGGCAGATGCCGCGCGCGTTCAACCAGCTGGTCAACCCCAACATGGAAGTGCGCCGCCTGCCGCTGGCCGAAGAACCGGGCGCGCCGGGCGCCTATGGCGGCGCGGGCAGCAAGGACGGCAGCATTCCGGGCCGCTTCTGGATCAACTTGCGCACCACCGATCTGCACCGCAAGTACGATCTGGCCGATCTGACCTTCCACGAAAGCATCCCCGGCCACGTGTGGGAGGGCGAATATTCGAACCGCCTGCCGCTGATCCGCTCGATCCTCGCCTTCAACGCCTTTTCCGAAGGCTGGGCGCTGTATGCCGAACAGATCGCCGACGAGCTTGGCGCCTATGACGAATTCAAGGTCGGTCGGCTGGGATACCTGCAATCCCTCGCCTTCCGCGCCTGCCGGCTGGTGGTCGACACGGGCCTGCACCACAAGCGCTGGACCCGCGAACAGGGCCGGCAGTTCTTCGTCGAGGAGAACGGATCGAAGGCCGAGGAGGTCGCATCTGAAGTCGACCGCTATTGTTCGTGGCCGGGTCAGGCCTGCGGTTACAAGATCGGCCACAGCGAAATCGTGCGCCAGCGCGCCCGCGCCGAGGCCGAGCTTGGCAGCCGTTACGACTTCAAGGCGTTCAACACCGCTGTCGTGCTCGGTGGCAATGCGCCGCTCTCGGTGATGGCCAATACGGTCAGCCGCTACATCGCCGGGGCCAAGGCGTAAGGCGCCCCAACCTCCCCCCTTCCCTTCCTGCGCCGATGGCTCCATGAGGCGGGTCATTCGGCGCATCGCGGGAGGGCGGCATGGAAACCTTGGGAGCAGACCTTGAAACCATGCGCCGGGTGCCGCTGGCGCCTGAGCATGTCGATGCGATCTGCGCGATCGGGGGCGATAAATTCTACCCCGCGGGCAGCATCGTCATGGATATCGGCGAGGCGATGGACCGCTTCGTCTACGTGATCGAGGGCGAGGTCGAGGTCGTCAATCCCTACACCGATGAACGGATGTTCGAATCCACGCTCGGCCCGACGCAGTTTCTGGGCGAGATCGGGTTCCTGAGCGGGTCGACCAATTACCTGAAGATGCGCGCGCACGTCGACACCCGCGTGATCGAAGCGCCGCGCGAAGGCGTGCTCGACCTGATGAGCCGGGTGCCCGAATTGTCCGATCACCTCATCACGGTCTTTGCCGCAAGACGGCGCAAGCAGTTCGAGCATGGCAATGCCGCGGTCAAGGTGATCGGCGCCGACCGCGACGGCGCGGTGCAGGCGGTCGAGCGGTTCCTGTCGCGCAACCGCATCCCCTTCCAGTCCTATGATCTGGACCGCGACACATCCGAACAGGACGATGCCTGCGCGTCGCTGCCGGCCGTGCCCGCGGTGGTGCTCGGCGCCGATACGCTGCTGGATGATCCCACCCCGCGCAAGGTCGCGCAATATCTCGGGCTCGATCTCGATATCTGTTCGCGGCGGACCTACGATCTGGTGATCGTCGGCGGCGGGCCTGCGGGCGTGGCGGCCGCGGTCTATGCCGGGTCCGAAGGGATCGCTGCGCTGGTGGTCGAGGACATGGCCGTCGGCGGGCAGGCCGGCACCTCGAGCCGGATCGAGAATTACATGGGCTTTCCCACCGGGATCAGCGGCGCCGATCTCACCTGGCGCGGACAGGTGCAGGCGATGAAATTCGGCACGCGCTTCGTCATGCCGCGCCGGGTCGAGGGGCTGACCCGGCGGTCGGATGGCACCTATTGCGTCACGCTCGACGGCGGCGACGAATTGTGCGCCCGCGCGCTGCTGGTAGCAACTGGGGTGCAATATCGCCGCCTGCCGCTTCCCAACCTCGAACGGTTGGAAGGCGCAGGCGTATTCTATTCGGCGACCGACATGGAAGCGCGGTTCTGCCTCAGAACTGACGCGGTGGTGATCGGCGGGGGCAATTCGGCAGGGCAGGCGGCGATGTATCTCAGCCGCGCGGCGGGCCACGTGCATCTGGTGGTGCGATCGGGCAGCCTTGCCGAATCGATGTCGAGCTATCTTTCGCAGCGGCTCGAAGCCGATCCGCGCATCACGATCCATTACCGCGCCGAAGTCACCGCGCTGCACGGCGAAGACTGGCTCGAAGCCGTCACGCTGACCAGTGCCGAGGGCGAGCAGCGGATCGATACCCGTGCGATGTTCATCATGATCGGCGCCGCGCCCAATACCGGCTGGCTGTCGGGCATCGCCGACATCGATTCGAAGGGCTTTGTGCTGACCGGCGCGGCGGCGGGCGTGGGCGATGATTACGTGACCACAGCGCCCGGTATCTTTGCGGTCGGCGATGTGCGCGCAGGCTCGGTCAAGCGCGTGGCGAGCGCGGTAGGCGAAGGATCGGTGGTGGTCAGCCGGATCTGGCAATATCTCGAAGAAACCCGCACGCCGAATTGACCGGCCGCTGCCGACAAGCCTCTGGCAATGCGCGGGTTTCGCGATATTCTGCCAGCGTTGTCGCGCGGTGATCGCAGACCGGGCGGTGGGGGGAAAATTCGGGTCATGATCAGAGCAGTGTTTCGCACCTTTGCCGCCGCCATTGCGCTTGCGGGGATCGCGGCGCCGGCATCGGCCGAATGGCATCAGGCCTCGTCCGATCATTTCGTCATCTATGCCGATGACAAGCCTGCGGACATCCGCATCTTTGCCGAAAATCTCGAACGCTATCACAGCGCCATGGAGTTCGTGACCGGGCGCAAGGCGGAAGCACCCAGCCCGTCGAACCGCGTGGTCATCTATGTGGTGGGGGGCGAACGCGCGATGCGATCGCTTTCGGGCGACAGTGAAACCGCCGGGTTCTACATACCGCGCGCGGGCGGCAGCCGCGCGTTCGTGCAGGACATCCGCAACCAGAAAAGCGGCTATCCCGATTTCAGCACCGTGGTGCTGCTGCACGAATATGCGCACCATTTCCTGATGTCCGCCTCGCGCTTTGCCAAGCCGCGGTGGTTCAACGAAGGCGCGGCCGAGTTTTTCGCGGCAGCCAGTTTCGAGCCGGGCGGCAGCGTGTGGGTCGGGCGTCCGGCAGAACATCGCGCGGGCGATCTTGCCTTTGCCGACCCGGTGCATGTGCGCGAACTGTTCGATCCGGCGCTCTACGAAAAGAAGAAAGTCAAAGGATACGACACCTTCTACGCCAAAAGCTGGCTACTCTATCACTACCTGTTCTTCAGCGAGAGCCGACGCCAGCAGGTCAGCACCTACCTTGCGAAACTTGCAGAAGGCATGGATCAGAAAGCCGCCGGCGAGGCTGCATTCGGCGATCTCGACGTGTTGGAACGCGAACTGCGGGCCTATCTGCGGCAATCGCGCACTTCGGCGCTGAAACTCACGCCCGACAAGCTTTCGACCGGAACGATTACCCTGCGCGCGCTTTCGGCGGGCGAAGGGGCGGTGATGCCGCTGCAGGTTCGCTCGCAGCGCGGTGTGAACCGCCAAGAGGCGACCGCACTGGTCGGCAAGGTGCGACTGGTGGCGGCAAGATATCCCGATGATCCGGGCGTCCTGACCGCACTCGCCGAAGCTGAATACGACGCGGGCAACGATGCTGCCGCGATCGCCGCCGCCGATGCCGCGCTCGCCCGCGATCCGGCGCGCACCAATGCCTATGTCCAGAAAGGCTATGCATTGTTCCGGCAGGCCGCGGCGGCAGAGGGCGAGCAGCGCACCGCCGCCTATGCCGCTGCGGTGCGGCCCTTCGTCGCGCTCAACAAGCTCGAAAACGATCACCCGCTGCCGCTGGTCTACTTTTTCCGGGCGCAGGTCGAGCGCGGGGTCGCGCCGAGCGAGAACGCCCGCGCCGCGCTCGAACGAGCGGCAGTGCTCGCGCCGTTCGACCACAGCTTGCAGATCAATGCCGGGATGATGCTGGCGGGCGAAGGCAAGATCGAAATCGCCCGGCGCTTTCTCGCCCCGGTCGCCGCCAATCCGCATGGCGGGCCGGCTGCGGCTCGCGCGCGGCAATTGATCGCCGCGATCGCGGATGCTCCCGAAGACACGCCGATCGAGCTCCACAGTCTGCCCGAACCGGTCGATGTGCCCGAAGTGGCTGCGGCGCACGAAGGCTGATCGCGCGCCGCCGCAGCGGTCAGGACTTGCCGAAAAGTCCCTTGGCGATGTCCACCACATCGTCGACCGGATTGCCATCGCCGTCACGGTCGAGCATCGATGCGAAATTGGTGAGCGAGCCTTCGCCGCCGATCGCGGCGACGATCTGGCTGAGGATCGCGGGCGAGAGCCCGGTGTGGTCCGCTGCCAGCGTCACGGTGTCGCCCGGCATCTGATGCGTCCTGCCCAGCGCGGCGATCGCGCTTTCGGCGGTCTTAGGATCGATTCCCAGCTTCGCTGCAAGGTTGGCGACATCATCGGGCGCGCCGCCGATGCTCTTCAGAATACTGTCGAAAATGCTCATCCGCGTTGCTCCTTCGAATCGAGCCGCGCAGGAGTGTGCCGCAGGCGAGCCGCCATGCAAAAGGAAAAGGCCCCGCTACCGATCTTGCGCCGGGCGGGGCCCCTCTCCCTAACTGGTCAGAATGTTATGCCGCGACGGTCGCCGGGGCCGGTGCGGCCTGGCGCACGCCTTCGTCGACATGGGCTTCGAACTGCGCAAAGTTGGCGATGAACAGGTCGACCAGCTTCTTGGCGGTCGCATCATATTCAGCGCCATCGGCCCAGGTGCTGCGCGGGTCGAGGATCGTCTGGTCGATCCCGGCCTCGGCCAGCGCGGGCACGTGAACCGGCACATCGAAGCCGAAATTCGGGTCCTTGCGGAATTCGACATCGTCCATCTTCCCGTCGAGGACAGCGTTGAGCAGCGCGCGGGTCGCCTTGATCGGCATGCGGTGTCCGGTGCCATACTTGCCGCCGGTCCAGCCGGTATTGACCAGCCAGCACTCCGCCCCGCCCCGCGCGATGCGCTCCTTCAGAAGGTTTCCATAGACGCTGGGGTGACGCGGCATGAACGCCGCACCGAAACAGGTCGAGAAGGTTGCTTCGGGCTCGGTCACGCCGATTTCGGTGCCTGCAACCTTGGCGGTGTAGCCGCTGAGGAAGTAATACATCGCCTGGTCCGCCGAAAGCCGCGCGATCGGGGGCAGCACGCCGAACGCGTCCGCCGTCAGCATGATGACGTTAGACGGTGCCGGGCCGAGGTTCTTCTCACTCGTGTTCGGGATGAACTCGATCGGATAGGCGCCGCGGGTGTTCTCGGTCTTGCTGCCGTCGGTGAAGTCGAGCTCGCGCGTCGCCGGGTCCATCGTCACGTTTTCGAGGATCGTCCCGAACATCTGCGTGGTGGCGTAGATCTCGGGTTCGCCCTCGGCCGACAGGTTGATCATCTTGGCATAGCAGCCGCCTTCGAAGTTGAAGACCGCGGTGTCCGACCAGCCATGCTCGTCATCGCCGATCAACGTCCGGCTGGCATCGGCGCTGAGCGTGGTCTTGCCCGTGCCCGACAGGCCAAAGAAGATTGCCGATTTACCGTCTGCGCCGACATTGGCCGAGCAATGCATCGGCATCACGCCCTGCGCGGGCAGAAGGTAGTTGAGCAGGCCGAACACGCCCTTCTTCATCTCGCCCGAATATTCGGTGTTGCCGATCAGGATCAGCTTCTCGGTGAAGCTCACCGCGATCACCGTATCGCTGCGGCAGCCGTGACGTTCCGGATCGGCCTTGAAGCTCGGCAGATTGATGATCGTGTATTCGGGGACGAAGCTGGCCAGTTCCTCCGCCGTGGGGCGCACCAGCAGCGTGCGGATGAACAGGTTGTGCCACGCCATCTCGTTGATGACGCGCACGTTGACGCGGTATTCGGGCTGCGAGCCGCCGAACAGATCGGCGACGTAAAGTTCGACCTGCCCTTCCAGAGCCGCGAGGAAATCCGCCTTGAGATTGGCGAAATGCTCCGGGCTCATCGGCTGGTTGATCGGGCCCCAGTTGATCGTGTTTTCGGTTTCGGCATCGCGGACGATATACTTGTCCTTGACGCTGCGGCCGGTGAAGCGGCCCGTATCGACCAGCAGCGCGCCATGCCTGGTCAGCTGCCCCTCGCCCTTCTTCAAGGCATGTTCGACCAGCGCCGAGGTGCCGAGATTGGGATGGATCGTCGCCCGGGTGGCGAGGTTCTGAGCGGCCAGCGGGGTTGCGAGCGGGGTCAACTTAACTCTCCTGGGCAGGAAGCCGTAAATGGGTGCGCCAAGAGCCTGCCGATCCGCGACGAATCCTGCGCAGCCCTTGTTCTGCCCCCCTAGCACCCCCGCATACGTATGCAACATTACCCATGCGATACTGCCATAAAGACTGGGGGGTGATCTTCCTTGCAAACGATTTTACCGGCCGCTCGCCAAAAAGCGCATCGATATCGGGCCGTTCGCGCAGCCAAGCATGTCTGTCCGTCCAGCCGATTGCGGCGCACGCGCGATGGCGCTACCGATGCACCATGAAATTCCGGCACGATCCCGCATGACCATGATCGAAGGCGCATCCGCCGATCCTGCCCCCGTGGGCCACGACCCGGCAGCCGCCGAAGCACCGCGGCTGCAGATCGCGCTGGTCGACGATGATCGCAACATCCTGACAACGGTGTCGATCGCGTTGCAGGCCGAAGGCTTTGCCACCCGACTCTACACCGACGGCGAAACCGCGCTGAAGGCGCTGCTCGACAATCCGCCCGATCTTGCGGTGTTCGACATCAAGATGCCCAAGATGGACGGGATGGAACTGCTGCGCCGCCTGCGCCAGAATTCGGCGCTGCCGGTGATCTTCCTCACCAGCAAGGATGACGAGAGCGACGAGGAAGCGGGCCTCGAACTGGGCGCGGACGATTACATCGCCAAACCATTTTCGCTGCGCCTGCTGGTCGCGCGCATCCGCGCAATCCTGCGCCGCGCCGAACCGCTGGTGCCGGGCGCTGCCCCCAGCATCTCGCCCGAGCCCGCGCCCCCCACGCTGACCCGAGGGCGATTGTTCATGGACCCCGCGCGCCATCAGGTGACGTGGGCGGGCCAGCCGGTCAGCCTCACCGTCACCGAATTCCTGATTCTCGAAGCGCTGGCGATCCGTCCCGGGGTGATCAAGAGCCGCAATCAGTTGATGGACGCCGCCTACCCCGACGACGTCTTCGTCGACGACCGGACGGTGGACAGCCACATCAAGCGGATGCGGCGCAAGTTCAAGGTGGTCGACAATTCGTTCGATGCGATCGATACGCTGTATGGCGCGGGCTACAGCTTCACCGATGGCTGAAGCTGCGTCGCGCGGCCAGAACGGCGGCGAGCAGATGAGCGCGACGGGCCGTTTCGCGCTGACCGGGCGGATCCTCGCGGTCAACATCCTGCCCTTGCTGATCATGGGCGGCGGGCTGTTCTATCTCGATTCTTACCGCACGCAGCTGATCAACGAACGTTTCAAGCTCGCGCGGATCGAGGCGCAGATCACCGCCGAGGCGCTGGCCGGCGCCACGCGCGAGCGGCAGGATGCGCTGCTGGTGCAGATCGGCAAGGAGCAGCGGATGCGGCTGCGCACCTTCGATGCCAAGGGCAAACTGACCGCCGACAGTTTCACGCTCGCCGACCCGGCGTTCCGGTTCAACGACATCTCCGACGACGATTGGGAACAGCGCTTTGCCGTGTGGCTCGATCGCACAATCGACACCATCGTCAGCGCCGAGGCTGTGCAGGATTATCAGGAGCCCGAAGCACAGGACGCCGATGCCTGGCCCGAACTGGCCCGCGCGCGCGAATTGGGACTGTCGCAGGTGCGGCTATATGACTGGCGCGATGGCACTCCGGTGATCACCGCGGCGGTGCCCGTCGGGCTGCAGGGTGCGACCTTGCTTACCGTGCGCAACGCGGTCGACATCACTGAAAGCGTGCGCTCGGCGCGCTCGACGCTGTTTCTCGCGATGCTGATGCTGATGGCGGCATCGGCCGCGCTGTCGCTGTTCCTCGCGCGGACCATCGTCACCCCGCTCCGACTGCTGGCGCGCGCCGCGGTGCGCGTCAAACAGGGCCGCGACCGCGAAGTCGAAGTGCCGCGCCTGCCCCAGCGCAGCGACGAGATCGGCCTGCTCGCCCGCGCGGTGTCGGACATGACCGGGGCGCTGCGCCAGCGGATCGACGCGGTTGACAGCTTTGCCGCCGATGTTGCGCATGAAATCAAGAACCCGCTCGCCAGCTTGCGCAACGCGATCGACACCTTGCCGCGCGTTGACGATCCGGCCCTGCGCGCGCAGCTGACCGACATCGCCGCGCATGATGTGCGCCGGATCGACCGGCTCGTCACCGAAATTGCCGCGGCGAGCAGGGTTGACGCTGAAATCAGCCGCGCCACGCTTGAACGCGTGGACCTGAGCGAATTGTTCGCCAACCTGATCCGCAGCCGCGAGGATCGCGGATTGAACGGCGGGCGGCGGATCGCGCTGGAGGTTGACGACCGCACACGCGTGACCGTGATGGGCGTGGCCACACAGCTTGAACGCGTGGCCGAAAACCTGCTCGACAATGCGGTTTCCTTTTCGCCGCCCGAGGGAATCGTCGAGGTGAAAATCCGCGCGAACGGCCGCCAGATCGTGACCGAGGTGTGCGATGCGGGGCCGGGCATCGTGCCCGAAGCGCGCGAGGCGGTGTTCCGCCGCTTCCATTCCGACCGGCCCGAGGGCGAAAGCTTCGGCAACCATTCGGGCCTTGGCCTCGCGATCGGCCGCGCGATTGCCGAGGCGCACGACGGCACGCTCGTGGCCGATGAACGCAGCGATGGGACTGCGGGTGCATGTCTGCGCCTGACGCTGCCTGCGGCGGCTTCCTCGTGACCGCACTGGTCTTTCAGGCGAGCGCGGTGGTCATCGGCGGCCGCGCGTTGCTGATCGAAGGCGCGCCGGGCAGCGGCAAGTCGAGCCTTGCGCTGGCGCTGATCGACCGCGGCGCGGGGCTGATCGGCGATGATGCGGTGACGCTTACCGCTGACGGCGATCGGCTTGTCGCGAGCGCGCCGCCCAATATCGCCGGGCTGCTCGAAGTGCGCGGCGTGGGCCTGGTCCGCATGCCGCTTGCCCCGCCCGCACCCGTCGCGCTGATCCTCAGCCTCGGGACCGCCGCGCCCGAGCGGCTGCCGGAAACGCCCCTCCCCACCCTGATCCTCGCCGGGATCGCGGTGTCCCTGCTGCCCTTCGATCCCGGCCAGATTGCCCCCGCGCAGCGTGCTGAATGGGCGCTCGCCATGCACGGGCGGGTGTTTGCCCCATCTTCCCTTTCCCAGCCGCCAGCGCCACATAACGCATCATGATCGATGCCGCACCGTCCCCCGCGCCGCCGTCCGTGCGCCCCTTGCTCTTGGTCACCGGTCTTGCCGGCGCAGGCAAATCCACCGCGCTCGCCGTGCTCGAGGATCTGGGCTGGGAGACGATCGACAACTTCCCCGTGCGGATGCTCAAAAGCCTCGTCACCACGCCTGACGACGCCCATGCGCCGCTTGCGATCGGGTTCGATTCGCGCACCCGCGGCTTCGTGCCCGCCGAGATCATCGCGCTGGTCAAGGAACTGAGCGAGCGCCCCGATCTTGCGCTGACTTCCCTGTTCCTCGACTGTGCCGGCGGCGAACTTGAACGCCGGTTCAACGAGACCCGCCGCCGTCACCCGATGGCCGATGGCCGCGCGGTGCAGGAAGGGATCGCAGCGGAACGCGAACTACTCGAACCGCTCCGCCGCTGGGCCGAGGTGCTGATCGATACCTCGCTGATGACCAGCAACGATCTGCAAACCCGGATGCGCGAACTGTTCGCACCCGCCGACGCGGCGGCCGCCTTGACCGTGACCATATCGAGCTTCGGTTTTGCACGCGGAATGCCGCCGCTTGCCGATCTGGTTTTCGACATGCGCTTTCTCGACAATCCGCACTGGATTCCCGGCCTCAGGGAGCAGACCGGGCAGGACCGCGCGGTGGGCGAGCATATCGCGCGAGACCCCGCCTTTGCCGAGGCGTTCGCACGCATCCGCGACCTTCTCCTGCTGCTGCTCCCGCGCTACGGCGCACAGGGCAAACCCTATGTCCACATCGCCTTCGGCTGCACCGGCGGACGGCACCGTTCGGTCTATACCGCCGAAACCATGGCCGATGCCTTGCGCGCCGCGGGATTTTCGCCCACTGTCCGCCACCGCAACCTGGGATCGCGCACCGCCGACGCCATCGAAGGCAATGCCCGGTGATGGGCGAACCTGCAAATCTGCGCGACCATGCCCAAGCGCATTGTCGCGCTTGGACAAAACGCGTAAGGCAAGCCCGGCGGGCGCGCAGTTAACGGACCCTTTTTCACACATGATCGGCTTGATCCTGGTAACCCACGGCCGCCTTGCGGACCAGTTTGTCGAGGCAATGGAGCACGTGGTCGGCCCGCAAGAGGCGATCGTGACGGTGTGCATCGGCCCCAACGACGATATGGAACAGCGCCGCGCGGATATCGCCGGCGCGATCGCCGCGGTCGATACCGGTGCGGGCGTCATCATCCTCACCGACCTGTTCGGCGGCACCCCGTCCAACCTCGCGATCTCGCTGCTCGATGCAGGCCATGTCGAAGTGATCGCGGGCATCAACCTGCCGATGCTGATCCGGCTGGCGGGCGCGCGCAAGGCGATGGACGTGACCGCCGCGGTGCACGCCGCGCAGACCGCGGGGCGCAATTACATCACGATCGCCAGCGAATTGCTGGGCACTGGCACCGCGCAACCGGCACGGGCCAAGGGCTAGGGGAAGAGGCGCGTGGGGGAAGCCAGCCAGAGCATCGTGATCGTCAACCGCCGCGGCCTGCACGCGCGGGCAAGCGCGAAATTCGTGGGCGCGGTCGCGGGCTTGCCCGAAGGCCACAAGGTCACCGTGTCGAAGGCACCGCACAGCGCGGCGGGCGGATCGATCCTCGGCCTGATGATGCTGGGCGCTGCCAAGGGCGACACGGTCGAGGTCGCGGTCGAAGGCGCGCAAGCCGACGCGGTGCTTGCCGATCTGGTCGCGCTGATCGCCGACGGTTTCGGCGAGGATTGAGGCGCGCCGCCTCAACGGATCATTCCTGCCATGCGCAAACACATCACCGGCTTTTCCAATCCGACAGTCAAATACCTGCGCGCGCTGCGCGACAAGAAACACCGCCAGCGCGCAGGCCAGTTCCTAGTCGAAGGCCTGCGCCTGATCGAAGACGCGCGCGCTGCGGGCCGGGTGCCGCAGACGCTGGTGATGGCCGAAGGCCGCGAACATGCGCTGCTGGCACGGCTCGAAGCCGAGGTGCTGGCGGCCGGCGGCGAGGTGATCGAGACAACCCCCGACATCCTTTCGAAGATCACCGGCAAGGACAATCCGCAGAGCGTTGCGGGCGTGTTCGATGAATGGGACACCGCGCTTGCCATGCTCGACCGCGCCGCCGCGCCGATCTGGCTGGTGGCGCAGGCGCTGCGCGATCCCGGCAATTTGGGAACGATGCTGCGCACCGCCGATGCTGTGGGTGCCGGCGGATTGATCCTGATCGACGACTGCGCCGACCCGTTCAGCGCTGAAGCGGTGCGCGCCAGCATGGGCGCGGTGTTCACCGTGGGCCTTGCACAGGCGCGGTGGGAGGAATTCTTAAGCTGGCTGCGTGCGGGCGAAGGCCAGCTGGTCGCGGCAAGCCTGCGCGATGCGGTGCCCTATCGCGGCGCGCCCTACGCTGCGCCGTGCTTCATTCTGGTTGGCAACGAATCGCAAGGCTTGCCCGAAGATTATGAGATCGCCTGCGACTTGCGCGTCACCATGCCGATGAAAGGCCGCGCGGATTCGCTGAATGCAGCGGTGGCGGGCGCAGTGCTGGCTTACGAGGTGCTGGCGAGCTTGTAGGCAAGGTGACGAAGATGACACCGTGCCACTTTCCCAACAGCACATTTACCTTCTTTATTTCAACGCTTTGATGCACAAATCGGCGCGGACGGTCACAAAAGTTTTCGCGCGCGAAACAGGGCCTGATGCCAACGGCGACGGACGATGGGAAAGAGCGGAGCGCCGTCCTGCGCCGCAGCCTGTCAGTAGGAAAGCCCGAACTTACGCCTCGCTGTCGGGCGCTTCGAGCGCTGCGACATCCTCGGCATTGTAGCGCGGCGCGCTCGCGACCAGCGGCACCTCCTCGATTTCGCGCTTGCCGATCTCGATGCCCTTTTCCGCCAGGCGCCGCCCGGATGACAGCACATTGCGCTCGAAGGAACCAACGAACTTGTTGTAATTGTTGACCGCGCTCTCGAGCCCGCCCCCCACGCGCTTCAAGTGATCGGCGGCCATCGCAAGGCGATCATACAATTCGGCGCCCATCCGGCCGATTTCCTGCGCTTCTTTCGCCAGCCCGTCCTGCCGCCAGACCTGAGCCACGGTGCGCGCGATCGCGACGAGGTTGGTGGGCGTGGCAAGCAGCACGCGCTTGTCGAAGGCGAAGTTCCAGAGGTCGGGATCCGCTTCCAGTGCGGCGGCGACGAAATGTTCGCCGGGAACGAACATCACCACATAATCGGGCGCATCCTCGAATTGTGACTGGTAGCTCTTGGCCCCCAGCGTCTGCACGTGATTGCGCATCGAGCGCACGTGATCGGCCAGCGCCCTTGCACGGGCATCGTCGTCCACCGCCTCGAACGCCTGCTGATAGGCGTTGAGCGACACCTTGGAATCGATCACCAGCACCTTGCCGCCCGGGATGCGGACGATCGCATCGGGGCGCAGGCGGCCATCCTCGGTCGAAACCGAATGCTCCATGATGAAGTCGGTGTGCTGCGCAAGGCCGCATTGTTCGAGCAGGTTCTGCAATGCGCGCTCGCCCCAGCGTCCGCGGGCTTTGGGCGCATTGGTGAGCGAATTGCCCAGCCGCTGCGCCTCGCGCCGCACCTGCTCCTGCCCTTCCTTCATCGACTGGATCAGCCCGGCCAGCTGGCCGAAAGCATCGGTGCGCTTGGCTTCGAGATCGGCGACCTGCCGTTCGTAGCTCGCAAGTTTCTCGCCCACCGGCGAGAGCAGCGCCTTGATCTTGGCCTCGCCGGTTTCTTCCGACTGGCGGAAGCGCGCTTCGGCGCGGTCGAGAAACGCCTTTTGCGCCTGTTCGAGGACGCGGTTGCCGGCGTTCTCGAATTCCTTTTTCAAGCTTTCCTGCGCGCTCAGCAGCCCTGCCCGTTGTTCGGCAAAGGCCTTTTCGCGTTCTTCCGAAGCGCTTTCGAGCGCCGCCAGCTTTTCCGCAAGCTGCGCCCGCCCTGCCAGCGCCGCGTCGAGGCGCACCAAGAGGCCATCGACCTGCCCGGCGCGCTCTTTCAGCGACGCGACCTCGACCCGCGCCTGGCCCAGTTCGGCAATGGCGCGCTTGAATTCGCCTTCGCGTTCGGCGGCGTTGCGTTCGGTTTCGGACAGCCGCGTGCGCAGGTCGACAAGCGGGCGCGAGGCGAAGAACCAGCCTGCGGCCGTGCCGGCAACGAGCCCGAGGAAAAGAAGCGAAACGAGGGGGATAAGATCGGTCATGCGCGGAACATAGACCGAACACCGGGCGCCGCCAAGCCCATGGCGTGCGCAAATCGGGGGAACAATGCTGCCAGCCCCCGCTTCATCCACGCAGCAAGGAGAAGCCCCATGTCCATCAAGCAAATGATCGCCGAGCATCCGCAGGTCGGTGCCGATTACAACGAGACACTGGCCGAGGCGGTCCGCCATGCGATGTATTGCGCGGCCATCTGCAACAGCTGCGCCGATGCCTGCAGCGCCGAGGATGGCGACATGCGCGCCTGCATCCGCAAGTGCATGGACTGCGCCGACATCTGCACCGCCACCTATCGCGTCGCAATGCGGCGGACCGATGGCAATGTGGCGGTGATCGAAGCGCAGCTGCGCGCCTGCATTGCGGCGTGCGAGCAATGAATCGATGAATGCAGCAAGCACGACCACGACCATTGCCGCCGCTGTGCGCAGATGTGCCGCGAATGCGCCGATGATTGCCTCAAGGCGCGCAATGGACTGATGCAGGGCGCCTGAACGGACATCAAAAGGGCCGGGATAGCGCGAACGCCCCCGGGCCCTTTGCAATATGCGGCGGCGGTCAGGCCGCGCGGCGGATCTTGTCGAGTTTCTTCAGCACCATCGCGCGCTTCAGCCGCGACAGGTGATCGATGAACAGGATGCCTTCGAGGTGGTCCATTTCGTGCTGCAGGCAGGTCGCCATCAGCCCGTCGAGCGCTTCCTCGTGGGTGTTGCCGTCAAGATCCTGATAGCGCACGCGGCAGGTCGCCGGGCGGTCGACATCGGCATAGATCTCGGGAACCGAAAGGCAGCCTTCCTGATAGCTCGAAAGCTCGTCCGCGGGATCGAGGATCTCCGGATTGATGAAGACGCGCGGTTCCTTCTTCGTGGCAGGGTGCGTGTGCGCGCCGTGACCGTGATCGTGGCCGCATTCGACCGGCGGCGCGTCGGGATCGTCGGGCTGGAGATCGATCACCAGCACCCGCTTGGGCACGCCGATCTGGATCGCGGCGAGCCCGATGCCCGGGGCATCGTACATCGTCTCGAACATGTCTTCGACAAGCGCGTTGAGCTCGGGGCCAAACTCATGCAGTTCGACCGGGGTCGAGACGGTTTTCAGCCGGGGGTCCGGCACTTCGAGGATTTCGCGGATAGCCATAATCCGCGCTAGATAGGGACGCTGCGCCCGTCCGGCAAGCGCGTTGCTGCGATCAGCGTGATCGCTTCAGCCGACCGGACGGCGTGCGCGCAATGCCTGCGCCAGCGTGCCTTCGTCGAGATAGTCGAGCTCGCCCCCCACCGGCAGCCCGTGGGCAAGCTGCGTGACGCGCAAGGGATAGGGTTCGAGCCGTTCGGCGATGTAATGCGCGGTGGTCTGGCCTTCCAATGTCGCGTTCATCGCCAGAACCACCTCGTCGACCGCGCCATCCGCGACGCGGGCGATCAGGCTGGCGATGTTGAGATCATCAGGCGCAATCCCGTCGAGCGCGGAAAGCCGCCCGCCGAGCACATGGTAGCGCCCGGGGAACAGCCGCGCGCGGTCCAGTGCCCAGACGTCGGAGACTTCCTCGACCACGCACAGCGATCGCGCATCGCGGCGCGGATCGGTGCAGATTGCGCATGGATCGCGCGTGTCGACATTGCCGCAGATGGTGCATTCGACCAGTGTTTCGGCGACCCCGGCCAGTGCCTCGAGCAATGCGGGCAGCGCGCTTTCGCGGTGCTTGACCAGCCACAGCACCGCGCGGCGTGCCGAACGCGGGCCAAGACCCGGCAGCCGGGCCAATGCGGAACTGAGCGCCTCGATCTCTTGCGATGCCATGGCGTGACAGATAGGGGCTCTGCTTCGCTTCACAAAGGCTGACGGCACCGATTATGCGCATCATCTTCATGGGGACACCCGATTTCGCGGTGCCGGGATTGCGCGCGCTGCACGGCGCGGGGCATGAGGTGGTCTGCGTCTATACCCAGCCGCCGCGTCCGGCGGGGCGGGGAAAGAAGCTCAGCCCCTCCCCCGTTCAGGTAGCGGCAGAGGCCTTGGGGCTGCCGGTGCGTTCGCCCAAGTCGCTGCGGGGCGAGGCAGAACAGGCCGAATTCGCCGCGCTTGGCGCCGATGTCGCGGTGGTGGCCGCCTATGGCCTGATCCTGCCGCAAGCGGTGCTCGATGCGCCGGTGCATGGCTGCCTCAACATTCACGCGAGCCTGCTGCCGCGCTGGCGCGGGGCGGCACCGATCCACCGCGCGGTGATGGCGGGCGACGACGAAACGGGCGTTACGATCATGCAGATGGAGGCCGGGCTCGATACCGGGCCGATGCTGCACAAGGTGACCGTGCCGGTGGGCCGCAAGACAACCGGCGAATTGTTCGACGCGCTTGGCGCGGCGGGCGCGGCGGCGATGCTTGACGTGCTGGCCGACCTGTCCGCTTTCCCGCCCGAAGCACAGGACGATGCCGCCGCAATCTATGCGCCCAAGATCGACAAGGCCGAAAGCCGGATCGACTGGGCGCAGGACGCCGACGCAATCGAGTGGATGGTGCGCGGCCTTGCCCCCTTCCCTGGCGCGTGGTTCGAGCTTGGCGGCGAACGCGTGAAGCTGCTGCTGGCCGAAGTGACCGATGGCAGCGCTGCGCCCGGCATGGTGCTCGACGAGGAGTTCACGATCGCCTGCGGACAAGCGGCGATCCGTCCCCTGCGGCTGCAACGCGCCGGCAAGCCTGCGCTGACCCGCGAGGAATTCCTGCGCGGACGGCCCGTGGCGGCAGGAACGGTGCTCGCTTGACCCGCTTCGCGCTCACCCTCGAATTCGACGGCACGCCGTTCTTCGGGCTGCAGCGCCAGAGCCACGGGCCGAGCGTGCAGCAGTCGGTCGAGGATGCGCTGCACCGGATCACGGGCGAGCGCGTCGTGATGCATTCGGCCGGGCGCACCGATGCCGGCGTCCATGCGCTCGGGATGCGCAGCCATGTCGATATCGACAAGCCCTTCGATCCCTTTCGGCTCGCCGCCGCGCTCAATGCGCAGTTGCGCCCCGATCCGGTGGCGGTGACGCATTGCGAAGTGGTGCCGGATGATTGGCACGCGCGCTTTTCCTGCACGGGGCGGCGTTATCTCTACCGCATCCTCAACCGCCGTCCGCCGCTCACGCTGCAGCGCGGGCACGTGTGGCACGTCGCCCAGCCGCTCCATGCAGACGCAATGCACCGCGCTGCGCAAAGCCTTGTCGGGCGGCACGATTTCACCACGTTCCGATCGGTTCACTGTCAGGCAGCAGACCCCGTAAAGTCGCTCGACGAATTGCGGGTCGAGCGCGTGGGCGAGGAAATCCACATCCACGCCGCCGCCCGCAGCTTTCTGCACCATCAGGTGCGCTCGATGGTCGGGTGCCTCAAGCTGGTGGGCGCAGGCACCTGGCCCGAAACCCGGATCGCTTCGGCGCTCGCCGCGCGCGATCGCAACGCTTTGGGGCTTAACGCGCCCCCACACGGCCTCTATTTCGTCGAGGCCACCTACCCGGACCCGAGAGAGGAACCACGATGACCACCACCGGAAAGCAGCTTTTCACCACGCTTACTCCCGACGGCAAGCTGACGCTGGAAGTCGCGACGAGCGAATTTCCCGCGCCCACCGGCAATCAGGTGCTGGTCAAGATGGAAGGCGCGCCGATCAACCCGTCGGATCTTGCCATCCTCACCTCGGCGGCCGATTTCGAGAACGCCGAATATACCCCCGGCAAGGTCGTCGCCCAGATGCCCGAGCCGTTCCTGTCGGGTCAAAAGGCGCGCCACGGCCAGCGCCTGCCCGCTGGCAACGAGGGCGCAGGCACCGTCATCGCCACGGGTGACGGCGACATGGCGAAAGCCCTGATGGGCCAGCGCGTCGCCTGCGTTCCGGGCAATGCCTTCAGCCAGTATGCGATTGCGGACGCAATGATGTGCCTGCCGCTCGGCGATCATTCGTCCGAGACCGGCGCGTCGAGCTTCGTCAACCCGATGACCGCGCTGGGCTTTGTCGAAACCGCGAAAATGGAGGGCCACGAGGCGATCGTCCACCTCGCCGCTTCGTCGAACCTCGGCCAGATGCTCAACCGCATCTGCATCGAGGACGGGATGAAGCTGGTCAATATCGTCCGCAAGGACGAGCACGTCGAACTCTTGAAATCGCAGGGCGCAAAATATGTCGTGAACTCGTCGGCCCCCACCTACATGGCCGATCTGCGCGACGCGATTGCCGAGACCGGCGCCTTCCTCGGTTTCGACCCGATCGGCGGCGGACAGGCCTCTGACGGCGTGCTGAAGGCGATGGAGCAGGTCGCGGTCAAACAGATGAGCGAGTTCTCGCGCTACGGCTCGAACCAGCAGAAGAAGATGTACATCTATGGCCGGCTCGACCTGTCGCCGACGATCCTGACGCCGTCTTATGGCCTCCAGTGGAGCATCGCCGGCTGGCTGCTCACCCCGTTTCTCCAGCGCGCAGGGATGGAAACCGTGGTGCGGATGCGCAAACGGGTGATGGACAACCTCACCACCACCTTTGCCAGCAATTACAAGGCCAAGGTCAGCCTTGAAGGGATGCTGGAGAAGGACGCGATCTGCGACTATCGCCAGATGAAGACCGGCGAGAAGTATCTCGTCACGCCCTGGGCCTGATGCGAGACGGGGCGGGCCGCGTTTCGGCGTCCTGCCCCTTCCCGTCCAAGCCTAGATATTGCCCTGCTCGTCTTCGGGCACATCATCGTCCGGCCCGTAATAGAGCGCGGCGCATTCGTCCTTCAGACATCCGCCCTCAAGGTTGAGATCGTCGCGATAGGCGTCACGGATGAAGTCCACCGTGTCGAGGTTGCGGTCCTCGAAATACATCTTGTGAACATCGTCGCGGCCCGCGCCGTAGACGATGCGCCCTACCTTGGCCCAGATGCTCGCCATCGTGCACATGCCGCAGGGTTGCAGCGTCGAATAAAGCGTCGCCCCGCGCAGTTCCATATCGCCCACCTTTGCCCCGCCCGCCCTGAAAGCGCAGATTTCGGCATGCGCGGTGGCATCATTGTCCTCTTGGGTGCGGTTGGTTTCTGCCGCAATGATTTCGCCCCCACGCACGATGACCGCGGCAATCGGCGTGTCGGCAGGCGTGGTGCCCTTGGTTTTGGCAAGCCGGATCGCCTCGCGCATCCATTTCTCGTCTTCGGGGGTCATCGCGCGTTCCTTTGCATTGTTGCAGTAGGTAACGCCCCGCATGCCGAAGGGGGTCCAAGATCGACTGAATTTGTCGGCAACTAGCCTGCGTCGAAAGCGGCCTGCACTTGGCGCGGATCGGTGATGCCGTTGGCGATCAGAACCATCAGCAGCATCCGCGCCCGCGCCGGGCCAAGCGCGCGTGCCGCGACCAGCCCCAGCGCATCGTCATCGACTTCGACATTGCGGTCGACCAGACCTTCATCGACGCGGGCCGCGCGCACCACCGGCACGCCAGCGGCTGCGCAAGCGGAAAGCGCTTCGAGCACGACGCGCGGGGCGTTGCCTTGCCCCATCCCGGCGAGCACGATGCCCTTGACCCCGATCCCCAGCAAGGCCTCCACCGGCAGCGCATCCATGCCTGCGCCCGCGGTCAGGATCGCGGTGCGCGGCAGCGCCGCCGGAAAGGCATAGCGCGCCGCCTCGCCAACCCGGTGCGCCGGCCCGAACCAGTCTAGCGTGGCAGGCGTGACCCGCGCCAGCGGCCCGCGCGGGAAGCTGCGGAAAGCATCGATCGCGGATGTCGCCGCCTTGCGCGCATCGCGCGCGGCGAGCACCGCATCGCCCATCACCAGCATCACTCCGCGCCCCGCCGCCTGCGGGTCGCCCGCGACCTTTACCGCATTGGCAAAATTGCGCATCCCGTCGGCCCCCACCGCATCGGCCGGACGCATCGCGCCGACAAGGATCACGGGCTTCGTCGTCGGCAGCGTCAGGTCGAGCAGCAGCCCGGTTTCTTCGGCAGTGTCGGTGCCGTGCGTGATGATGACCGCATCGATTGCCGGATCGGCGTTTGCGGCGCTGCAGGCGGCATGCAGCGCCTGCCATTCGGCAAATCCGATGTCCTGCGACCCGATCCGCGCGATTTCCTGCGGGTGCAAATCGGCTTCAAGGCCAAGCGCGGCGAGATGGCCCACCAGCACATCGAGCGACAATCCTCCGGGGCGATAGGCCGCGCCCGTGCCGCGCGCACCGGCCCCTGCCCCTGCGATCGTGCCGCCGGTGCCCAGAACCAGAATGCGGGGCGGCTTGGAAAGATCGGTGTCGGTCATGCACCCGCCCCTAACCGGCGGAAGGGCCATCGCCTAGCGGTTCGTCGGCAAACTGGTCGAACACCGCTGCAAGCCCGGGCACATCATCCTCCGCACGCAGGGCAACCAAGGCGCTGGCAATATCGATCTCCATCACGGAAATGCCCGCATCATACCCCACCCCCGCCGCGCCGAGCGACCGCGCGAGCGCCAGCGCCGGGCGGTTTTCGGGAAGCACGTGGACGGTAAAGCGCTCATAGCCTTCGCGTGCGCAATCCATCAGCAGCACCGCGGTCAGCAACCGCGCCAATCCCCGTCCGTGATATTCGTCGACCACTGCGACCGAGAATTCGGCTGCATCGGGATCATCCCGATCGCGAAACGCGTGCACCACGCCCAGTGCGGGCGTATCGGCCAGATCGCTGCGCAGTGCGCCCCAGGCGATATGATCGTGCCCGTCGGGCGATACCAGCGTGCGCACCACCTGCGGCGGTGCCTCGCGCATCCCCGAAAAGAACCGCAGGTAGCGTGACTGCGGCGACAATCGCGCGATCCCGTCGCGCAGCCGCGTCTCATCCTCGCGGCGGACGCGGCGAATGCAGACCGGGATGCCGTCGTTGAGGTGCGTGTGAATGGTCATCGCCTGGCTTTGCCCCCGTCCTTGCGCTGCTGCGCCTGCTTTAGCAGCTTGACCGCCGCGCCGACATGGCTAAACGCCCCCGCAGCCCACAGGCGCTGGGGCGGTTAGCTCAGTTGGTAGAGCATCTCGTTTACACCGAGAGGGTCAGCGGTTCGAGCCCGTTACCGCCCACCATGCGCCCGGACCTTTCCCGCAGGCGCCATTTTCAGAACTTCAGCACCTTGGCCAGCATGTCGCGGGCAAGCGCGACGCGCGGATGGCGCAGCGATGCGCGCGCCCAGACCAGATAGAAGGCATTTTGCGGCACCCTGATCGGCGCCGCGATCTCGACCAGCGTGCAGGCCGCACGCTCGGCTGCGGTGAGGTAGGCAGGCAATACCGTCCAGCCGAGGTCGGCGCACAAGGCCGAGCGCAGCACGCGCAGATCGGGCGCGGTCAGCGCAGGCGCGCGGTTCACCGCGATCCGGTTGGCATCGAGCCAAGTCCGCACCAGCGGCCGGTCGAGATCATAGGCAAGATGCGGCACGGTGTTCAGCGCCTCGCCCAGCGGTTTGCGCGCGATCGCCTCGGCGACCGGCGGCGCCGCGACCGCGCGCAGGTCTTCGGTGCCGATTTCCTGATAGGCCAGCCGCGGATCGTCGGGCTGCGACGCGGTAATGCCCAGATGCACCTTGTCGTCGAGGAGAAGCGCATACAGCGCCTCGCGCCCGCCGATGTGCAGCCGCAGATCGAGCCCCGCTGCCAGCAATGGCCCAAGTTTTGGCGCAACCACCTCGCCCAGAAGGTCGGACGGGGCGGCGATATGAACCGTGCCCTTCATCCGAACCGAGCGCGCACGGGCCGATGCCAACGCCGCTTCGGCGGTGTCGAGGCTGCTCCCGATCGCGAGCGCCAGATCATCGGCAAACCCCGTGGGCCGCACGCCGCGCGAATGGCGGTCGAACAGCGGGTGGCCAAGCTGCGTTTCAAGTGAGGCGATGTGCTGCGAGGCGGCGGGCTGCGTGATACCCAGCGTGCGCGCGGCATCGCTCAGCGAACGGCGGCGATAGACTTCCACAAAGGTGCGAAGCTGCTGAAGCGACATTTGTGTTCCATAAGCCGATTTATGGAAGCTGGCTATTCCTGTTGGGTTTGCTGATCCGGCGCGCGTCTTATCTTTGCCGTGATGACAAGGACGCCCCGATGCCCGACCGCCGCACGATCCTGACCGCAATGACCGCCGCTGCGGCGGCCGGTCTGGCCGCGCGGTTGCCTGCGGCATCGCAGCGCCCTGCCTTCGGACCAACCAGAGGAACCCATTCGATGACCCGTATTCTGATGATCGCCACTTCCGCCGACCGGATGACCCCCGGCACCGAACCGACCGGCGTGTGGCTTGAGGAATTGACCACGCCCTACTACGCTTTCCGCGATGCGGGGGCCGAAGTGACGCTTGCCTCGATCAAGGGCGGCGCGATCCCCATCGACCAGCGCAGCGTCAACGCCGATGGCGAAAACGACGCCTCGGTCGAACGCTATCTCAAGGACGAGGCCTTCAAGGCCGAAGTCGCCAATACGCCCGCATTCACGGGCATCGATCCGGCGGGCTACGACGCCGTATTTCTGCCCGGCGGGCACGGCACGATGTTCGACTATCCCGACAGCGAGGAACTCGCGCGGCTGATCGAACGCTTCGACCGCGAAGGCAAAATCGTTGCTGCGGTCTGCCACGGCCCGGCAGGACTGGTTTCCGCGAAGAAGCCCGACGGCACCCCGCTGGTCGCCGGTCGCCGTGTCGCGGCCTTCACCGACAGCGAGGAACGCGCCGTGGGTCTTGCAGAAGCGGTGCCTTTCCTCCTCGAAACGCGGATGAAGGAACTCGGCGCAAAGCACGAGAGCGGCCCCGATTTCCAGCCCTTCGGCGTGCGTGACGGCAACCTCGTCACCGGTCAGAACCCCGCCTCGGCTACCCGCACGGCCGAACTCGTCATGGAAGCTCTCAAGGACAAGGACGCCTGATCATGCACTATCTTCACACCATGCTGCGCGTCAGCGACCCCGAAGCCACGGTGCGGTTCTTCGAACTGCTCGGCCTGCGCGAAACCCGCCGGTTCGACAGCGAACAGGGCCGTTTTACGCTGATCTTTCTGGCGGCGGACGAAGACAGCCGCGGCGTCGGCGAACGCGCTTCGGCAGAGGTCGAGCTGACCTATAACTGGCCGCCCGAAGACGGCAGCGCGCCCGAAGTCTACACCGGCGGACGCAATTTCGGCCACCTCGCCTACCGGGTCGACGACATTTACGAGACCTGCGCGCGGTTGCAGGCGGGCGGCGTGACGATCAACCGCCCGCCGCGCGATGGCCACATGGCCTTCGTGCGCTCGCCCGACGGCATCTCGGTCGAATTGCTGCAGAAGGGCGAGCACAAGGCACCGGCCGAACCCTGGGCTTCGATGCCCAACACGGGCGAATGGTAATGGCACAATTGTTCGAACCGATCGAGGTTGGCGGGCTGCGGCTCGCCAACCGCATCGTGATTGCGCCGATGTGCCAGTATTCGGCCGAAGACGGTGCGATGAATGACTGGCACCAGATGCATTTGGGCCAGCTCGCGATGTCGGGCGCGGGTGCGCTGACGATCGAGGCCACTTCGGTGACCCCCGATGGCCGTATCACCTATGGCGATGTCGGGCTCTACGACGACCGCACCGAAGAAGCGATGCGGGAGGTTATCGCGAGCGTGCGCCGCTGGTCGGACATGCCGCTGGTGATCCAGCTTGCGCACGCAGGCCGCAAGGCAAGCTGCGCCAAGCCCTGGGATGGCGGCGCGCAGATTGCGCCCGGCGATACCAATGGCTGGCAGACGGTTGCGCCCAGCGCGCTTGCCTTCGAAGAGGGCGAGAACCCGCCAACCGCGCTGGACCGTGCCGGGCTGGACCGCATCATCGCCGCCTTTGCCGATGCGGCGCAGCGATCGGGCCGGCTGGGCCTCGATGCGATCCAGATCCATGCCGCGCATGGCTATCTGCTGCACGAATTCCTCTCGCCGCTGTCGAACACGCGCAGCGACGAATACGGCGGCAGCCTGGAAAACCGGATGCGTTTCCCGCTCGAAGTGTTCGACGCGGTGCGCGCGGCGTTTCCGGCCGACAAGCCCGTGACGGTCCGCGTCTCGGGCACCGACTGGGTCGAAGGCGGCTGGACGGCGCAGGAAACCGCCGCCTTTGCACGCGAACTCGAAGCGCGCGGGTGCGCTGCAATCCACGTGTCGAGCGGCGGGCTCGATCCGCGGCAGGATATTCCGGTGGGTCCGGGCTATCAAGTGCCGCTGGCCCGCACGGTGAAGGACGCAGTGACGATGCCGGTGATCGCGGTCGGCCTCATCACCGAGCCGCAGCAGGCCGAGGACATCCTTGCCGCGGGCGATGCCGACATGATCGCGATCGCGCGCACCGTGCTGTGGGATCCCCGCTGGCCGTGGCACGCCGCCGCCGCTCTGGGTGCATCGGTCAAGGCGCCGCCGCAATATCTGCGCTCCGAACCGCGCGAAGCCGGACGCATCCTGAAGGAGATGAAACCATGAAACGTCCGATCAAATTGCTGCTCGCCGCGACCGCCGTGCTGTCGCTCGCGGCCTGCGCGACCACCCCGCAGACCACCTCGGCACCGCAAATCGAACAGGTCGCCACTTTCGATGGCGCGATGCCGACCGGCGTGACCGTTGCCCCCAATGGCCGCATCTTCGTCAACTTCCCGCAATGGGGCGACAACGCGCCGTTCACCGTGGCCGAACTGGTCGATGGCAAGGCGGTGCCCTACCCCGACGCGGCGACCAACCGCCCCGATCCGGCCGACCCGGCAGGCCATTTCATCTCGGTGCAGAGCGTGGTCGCAGACGGGGCCAACCGGCTCTGGGTGCTCGATACCGCCGCACCCAATTTTGCTCCACCGCAGGCCGGCGGCGCGAAGCTGGTTGCGATCGACCTTGCGACCAATCGCGTGGTCAAGACCATCGTGCTGCCCCCCAGCGTCGTGCTGCCGACGACCTACCTCAACGACGTGCGCTTCGATCTGCGGCAGGGTGCCGAGGGCGTTGCCTATATCACCGACAGCAGCAATGCGGGCATCGGCGGGATCATCGTGGTCGATATCGCCAGCGGGAAGGCGGTCCGCCGCCTTTCGGGCCATGCGACCACCAATCCGGAACCCGGTTTCACGCCGGTCGTCGACGGCGACGTGCTGATGAACCGCCCTGCACAGGGACCGGCAACGCCGGTGGCGATCGCGAGCGATGCAATCGGCCTCAGCGCGGATGGGAGCCTGCTCTACTACGGGCCGCTTTCGGGCCGCACGCTCCACGCCGTGCCCACCGCGATGCTGCGCGATCCCGCCGTATCGGAACAGGAACTCGCGCGCGCGATCCGCGACTTGGGGCGCAAGGGTGCATCTGACGGGATCGCCGAAGACGATGCCGGCCGCGTTTTCGCCGGGGATTATGAGAACAACGCGATCCGCATGCTCGACCGCGGCAAGTGGACAACGCTGGTCAGCGACCCGCGCATCAGCTGGCCCGACACGCTGTCGATCGGGACCGACCGCTATCTCTACTTCACTGCCAACCAGCTACACCGCCAGCCCGGTTTCCACGGCGGGCGCGATCTGCGCCGCAAACCCTATGAGCTGCTCCGCATCAGGGTGGGCAGCGGGCCGGTTCTGTTGCGCCCGAATTGACGATAAGGCTCCGGGCAGGCGCAGCAACGCGTCTGCCCGGTGTGCCATTCACGCAGGGTGGAGTCACGTCCCATGGCAGCCGGATCGCGGCGCAAGATCTTCTTCGACGGGGGCTGCCAACCCAATCCCGGGCCGATGTCCGCGGCGGTCGTCGTGCGCGGGGAAGCGCATTTCTTCGATGATCTGGGAGACGGCAGCTCGACCGATGCCGAATGGACCGCGCTCGTCCTCGCACTGACGCTCGCCCATGATCTTGGCGAGCGCGACTTCGATCTGGTCGGAGATTCGCGCGAGGTGATCGCGCAGGCCAGCGGCTCGACGCGCTGCGCACCGGCAGCGCTGCATCACCTTGCCCGCTATTCGCGGATCGCCGCGCTCGGACCCCCGCGCCGGCTGGTCTGGACGCCGCGCGCGCAGAACCTTGCCGGGATCGCGCTTGCACGCCGGGCGGCGGGGCTTTAGCGCGATAGCCATGTCCAGTCTTTTCATCGCGCTCCAGCATCTTGTTCCGCAGCACGCGCTCTCGCGGTTTGCAGGGCGCCTTGCCGCCAGCGAAAGCCCGTGGCTGCGCGACCGGATGATCCGCCGCTTTGCCGCCGCCTACGACGTCGACCTTTCCGAAGCGGCACGCGGGATCGGCGAGTTCACCAGCTTCAACGACTTCTTCACGCGCGAACTGAAACCCGGCGCACGCCCCCTGGCGGACACCGCGCAATTCATCGTCTCGCCCGCCGATGGCGCGGTCAGCCAGCTTGGCCCGGTCACCGGCGGACGGATCATCCAGGCCAAGGGACGCGATTACAGCGTCGCCGAAATCCTCGGCTGTTCCCCAACCGAAGCCGCGCGCTTCGAAGGCGGCAGCTTCATGACGATTTACCTGTCGCCCAAGGATTACCACCGCGTCCATATGCCCGCCGCGGGCACGCTGACGAAGACCAGCTACATTCCGGGCGACCTGTTTTCGGTCAACACCGCGACCGCCGCCGGGGTCGACCGCCTGTTCGCGCGCAACGAGCGGTTATCCTGCCGGTTCGACGGGCCCGACGGGCATTTTGCCAGCATCATGGTCGGCGCGATGATCGTCGCCGGGATCGACACGGTGTGGCCCAACGCCTTCCGCGTCCATGCCGACGCGCCCGTGCACGAGGATTTTACCGGCCAGCAGCGCAGCTTTGCCGCAGGCGACGAAATGGGCCGCTTCTACCTCGGTTCGACCGTGGTGATGCTGTTCGAACCCGGCCGCGTGGTGTGGCACGAAGACCTTGCGCCCGGTGCGCCGCTGCGGATGGGCGAAGCGATCGGCCGGCGCGGCACCTAGCGCGCGGCGAGGCTTTCGCGCACCAGCGCTGCGGCCTCTGGCGTGCCCCATTCGTAACCGCCCGCCACCCGCAGTACCTCCTTGCCGCTGGCATCGAACAGCACCGTCAGTGGTAGCGCGCCTTCGGGGGTGAACTGGGCTGACAGCTGCGCATCGGGATCGAGCCAGGGTTCAAGCCGCGCATAGCCGCCCTTGGCAAAGAACGGCGTGACCACCTCGGCCGCGCGGATATCCTGACTGACGGTGACAACCCTCACCTCGCCTTCGAGCGCGGCTGCCAGCGTGTCGAGCGCGGGCATTTCCTTGACGCAGGGGCCGCACCACGTCGCCCACAGGTTGAGCAGCACCGGCCCGTCCTGCGCAGCGAGATCGAGCGTCTTGCCTTGCGCGTCGGAAACCGTGATCGCAGGCATCGGCGTTCCGGCAAACTGGCGGGTCAGCAGTCCGGTCGGTATCGCTGCCGCATCGGCAGCCTCAACCGGTTGCGCTGGCGCGCCGGCTTCCCTATCGCATCCCGCCAACAGCAGGAGCGGCAATCCGAGAATGAGCGAGACGCGCGACATGACAGGCTCCGATCACAAGCCAGCGACCAACGCGATGTGGGGCGGCCGCTTTGCTGATGGCCCTAGCGCGATCATGCGCGAAATCAACGCCTCGATCCCGTTCGACAAGGCGCTGTGGCGGCAGGATATCGCCGCGTCCAAGGCGCATGTCGCGATGCTGGGCAAGGCCGGGATCGTCGCGGCCGAGGATGCCGGGGCGATCAGCGCGGGTCTGGACGCGGTCGCCGCCGAATACGAAGCCGACGGCGTGCCCGAGGACTGGGACCACGAAGACATCCACATGACCACCGAGGCGCGGCTCGCCGAACTGATCGGCCCGGTCGCAGGGCGCCTTCACACCGCGCGCAGCCGCAACGATCAGGTCGCGACCGATTTCCGCCTGTGGGTGCGCGATGCCTTTGCCCAGATGGACGAAGGCCTCGCCGCCCTGCAACAGGCGCTGGTGCGCCGCGCAGGCGAGCATGCGGACAGCATCATGCCCGGTTTCACCCACCTGCAGACCGCGCAGCCCGTCACATTGGGCCACCACCTCATGGCCTATTACGAAATGTTCCGGCGTGACCGCGCCCGCATCGCCGATGCCAAGGAGCGCATGAACGAATGCCCGCTCGGCAGTGCCGCGCTTGCCGGAACGGGCTTTCCGATCGACCGCGAAGCGACCGCGCAAGCATTGGGCTTCGACCGGCCCACCGCCAATTCGCTCGATGCCGTATCCGACCGCGACTTTGCGCTCGATTTCCTGTGGTGCTGCTCGGCGACCGCGCTGCACCTCTCGCGTCTTGCCGAGGAACTGATCCTCTGGGCGAGCCAGCCCTTCGGCTTCATCCGCTTGCCTGACAGCCTCTCGACCGGTTCGTCGATCATGCCGCAGAAGAAGAACCCCGACGCTGCCGAACTGGTGCGCGGGCATTCGGGCCGCGTGATCGGCAGCCTCACCAGCCTGATGATCACGATGAAAGGCCTGCCGCTGGCCTATTCCAAGGACATGCAGGACGACAAGCCGCCGGTGTTCGAAGCCGCCAGCCTGATGGGCCTCAGCATCGCGGCGATGACCGGAATGATCGCCGGCGCAACTTTCAACACCCCGCGCATGCGCGCCGCTGCCGAACTCGGCTATGCCACCGCGACCGATCTGGCCGACTGGCTGGTCCGCGAGGGCGGCATTCCGTTCCGCGAGGCACACCATATCACCGGGGCCGCGGTGAAACTGGCGGAGAGCCGCGGCATCGCGCTCGACCAGCTTCCGCTCGCCGATTTGCAGGCGATCGATGCGCGCATCACCGAAAACGTCTATGCCGCGCTGTCGGTCGATGCCTCGGTCGCGGCGCGCGCGTCCTATGGCGGCACCGCGCCCGAACAAGTGCGCCGTCAGGTCGCCGCCGCGCGGGGCGTATTGGGAATGGAGGAATGATGCGGATCACTGCTGCTACGGCGTTGGCGCTGGTGCTGGCCGGGTGCGGAAGCGTATCCCCGCTCACCCCGCCCCAAGGCGCGAAAATGCCCGAGGCCCCCTATGGCGCGGCCGCCACGCCGTCTGCCGAGGAACTTCTCCGGCGCGAAGCGTTGGCCGCACCCGAACGCAGCGTCGAATTGCGCCGCCGTTCGGAAGAACGGCAGGACGACCCCTTCGACCTCCCGCCTGAATAGACTGGAACCATGGATCATTTTGCCCTGAACGGCGGCGTCATGCATGCCGAAGACGTCCCCCTGCCGGAGATCGCCGAGGTGGTCGGAACGCCGGTCTATGTCTATTCGCGCGCAACGCTCGAACGCCACGCGCAGGTGTTCCGCGACGCGCTTGCCGATGTGCCGGACAAGCTGATCGCCTTTGCGGTCAAATCGAACCCCAATCTTGCCGTGCTCAAAGTCTTGGGCGCGCAGGGCATGGGGGCCGATGTCGTCTCGGTGGGCGAAATGCGCCGCGCGCTTGCCGCCGGGATTGCGCCCGAAATGATCGTTTTCTCGGGCGTCGGCAAGACCGCTGCCGAGATGACCGCCGCGCTCGAAGCCGGGATCGGCCAGTTCAATATCGAGAGCGAGGAAGAGGGCCTCGAACTTGCCGCGATTGCGGCCGCCAAGGGCCTGACCGCGCAGTGCACGCTGCGGATCAACCCCGATGTCGATGCCGGCACGCATGACAAGATTTCGACCGGCAAGGCCGACAACAAGTTCGGTGTGCCGATCAGCGAGGCAGGCCAGATCTTCGGCAAGCTGGCCGGTCTGCCGGGGGTGAACCTGCGCGGCGTTGCGGTGCATATCGGCAGCCAGCTCGCCGATCTCGCGCCGCTCGAGACCGCCTTCGAGAAGCTCGGCGCGCTGGTCGCCGCGCTGCGCAGCGCGGGGCACACGATCACGCATGTCGATCTCGGCGGCGGGCTTGGCGTGCCCTACCGCATGGGCGAGGTGCTGCCCGCGCCGGCCGAATACGGTGCGATGGTCGCGCGGGTGACGAAGGACTGGGGCGTCAAGCTGATCTTCGAACCCGGCCGCGTGATCGCGGGGAATGCCGGCGTGCTGCTCACCCGTGTGGTGCGGGTCAAGCGCGGGATCAAGGACCCCTTCGTGATCGTCGATGCGGCGATGAACGATCTCGCGCGGCCTGCCCTTTACGGCGCCTATCACCATTTCGAAGCGGTCGAGCCCAGCGCTGCGCAGATGACCGCCAATATCGTCGGCCCGATCTGCGAAACCGGCGATACCTTCGCGATGGGCCGCGAATGCGATGCGTTGGAAGCGGGCGACCTCGCCGTGTTCCGCACCGCGGGCGCCTATGGCGCGACGATGGCCTCGTCCTACAATTCGCGCGGGTTCGTGGCCGAAGTGCTGGTTGATGGCGACCGGTTCGCGGTTGTCGCCGACCGGATCGAGGCCGGTGCGATCATGGACGCCGAACGCGTGCCCGAATGGCTGCTCTGACGCGGTCATGAGCACGATCGCCAGCCTGCCGCTGTTTCACCAGATCACCGGCAAACAGGTGCTGGTGATGGGCGACGGTGCGGCGGCAGAGCCCAAGCGGCGGCTGGTCGAACGGGCCGGGGGGCGGATCGTCGATGATTTCGCCCGCGCGGTGGACGAAGGCGTGCGGATCGCCTTCATCGCCTTCGACGATGCCAAGGCCTGCGAGGTCGCGGCGATCAATGCGCGCTGTGCCGGGATGCTGGTCAATGTCGTCGACCGCCCGGAATTATGCGATTTTACAACGCCTTCAATCCTCGACCGCGACCCGCTGCTGATCGCTGTGGGGACCGGCGGCGCGTCGGCCGGGCTGGCCAAGCATGTCCGGCTGCGGCTGGAGCGGGTGCTGCCTGAAACGCTGGGACGGTTGGCGCGGGCGCTGGAGGCGGCGCGGCCTGCCCTGCGGCGGCGGTTTCCCGACGGCGCCGACCGGCGGCGGGTGGTGGATGCGGCCTTGCGCGAGGGCGGCCCGATTGATCCGTTCGATCCGCAATCTTTTGAACGGGTTGGGGACTGGGCCGAGGGAACGCTATTGCCCCGCTCGCTCGCGCCGGTGACGATTGTTCTCGACAGCGACGATCCCGAGGATCTGACGCTGAGGCAGGCGCGGTTGCTGGGTGAGGCGGATGTCCTGTTGATCGATGGCGATGTGCCGCCGGCAATCCTTGCCCGCGCGCGGGCCGATGCGCGGCGCGCCGTGTTTCACGTGAAACATGACGACCAAAGCGATGCTGGCGGGGGTCTGACAGGGGTCAAGACGGCATTGGAACCGGGCAAAGCCGGATCAGACACGCGCAAGGCGGGGTCTGATGCAGGGCAATCCGAAGGGCTCACCCTGATCATCCGCTGGCGAGGTCCAGCGCGCGGCTAGCCGCGCCGCTTGCCCGCCGGCGTCAGGCGGCTTGCAGCAGCGGTGTGCGCAGGCTGGCGAAGTAGCCCGCCATCGCGGTCAGTGCCTTGTCGCTCAGCGCGATGAAGGCGCGGCGCCGGTCGGCCGGGTCGGGAACACGCACAAAAATCCCGCTTTCGACCATCTGCGTCAGCCAGCGCAGCGCGGTGGTCGCCGGAACGCCCGCCGCAATGCACAGTGATGTGACCGAAACGCGCGCGCCTTCGCCGTGGGCAGCGGTGAGATCGAGCAGCATGTCCCACGCCGGATCGCCGAACAGGTCTGCATCGAAGAACCGCGCGCGCGCCTGCCGGTTGGCGATGATCTGCCGCACCATTCGTGCATCGGGCAGGCTCGGCGCGCCCTGCCCGGCTGCGGCATCGGCTGCCCCCTGCCCACCGCGCGGCGCGGCAAAGCCGTGTTCAAAAACCGCTTCGGGGCCGCGGTAATCCTGCCGGAATTCGGCCAGGGGAGCCGCCCCCGGCGCGGCGGCATGACCGAACCGGTCGAGCGAATGGGCGATCGCTTCGACCTGCTGCGACAATCGCAGCAGGGCAACGCGGTCCTCATCCGCCATTTCGCGCAGGCGCGAGGCCCCCACCTCGCCCATCACCCGGCCGACCGCGACCACGCGTTCGGCGCGGCTGGGATCGACCAGGATCTGCGGGTTGGACTGGTCGAGCACGGCAAACACATCATCAAGGCCGCCTAGATTGGTCGACACGATCAGTCTGGCCCCGGATCGTGCCACCCGCATATCGAGACGCGCAAGCCCGGCGAGCAGCATCGGATCGAGCCCGCGCGCGTCCACCGCTGCGCAATCGACCACCACCACATCGCCCAGAAGCGTGATCGGACCATCCAGCAGCGCCTCTACCCCGCCGCCGTCGATCGCGCGGAAACCGGCGCCTTCGAGATCATCGCCGACCTGCCGGCGCAGGCCCTCATTCTCGGCAAAGATCGCCACGCGTGCGGCAAGCCCGGCACCGTCATCGGCGCAGCCATAGGCAAAATCAGCGATCGGGGAGGCAGTTGTGGAAGGTGTTGTCAGCATCGACTCGTCTCCAGCAATGTTGGAACGAGACTAGAACAAAAACGGATCAGGTCAAGTAATTCCTACATTTCCCAACCGCTTGCGCCGATGCCGCGCAGAACCCGGCGGCAGCTTACGGGCGAATTTCGATCACCGTGCCATCGGGAACGATGCGCCACAATTCGGCGATTTCGGCGTTCGAGAGCGCGATGCAGCCGTCGGTCCAGTCACCCGGCATGCGGCCAAAGGGAAGGCCGTTGGGCTGGCCATGCAGGAAGATATCGCCCCCGGGCGAGCGTCCCTGCGCCCGCGCAAACGCGCGATCCTGCGCATTGGGGTAGGAGACCTTGAGACTGAGGTGATAGGCGCTTCCGGGATTGCGCCCTTCGATCACATAGCGGCCTTCGGGCGTGCGTTCGTCGCCTTCGAACTGCTTGTGCCCCACCGGCGCATCGCCCAGTTGCAGGCCCCGCCATGCCCTGACCGGCTGCCCGCCCGCATAGGCGACCATCAGCCGTTCGGACTTGTCGACGATCAGGTAATCGACCTGCGTCAGTCGCGGTGCGGCGGTGATCCGGGCAGCCTCGCGCGCCAGCGCAGACTGCGCGGATGGGGCCTGCGCAGCCTCGCGCGGCGGCGCGGTGCAGGCGGCGAGCAGGCCGAGCAGCGGCAGAAGGGCAAGGCGGCGCATCGGCGGGCATGATAGGCACGCACCCGCCCTGTGATCAATCCGCGTCCTGCGCCTAGTCGACGAAAGGATCGCGCATCAGGATGGTGTCGTCACGCTCGGGCGAGGTCGACACCAGCGCGACCGGGCATTCGATCAGTTCCTGAATCCGCTGGATATACTTGATCGCCGCTGCCGGCAGATCGGCATAGGAACGCGCGCCCGCAGTGCTTTCGTGCCAGCCGGGCATCTCCTCGTAGATCGGCTCGCACGCGGCCTGATCGGCGGCGTGGCTGGGGAGGTAGTCATAGACCTTGCCATGCAAGCGATAGCCGGTGCAGATCTTCACCTTCTCCATCCCGTCGAGCACGTCGATCTTGGTCAGCGCGATCCCGGTGACGCCGCTGATCGCGCAGGACTGGCGCACCAGCACCGCATCGAACCAGCCCACGCGGCGCTTGCGCCCGGTGACCGTGCCGAATTCATGGCCGCGCTCACCCAGCCCTTGCCCGATTTCGTCCTCGAGCTCGGTCGGGAACGGGCCCGAACCGACGCGGGTGGTGTAGGCCTTGACGATGCCGAGCACGAAGCCGGTCGAATTGGGGCCGAGGCCGGAGCCCGAAGCCGCGGTGCCGCTGACCGTGTTCGACGAGGTGACGAAGGGATAGGTGCCGTGATCGACATCGAGCAGCACGCCCTGCGCGCCTTCGAACAGGATTTTCGCGCCTGCACGGCGCACCTTTTTCAGCCGCTTCCACACCGGCTGCGCGAATTTCAGAACGAAGGGCGCGATTTCGCGCAGTTCCTCGAGCAGCGCGGCGCGATCAACCGGGGGCTGTCCAAAACCTGCACGCAGCGCATCGTGGTGCGCGCAGAGGCGATCAAGCTGCGGCTCGAGGCTTTCGAGATGCGCCAGATCGCACACGCGGATCGCCCGCCTGCCGACCTTGTCCTCGTAAGCCGGGCCGATCCCGCGGCCGGTGGTGCCGATCTTGCCCTTCCCCGCCGCCGTTTCGCGCAAGGCATCGAGATCGCGGTGGAGCGGCAGGATCAGCGGGCAATTGTCGGCAACCGCAAGATTTTCCTCGGTGATCGCAACGCCCTGCCCTTCGACCTTGGCGACCTCGTCGCGCAAGGCCCACGGATCGAGCACCACGCCATTGCCGATCACCGACAGCGTGCCCGAGACGATGCCCGAGGGCAGCAGCGAAAGCTTGTAGGTCTTGCCATCGATGACGAGCGTGTGGCCGGCGTTGTGCCCGCCCTGGAAACGCACCACGGCATCCGCGCGGCTGGCGAGCCAGTCGACGATCTTGCCCTTGCCTTCATCGCCCCATTGGGCGCCGATCACGGTGACGTTGGCCATTTCAATCCTTCTTTCCGGCAAGCGGGGTTTTTTCGCGCGGGGCCTAGGCGTTTGGGCGGCCAAGGGCAAGGGCATGGGGGCATGCGCGTGCAAAGGGTTTTGCCTCGGCGGGGGGACTTGTGGCAAAAGGGGCAGGCAAACCTTGCACGGGGGTTCGGGCGCGATGGGGATTGTTGCAAAGACACTGGTGGCGACGGCTGCGCTGGCGATGCTGGGTGCGCCGATCCTAGCCCGCCAGCGCGCAGACGCGCCGCAGACGATTGCCTATGGCAGCGAAGCGTTGCAGCGGCTCGACCTGTGGACGCCGCAGGGCGCGCAAAAGGCGCCGCTGGTGATGTTCGTGCATGGCGGCGGATGGAAGCGTGGAAGCAAGGACAACGCGGTGAGCCGCGCGCTGCCCGCGCATCTGCTGGCGCAGGGCTATGCCTTTGCCGCGATCGATTACCGGCTGGTGCCCGATGCGAGCGTCGAACAGCAGGCAGCCGATGTCGCCGCCGCGCTTGCCGCCTTGCTGGCGCGCTCGGACAGTCTCGGGATCGACCGCGGGCGCGTTGTGCTGATGGGGCACAGCGCGGGCGCGCATCTGGTCGCGCTGGTGGGGACGGACGAGCAGTATCTGCGCGCCGCGGGCCTGTCCTTTGCCGATATCGACGGGGTGATCCCCAATGACGGCGCAGCCTATGACGTGCCCGTGCAGATGGCGCAGGCGGGGCGGTTCATGGCGCGAACCTATACCCAAGCGTTCGGGACCGAGGTCGTGCGCCAGCGCGCGCTGTCACCGACGTTGAACGCCGCAGCGCCCAATGCGCCCGCCTTCCTGCTGCTCCACGTCCAGCGGCCCGATGGCATCGCGCAGGCCGATGCGCTGGCCGAAGCGCTGCGGCGTGCGGGCACCCGGGTCGAGATCGGCAGCTTTCCGGGTGAGGGCCTGCGCGGCCATGCCGAGATCAACCGCAAGCTGGGCGAGCCGGATTATCCCGCAACGGCACTGGTCGATGCGTGGCTGGCCAAGGTATTCGCGAATTAACTCCGCTACGGTCGGCCAGGCACGGCGGGCGGGATGGCGCGGGTCATCCAGCGGGCCTCGGCACCGTAGCCTGCGACCTTGTCGCGCAAATCGCCGCTGACCGCGCGCTCGGCAAATCCGAGCTTGCGCCAGAAGGATGCCGCGCCTTCGACCGCGATCAGTTCGGCGCAGGCAAGGCCTTGGCGGGCGGCCATCGCGAAGACAGCGTCGATCAACGCCCGCCCCAGCCCCAACCCGCGCCCCGCAGGCCCCACGGCAAGATCGTGGATGAACAATACCTCGCTCGGCGCATCTCGGGGCAGGACCGCACCGACCGGCGGCGGGCTTTCGCGCGGCCAGCCATGCGCGAGCAGATAGGCCGCAAGCTCGCCATCGCGGAGCGCGGCAAGACAGAACGATGCCGCGACCGCAAGCCGGCTGGCAAAGGCGTCCTCGGGCTCGACCAGAAAGGCGGGATAGGCCCCCGCCTGGATCGTCAGCGCCTCGGCAAGATCGCCGTGCGCCAGCGGGCGGATTATCACATCGGGCATCGCGGATGCCGCATCACAGCGCGACCGGCTCGCCCTGTTCGAGCGTCCAGCCGCAGCCCAGTGCGCGCGCATCCTCGCCGTCTGCCAGCTGCGCACGGGTGCGCCAGCCCGCCGCGCGCAGAGCCGCAGCGGCGCTGCGGTCGTGGCCGAAGGGGAGGTAGCACACACGCGCCGCTTCGGGCTGGGGCGCAGCATCGGCGAGGCGATCAAGATAGAGCGTGAAGCCCGTCGCCGCCTCGTCGCTGCCCGCGATCCGGTAGGTGCCACCCCGCCCCGCCGCGCGGCGCAAGCCATCGGCATAAAGCGTGAAGCCCAGCCACGACTGGTATTCGAACCCGTGCCGTTCGGTCGGGTCGAGCGTGATGCGCGCCGCATCGCCGATATGCGCGGCAATCTGTTCAAGCGCATCGAGCCGCGTTTCGAGCGCCCCGCCCGCATCGACCGCCCGCAGCGCGGCCAGCGCGCCCTCGAACGGGCCGGTGGCGTAAAGCAGCGGCAGATAGGCCGCGCCGCCCGCCGCCTTCAATCCGCCGGCATCCTTGGTATCAAGCTCGCGCCGCACTCCTTCGATCTGGCCTGCGTCCAGCGGGAATGCCTTTTCGGCGAGCGTATCGACGAGGTCGGGCAGCGTGAAATCGACCGAGATCCCGGTGAGGCCCGCAGCCTTCAGCGCCTCGACCGCGAGCATCACCACCTCGCCCGCTGCTGCAACGCTGTCCGCGCCGATCAGTTCGGCGCCCAGTTGCAAGTGTTCGCGCGCCGGGTCGAGCTGGCTCGCCTTGATCACCACCGTATCGCCGCAATAGGCAAGCCGCAGCGGACGCGGCGCGGCAGCCAAGCTGGTCGAGGCGATGCGCCCGACCTGCGGCGTCATGTCGCTGCGCAGCGCGAGCGTGCGCAGGCTCGCCGGGTCGACGAAGCGGAACATCGCGCTCGTCTCGCCCACGGTAACGCCCGCCATCCGGCCCACCAGCGCGGCTTCGAATTCGAGCAGCGGCGGACGCACGCGGTCATAGCCGTGCGCGCCCAGTACATCGAGACAGGCGCGCATCGCAGCGGTGATCCGCGCGGCTTCGGCAGGCAGGCGGTCTTGCAGACCTTCGGGCAGGAGATCGTTGGGCTTGGTCATCGGCCCGCGCTTAGCGGGGTATGCGCGCGGGGTGAAGGGGCAAGCGGCCAAAGCTGCCATCGAACAACGCCGCTGGCCCGGCACACGCAGGCAGGCCGTTTCCCGTCGGGGAAGCTGGCGCAGCCAGCCTCCCCGCGCAGGCTCAGAAGCTCAGCGCCTTGACCAGCTTCACGCCTTCGAGCTTTTCAGCTTCGGCAACGACATTGGCGGGCAGCGCCTCGTCGAGGCTCAACAGCAGCACCGCTTCCCCGCCCGCTTCGCGCCGGCCGAGGTTGAAGGTGCCGATGTTGATCCCATGGCTGCCCAGCAGCGTCCCGATCCGGCCGATGAAGCCCGGCTTGTCGTCGTTGACAATGTAGAGCATGTGGCCGGCGAGTTCGGCTTCGATCCCGATGCCGAAGATTTCTACCAGACGCGGCGCTTCGCTGCCGAACAGCGTGCCGGCGACCGAACGCGGCCCCTGCGCGGTTTCTACCGTCACCCGCACCAGCGTGTTGTAGGCGCCGTCGCGGTCGTGGCGCACTTCGCTCACCGCCAGTCCGCGCTCCTTGGCGAGGAACGGCGCGTTGACCATGTTCACCGTGTCCGAATAGCGGCGCATGAACCCGGCGAGCACCGCGGCGGTGATCGGCTTGCCGTTCAACTGCGATGCCGCGCCTTCACGCTCGATCCCGATCTGGGTGAGGTTGCCATGCGCCAGCTGGCCGACAAGGCTGCCGAGCTTTTCGGCCAAGGCCATGTAGGGCTTGAGCTTGGGGGCTTCTTCCGCCGACAGGCTGGGCACGTTCAGCGCGTTGGTGACGCCGCCGTTGACGAGGTAATCGGCCATCTGTTCGGCCACCTGCAAGGCAACGTTGACCTGCGCTTCGGTGGTCGATGCCCCCAGGTGCGGGGTGCAAATGAAGTTTTTCGTGCCGAACAGCGGGTGATCGGCGGCCGGCGGCTCGGTCTCGAACACGTCCAAGGCCGCGCCGGCAACCTGCCCGCTGTCCAGACAGTCCTTCAGCGCCGCTTCGTCGATCAATCCGCCGCGGGCGCAGTTGATGATGCGGATGCCCTTCTTGGCGTTCTCCAGCCGCTCACGGCTGAGGATGTTGCGCGTCTCGTCGGTCAGCGGTGTGTGCAGCGTGACGAAATCGGCACGGGACAGCAGCGTGTCGAGATCGACCTTCTCGATCCCCTGTTCGATCGCGCGCTCTTCGGTGAGGAAGGGATCATAGGCGATCACCTTCATCTTGAGGCCGAGCGCGCGCGATGCGACGATCGAACCGATATTGCCCGCCCCGATCAGGCCCAGCGTCTTGGCGGTGAGTTCGACGCCCATGAACCCGCTCTTGGGCCATTGGCCGGCCTGCGTCTGTGCATTGGCTTCGGGAATCTGGCGGGCAAGCGCGAACATCAGCGCGATCGCGTGTTCGGCGGTGGTGATCGAATTGCCGAAGGGCGTGTTCATCACGACGACGCCCTGCGCACTGGCGGCCGGGATATCGACATTGTCGACGCCGATCCCGGCGCGGCCGATCACTTTAAGGTTGGTCGCGGCATCGAGGATCGCCTTGGTCACCTTGGTCGAGGACCGGATCGCAAGGCCATCATATTCGCCGATGCGGGCGATCAATTGTTCGGGCGTTTCGCCGGTGATGACATCGACATCGCAGCCGCGCTCTTCGAAAATGCGCGCGGCGTTGGGGTCCATCTTGTCGGAAATGAGAACTTTGGGCTTCTGGGACATGGTATTTTTCCCTTCGTCATGCTGAACTTGTTTCAGCATCCATCGAGCCTCCGATAGCGGAGCTCGATGCGGAGAAATGGACCCTGAAACGAGTTCAGGGTGACGGGATTGGCTGGGTAGAGACGGACGGCCTCAGCCGTTCTTGACCTTCTCGTAGGCCCATTCGATCCACGGCAGCAGACGCTTGAGGTCCTCCTGCTCGACCGTCGAGCCGCACCAGATGCGCAAGGACGGGGGCGCATCGCGGTAGCCGTTGAAGTCGTAGCCGACCGCGCGTTCTTCGAGCAGCTTGACGATCTTCTTGGGAACGCCCGCCTTGTCCTCTTCGGCAAGGCTGTCGTACCAGTCGCCCTGGAAGACCATGCAGACGCCAGTGTTGGTCTGGAGCGCGGGATCGCTCGCCATGTTGCGCAGCCACGGGGTCGCCTCGATCCAGTCCTTGACCAGCTTGGCATTGGCATCGGCGCGTTCGATCAGCGCCTTGCGCCCGCCGATCGCCTTGGCCCATTCGAGCGCGGCGATATAGTCTTCGGTCGCCAGCATCGAGGGGGTGTTGATCGTTTCGCCTTCGAAGATGCCGCGGTTGAGCTTCGCGCCCTTCTTCATGCGGAACAGCTTGGGCAGCGGCCAGGCCGGATCGTAGCTTTCGATCCGTTCCACCGCCTTGGGCGAGAGGATCAGCATGCCATGCTGCGCTTCGGAGCCCATCACCTTCTGCCACGAATAGGTTGTGGCATCGAGCTTGGACCAGTCCATCTCCATCGCGAAGATCGCGCTGGTGGCGTCGTTGATCGTGATCCCTTCGCGGCCCGGCTCGAGCCAGTCGGTGTTCGGGATCTTCGCACCGCTGGTGGTGCCGTTCCAGGTGAACACCACGTCATTGCGCTGCGGGATGGTGGTGAGATCGGGGATCTCGCCGTAATCGGCGGTCAGCACCTGCAGGTTGGGCAGCTTCAACTGCTTCACCGCGTCCTGGATCCAGATATTGCCGAAGCTTTCCCACGCCGCGACCGTGACGGGGCGCGCGGGATCGAGCATCGACCACATCGCCGCCTCGATCGCGCCGGTGTCGGATGCGGGCATGATGCCGATCAGGTAATCGTCGGGGATGCCGAGCAGTTCGCGGCTCAGGTCGATCGCATATTTCAGGCGGTTCTTGCCCAGCGCCGAACGGTGCGAGCGGCCGAGAACTTCGGTCTTGAGCTTATCCAGCGACCAGCCGGGGAATTTCGCCGTGGGGCCCGAGGAAAAGAAGGGGCGTTCCGGCTTAAGCGTCGGCTCGTGTGCGAGCCCGCGTGCATACTCAGTCATGTATTCTCTCCTTGCAGAGAGCTCGCGCGGCGTTGGGACCGCGTGGCCCGTGGGCCGAACTAGAGTTGCGCGGGCAAGAGTCAATGCGAAATATCGCGGGCCCGTTCGATTGCCTTCCTGAAACGATCAATCGAAGCGCCTCGCCCACTCGCCAAGCTTCAAGAATGCGCCTATTGGCGGGCCTCCATGGACATTTCAGACCTTCGCATCGCCCTGTTCAGCGGCAATTACAACTACACCCGCGACGGGGCCAATCAGGCGCTGAACCGCCTCGTCGGCTCGCTGCTGCGGCGCGGCGCGAAGGTGCGCGTCTATTCGCCCAAGGTCGCCAATCCCGATTTCCCCCCGACCGGCGATCTGGTCGGCCTGCCCAATGTGCCCATGCCGGTGAAGGGCCGCGGCGAATACCGGATGCCGACGCATCTGGGCGCAAGCGTGAAGCGCGATCTCGATGCCTTTGCGCCGCACATCGTGCACCTGTCCTCGCCCGATCCGGCCGCGCATGCCGCATTGCGCTGGGCGCGCAGACGCGGCTTGCCGGTGCTGGCGAGCGTCCACACCCGGTTCGAGACCTATCCGCGCTATTACAACATGGCCTTCCTCGAGCCCGCGATCATCGCGATGCTGCGCCGGTTCTACAATCGCTGCGATGCACTGGTCGCGCCGTCGCAGTCGATGATCGACGAATTGCGCGCCATGGGGATGCACCGCCGGATCGGCCTGTGGAGCCGCGGGGTCGACCGCACGATCTTCTCCTCCGCGCGGCGCGATCCCGAATGGCGCCGCAGCCTTGGCCTTGCCAGTGACGATGTCGCGATCGTGTTTCTCGGGCGACTGGTGATGGAGAAGGGGCTCGACGTGTTTGCCGAAACCATCGCCCAGCTTCAGCAGCAGGGCGCGGCGCACAAGGTGCTGGTGATCGGCGATGGCCCCGCGCGCGGCTGGTTCGAGGCGAACCTGCCCAAGAGCGCGATCTTCGCCGGGTTCAAGACGGGCGAGGCCTTGGGCGCAGCACTGGCCAGCGGCGATGTGTTCTTCAACCCCAGCGTCACCGAGACCTTCGGCAACGTCACCTTGGAAGCGATGGCGAGCGGACTGCCCGTGGTCGCTGCAGGGGCCACCGGCAGCGCAAGCCTTGTCGCCGACGGGGTCACAGGGCGGCTGGTCGCGCCCTCGGGCAACATGAAAACCGACGCCTCGGCCTTTGCCGCCGCGCTCGCGCCCTATTGCAACGACCCGGGTTTGCGCAGAGCGCACGGCGCGGCGGGCGAGACGCGGGCCAGCGAATACAGCTGGGAGGCGATCAACGCCGTGGTCGCCGACACCTATCTCGATCTGGTGCGCCAACGCGGCAGCGAAGGCTGATCCAGCCTCAGCGCAGCACACCACGCGCCGCCATCGCGCGGGCGTAGAACAGCAGGAACAGCGTCACCAGCCAGATCGACACGTCGAGCGCAGGCGCCTGCATATCGGCGGGCACCTCGATCAGCACATGGTGATAGATTGTCGTGACCAGCAGCCCCGCGAGCGCGGTTCCCATCGCCGCAACCGCAAACCGCGATCGCAGCAACAGCAGCACCGACCCGGCAAAGGCCCCCCACACGCCGAGCGCCCAGAAGCCGCTGACCCACGCGGGATAGCTTTCCATGAAAGCGATCTGGCTCGGCGTCAGGCCCATTTGCGCGAGCATCCCGAGCCTGGTCGTGGTGTAGCTGATGATCCCCATGCTGTTGAACAACAGGGTGACAAGGCCGACCGCCCACAGGTGCCACGGCGCGGCGGTGCGGTTTGCAATCGATCCTGTCATGGGCATCCCCTCCCCTGTCCGCGCCCGCGCGGACGGGGGAGAGAATATGCCTTTACCGCGCGCGCTGCAACTGCGCGTGCTGTAACGTCAGAGCCGCTCGATCCGCTTGGCCATCTCGTCGATCATGTCGACGATCTGGTTGATCGTTTCCTCGTCGAGCTTGCCCGCCTTGGCGCGGTTCTTGAGCACACTGCCGAGATTGCCCATCGCGCGGAACACATCGTGCGAACGGACCGTGGTGGTGCGTTCCCCGTGGCGGCCCAGCCGGCGCAGCAGCGCCTTGACCTCGTCCCGGCGATCCTCGAGTTCCTCGCTGCCTTGAGCGGTCACTGCGAACGGCTTCTTCGCGCCCTCCGCCTCGGCCTCTTCGATCGCGCCCTCATCTTCGAGCAGTTGGAGCGTCGGATAGACCGCGCCCGGGCTCGGCGCGTAATCGCCGCCGGTCATTTCCTCGATCGCCTTGATCAGTTCATAGCCGTGCGACGGATTTTCCGCGATCAGCGCCAACAGCGCGAGTCTGAGTTCGCCAGATGCGAACATCCGCCCCCGGCGCCCGCCACGGCGGCCGCGATAACCCTCGCCGCGCTCGTCGCCATCGGCATCGCGCCCGCGTGCAAAACCATCGTCGAATTGCGCGCGCATCTTGAAGCCGGGGCCGAAACCCTTGCCGCCGAAGTTCACGTTGCCGTTCATTGCCATCATCGCCAGCCCTTCGGCGAGCTTTTCCCAGCCGCCGCCGCGGCCATTCCTGTTGTAGGTCATCGGTTTCCTCCTCGCCTGTATCAGCGATACATTGAAGATATATCTTAGACCTATCTTTGCAAGAAGCGAACGCGCGCGAAGGTTTCCTTTTCCGCCGGGCGTCCTATCTCCACCGACGAATGACTGATCTGTTCGGACAAGACGCGCCGCAAGCGCCCGCAGCCGCCCCCGATTCCGATGCGCCGCTGGCCGACCGCCTGCGCCCGGCAACGCTTGGCGAGGTGGTGGGGCAGGAACATCTGACCGGGCCGCAAGGCGCGATCGGGCGGATGGTCGCGGCGGGCCGCCTGTCGAGCATGATCCTGTGGGGGCCGCCCGGCACGGGCAAAACCAGCATCGCCCGGCTGCTCGCCGATGCGGTGGGCATGCGCTATGCCGCGATCAGCGCCGTGTTTTCGGGCGTGGGCGACTTGAAACAGGCCTTTGCCGAGGCCGAGAAAATGGCCAAGGCGGGCCGCAAGACGTTGCTCTTCGTGGACGAGATCCACCGTTTCAACCGCGCGCAGCAGGACGGTTTTCTTCCCTTCGTCGAACGCGGCGTGGTGACGCTGGTGGGCGCGACCACCGAAAACCCGAGCTTTGCCTTGAACGCCGCATTGCTCAGCCGCGCGCAGGTGCTGATCCTCAACCGGCTGGACGAGGCGGCGCTGTCCGCGCTGCTGGCAAAGGCCGAAAGCCTCGAAGGCCCGCTCCCGCTCACCGCGTCTGCGCGCGAGGCCTTGATCGCGCAGGCCGATGGCGACGGGCGGTTCCTGCTCGGTCAGGCCGAAACGCTTTACGCAGCGGGCCTGTCCGACCCGCTCGACCCGGGTGCGCTGGGCCAGTTCCTGCAGCGCCGGGTCGCGGTTTACGACAAGGACCGTGACGGGCATTACAATCTGATTTCGGCGCTGCACAAGGCGGTGCGCGGCTCCGATCCGCAGGCCGCGCTCTACTGGCTCGCGCGGATGCTGACCGCGGGCGAGGAACCGCTGTTTCTGGCGCGGCGATTGGTGCGGATGGCGGTCGAGGATATCGGCATGGCCGATCCCCACGCGCTGCCGCAATGCATGGCCGCGATGGAGGCCTATCGCTTCCTCGGTTCGCCCGAAGGCGAACTCGCGCTGGTGCAGGCGTGCATCTATCTGGCGACTGCGCCCAAATCGAATGCAGCCTATCTGGCGCAGAAGGCCGCGTGGAAAGCGGCAAAGGCCACCGGCAGTCTTGCCCCGCCCGCCAATATCCTCAACGCACCCACCAAGCTGATGAAGGAGATCGGCTACGGCGCGGGCTACACTTACGATCACAACGCCGCCGATGGGTTTTCGGGTGACAATTACTGGCCTGAGGGCATGGCCGCCGAGGCGTTTTACGCGCCGGTGGATCGCGGGTTCGAACGCGAGGTGAAGAAGCGGCTCGATTATTGGGACAAGCTGCGCAGGACGCGCGGGTGAGCCGGTTCGCCCGGTTCCTCGCGGTCGACTGGTCGGGCGCGAAGGGCGCGCGGCAAAAGGGGATTGCGCTCGCGGTCGCGCTCGCCGAGGGCGGGCCGCCGGTGTTGGTCGCGCGGCCCGATCCCAAGGGCTGGGCGAGAGCTGAGGTGCTGGCGCTGATCGCAGGGCTCGAAGCGCCGACGCTGGTCGGGCTCGATCTCGGCATCGGCCTCCCCCATGCCGATGCGGGGGCATTCTTCCCCGGCTGGGATGCCTCGCCAAAGGATGCGCGCGGGCTATGGGCGCTGATCGATGCGCTGTGCACTGATAATCCGCACCTCGAAGCGGGCGGGTTCGTCACCCATGCCGAAGCGGGCCGATACTTCCGGCACGGCAAGGGCGCAGAGGGCGACCGCTTCCTGCTGCCCGGTGCCGCCAGCCGCGAGGGCCGTTTCCGCGTGGCCGAGATCGCCCAACGCAACGCCGGGGTGCGGCCGGTGAGCAACTTCAACCTCGTCGGCGCCGCGCAGGTCGGCAAGTCGAGCCTGACGGGGATGCGGATGCTGCACCGCCTCGGAGGCAAGGTGCCGGTGTGGCCGGTCGATTCATTGCCGGAACACGGCTCGGTCGTGACCGAGATCTACACCTCGGTCGCCGCGCGGCTCGGCGGTGTGACCGGTGCGGCGACCAAGATCAGGAGTTTCGAGGCGCTCAACGATGCACTCGATCTGCTCGGCTCGCCGCCGGTCAAAGGGAGCGGGCCGATCGACGATCATTCTTCCGATGCGCTGCTGACCGCGGCATGGTTGCGACGCGTGCATGGAATGCGCGACCTGTGGCACCCGCCCGGACTCACCGCGCAAGTGGCACGCACCGAAGGCTGGACTTTCGGCGCGGTGTGATCCAAGGGCGCTTGATGGTCAGCCGGCTTAGCTCAGTTGGTAGAGCACCTGATTTGTAATCAGGGGGCCACGGGTTCGAATCCTGTAGCCGGCACCATCGCTCCTTCATCAATAAACGATCGTCACCACGATAGTGTCGGCATAGCTGCCGGTTCTGGCCCATTGCCGCGCCGGGATCCGGCCGTGAACAAGGGCGCTTTGCCCGAAAATCAGCAAGCCGTTGAGCGGGAGCGTGATGTTCTGCGTTCCTGCGGTTCCGTCACCGAACACGATCGTACGCGCAGGATCGGTGTAGAGATTATATGCCAGCGCGTTGCCCCCCTGGCGCAAGGTGCGCTGCGCCCGGTTGCCTGAGGAACCAGCACTCGCCGAAATTTCGACCGATCCGAGCAGTGAGACCAGCCCGGTGCAATTGACGGTGATCGTCGCGGTCGTATCGGTGGGCGCTGTGGAGACCGGGTTATAGGTCCCGAAACTCGCTGCCGATGCGGTCGCGGTGCAGGAGCACAATGTGCAGGCCAGCGCGGGGCTTGGCGCGGTAAGGCCCAGCATCAGGAACGCGGCAAGAAGTGTGCCCAGCATCCGGATCAGGCGGGCGGGCGTCACGCTCATGGGACAGGCTCCGCAATTGCGGCAGGCAGGCAGCGCACGGGTGCGATCCGGCGATCGGGCGTGATCGAGAGCGCGGCGGGAATGCGCGCTTCGCAGCGGAAGGCGGGCCCGCTCACCAAAAGCGTTTCGCCGCCCGCAAGATCGGCCGCGAAGACCAGTCCGTCGTAGCCCGTCACGCCCAGTTGCTGCGCGCCCGAATGCACGGCCATCCCCGGCTTCAGCGGGCGGTCGTCGGAGCCGATCAGCGGCACGGTGACGGGCGATTGCGGCGCCCCGCCCAGTTTGGCGCGCACCGCCTGCCGGAACCCGGGCACCACCAGCGTCTCGCCCGTCGCGATCTCGGCGGTGATCGGCAAGGCCGCGACATCGACCGCGATCCGGTTATGGGTGTAGGGCTGCAACCCCGTGACCAGCGCCGCCCGCCCCGCGCCGGCGCGGACCGCCACGGGACGGTTTTCGAGAAACAGCGTCACCGCCTCGTCGCTGCCGAGATCGACCAGCGCGAACGCATCGTCGAGCCGCGGTGTCGCCATCACCTGCCCGCCGACTGCAACCACCGATCCGCGCAGGCCCAGCCGCACGCCGTGCGCCACGCCACTGCGTCCTCCGGCAAGCTCCACCTCGCCGATATCGGTGCGCAGCAATGCAGCCGCATCGATGATCGGCGCACCCGACGCCGCATCATATCCCAGCGCCATTTGATAGCCCGCACCCGCGCCATCGGGCGGTGCGATCTGAAAGGTCGCCAGCGCACGCTGATCGTCGATCCTGAAGCCTGCATTGCTGCGCTGGCCGAGCGGCATGCTGAGCGATACGAAGGCGGCATCGTTGGTGCGTCCGGCAAAGCGGTTGCGGCGCAATCCGATCGTGTAAAACGCAGTGCTGATATCGCCGTTGAGCGCAAGGCTGGTGGTATTGAAATGCTCGCCATCGGTGTTGCGGGTCTGGGCGTGCCCCAGCACGATATCGCCCACCCGCCCCAGCGACAGGCTGGCGGCCAGTGCCAGTTCGCTGCGCTGCGCACCGGCGATCCGCGCGCCATCGGCTAGGCCGCCGGCCTGTGCGAAAGTGCCGCTGGTCCGCTGATAGCTGGCGGTCAAGGCATGCGTTGCCGCAGTGCGCTGGAACTGCGCGCGCCACAGCATTCCGGTGCCGACCGCGCTGTCCGATACCGCCGCGGCCAGCGCGAATTCGCCGATCGCCGGAACCACCCACCCCGCCCCTGCGCCAAGCATCCGCACGTCGCGGCCCGCCTCTGCCCGAACCCCGAGTGACAGCGTATCGGACAGTCCGGTCCGCACGAACCCCGCCGCAAAGGGCGCGCCGTAATCGAAGCTTGCGATCCCGTAATTCTCGCGCAGCACCCCCGCTTCGATCGAAAAATCGACCAGGCCGGGGCGCAGCAGGCGCGGGCTGGTGTAGAAGCTGCGGGTGATCTGGCGCGACAGGCCGTTGGCATCGGTAATCATCATCGTCACCTCGCCCGCGCCCGAAAAGACCGGCTGATAATCGATGCTGAAAGTGCCGGGCTGCACCGCGATGGTCTGCTGGCTGGCTGCCGAGATCAGCGCCACGGTCGACGGGAGCGTCGCAGCCGCGGTCAGCACGGGCAAGGGCGAGGTGACGAGCGTGGGGGCGAGCGAGAAATCGGTGCCGATCCTGACCCCGGCAAAGCGCACTGGCGCGCTCCATTCGGTTGCGCGGGTGATGGTGTCGCCAGCGACCAGCCGCACGCGATCCCCCGGCCAGTCGCGCTGGAAATAGCTGTCGAGCCTGACCGCCCCGGCCCCGCCCGATTGCACCGTGGCGGTGGTGCCGACCAGACCCCAGCCACCCGACACGCCGGCATCGAGAAAGGCAAAGGCCGTGCCCTGCCCGTTCCAGCGCGCAAAGCTGAAATCGTAGCTGATGAAGGCGGCAGGCACGATGTCGCCGACCTGCGGCGCTTGATCGGCCCGGGCATGGCGGCTTGCGGGAAACATCGCCGGATCCGCAGTGATCGCCAGCACACTGCCATCGTCCTCGAGCGCTACCCTCAGGCCTGAAAGCTGCGACAAGGCCACGTAATCGTGCCCGGCAATCTGGAATGCGCTCGGTTCGTCGGCGAGCAAAAGCCCGGTGGGAGCAAGATCGCTGCGTCTGATGAACACCGCGTCGCCCGACACCACAACCAGCGCCGGGTTCGGCGCGGGCTGCCGGTTGATGACCAGTCCCATCGGCTGCGGACGGATCAGCACAGGTGACGCCGGTACCGCGGCGGCGGCGCTGCTGCGGGCGGGCATGCGCTGTGCATCCTCGGCGCGCGCGTCAGACATGCAAGCCATCCCGCCAATCGCCAGTGCGGCGGTGGCGGCACGCAAGAAGGCCGCAGCAGGATCTGCACTGCCCACTCAAGGCTGCGAGACGCGCTCAGGCTGAACGGTGAGGACAGCGCCGTCCTCGTCGACAGCCTCGATCGCGGCGATCTCGCCCGGTGGCATATCCGGGTGTGCAAAGACGCGCGTGGCCCCGGCAAGGAGATAGGCATTGGCTTTGACGCGCGCGGAATCGCTGGCGGTGGCGGGGCGAAGCACCAGATCGGCGACCCGCACGTGCCGCGTGCCCGTGTTGGTCACTTCCAGCCGCCCGTCCGGCGCAGCGCGCCAGGACAGCGCGGCACGGGTATCGGGATTGGCGCGAAACACCGGAATGCTGAGCTGCAACAGCGTTTGCACTGTCCCTGCCGCGCCGTCGGCCAGCGGCAGTTCGCTGACGATCAGACGAAAGGTGTCTTCGGCCGGGCCGGTCGGTTCGGGCAGGCTGCACCGCACCAGCCGGCGGGTGCCCGGCGGGATCGTGACGATTGCCGGATTGACCGCAAGCCGCTGGCTTTCGTCGAGCGCATCGGTGCCGCCGTCCTGGTGCCAGCGATAGCCGCGAATCTGCACGGCAATGTCCGTAGCCCCTTCGTTGCCGAGGGTGATTGCGCAGAACTGGCTGTGGGCAGGCACCGCCACCCGCACGGGCAGCGCGGTCAGCGCTCCGGCGGTCGCCGGAACTGCGGCAAGGCCCAGCAAGCCGGCTGCGAGCACCGGCCAAACACGGCGCAGGGCGATGGTCATCTCCTGCCCCTCCCCGTCAATAGCTGACCGTGATCGTGACCGTGTCGGTATAGCTTCCCGCTGCGACCGCTTGCTGCGCGGCAATCCGGCCATAGACCGGCAGCACGGCGGGCGTGATCAGCGCGGTGGCTGCTGCCGGGGTGTCGACCCCCGGGGTGTTGCCCCAATTGGTCGTGCGCGCGACATTGGTATAGAGCGCATAGCCGAGCCGGTTGGCCCCGCTCGCCATCTGCCGCGTGGTCACGGTGGCGCCCGCTGTCGTCCCGGCGTTGAGACCCACGGTGTAGGTCGTCCCCGGCGTGCACGTGACCGTGATCGCGCTTGCCGCGTCGGCGGGGCTGGCACTGGTGGGGTCGTAAATGCCGAAGATCAGATTGGTCGCGCTGACAGCACAGGCATTCACCACCGTCGCGGACACCTCCATCGTGGTTTGCGCGGTCTGCGCCGATGCCGATGATGGCAGGATGATGAGACCGGCGGCCAGTGCGGCCAGAGATCGTGCAGACATGCGTCTATCCTTCAATTGCCCTGGCAGGATAGGACACAGGGCTGAAGGAGCCGGCGCGCAGGGCCTAGGGACTGTTCCTGAGGCAGCAACGCATCATTCGAGCTCGAGGAAAAAACCCTCGCGCGCGCTGCGCAGTTCGGCGGGGGCAAGCGCGGCAAGCGCACCCAGCTCGGCGCGCAGCGCAAGCGCGAGCCGTTTGATCGCCTCGGCAGGGTTGCGCTGCGCGCCGCCGCTGGGTTCGTAAACGATGCGGTGGATCACGCCGAGCCTTAGCAGATCGGCCGCAGTCACCCGCATCGCTTCGGCGGCATCGGCAGCGCGTGCGGCGCTGCGCCACAGGATCGATGCGCAGCCTTCGGGCGAAATCACCGAATAGACTGCATGTTCGAACATCAGCACGCGGTCCGCCGCCGCGAGCGCCACCGCCCCGCCCGATCCGCCTTCGCCGATGATGACCGCGATCAGCGGCACACCAAGGCCAAGACAGGCCTCGGTCGAGCGGGCGATGGCTTCGGCCTGACCGCGCGCTTCGGCATCAACGCCAGGAAAGGCGCCGGGCGTGTCGACGAGCGTGATCACCGGCAGGCCGAAGCGGTCGGCCAGTTCCATCAGCCGGATCGCCTTCCTATACCCTTCGGGCCGCGCCATTCCGAAGTTGTGGCGAAGGCGCCCGGGCGTGTCCTCGCCCTTCACGTGGCCGATCACCATGACCTTGCGTCCCTCGAACCGCGCAAAGCCGCCGATGATCGCCTGATCATCGCCGAAAGTGCGGTCGCCCGACAGGGGCAGGAAATCGGTGAACAGCCCGGCCACCAGCTGCGCGAACCGCGGCCGCTGGGGATGGCGCGCCACCAGCGTGCGCTCCCACGGGGTGAGCCGCGCATAGGTATCGGCGAGCAGCTTGTCCGCGCGTTCGGTCAGCATCCGCGCTTCGGCGGTGCCTTCGGGATGCGCGGCCAGCGTCGCTGCATGGCGGTGCAGCGCCTCGACCGGCTTTTCGAAGGGCAGATACTGGATCACCGCGCCCCCTCCCCGGCCCGCCTCACACCGTCATCGACATGCCGCGATAGATACGCGCGCGATACCGCGAATCCTCCGCGTCCGGCAGCGGCGCGCCGACCAGCAGCACCGCGCGGGCAAAGCGGCGGACCTCTTCCAAGTGCTCGTCGAGATCGCGCGGTTCTTCCGATTGCACGCGGCGCGTGAGGTTGATCTGGTTGACGGGCACATCATGCACCAGCCGCTCATTCTCGACCGCAAGCGTGGCGGTAAAGGCGTGGAGCGTGGTCTTGATGAAATTCGCCAGCGCAAAGGCCGGGGACTTGTCGCCCATCGGCACGTCCGGGCTGGTCAGCACCAGCTGGCAATCGTCGTAGAGCGAGGCGCGGCGCGCAACGCGGAAGTGATGCGTGAGATTGTCCGCCACCACCGCGCGGAATTCCTCGGGCGTAAGCGGATCGTCGCTGCCGAAGAGCTTGCCCGGCAACGGGGCCATCGGGGTCGAGAGGATCGTGGTCGGCTTGCCCCATTGGCTCAGCGCTTCGTCCATAGCAGCCTCGATATCGCTGGAGACCACCAGTGATGTCAGCGACTGGGCCACGTCCTCATCAAGCTGGGCCCGGATCGCATCGAAGGCTTCGGCGGTGCGGGTTATGATGACGACGTTCGCCGCATGGCAATCCTCGATGAAGGCGCGCGCCGTTTCGGCGAGGTAATCGGCAAGATGCTCGCCGATGATCCAAACGGTCTTGCCCCGCATCTGGTCGAGCCGTTCCTGCTTGGGGCTGCCGAACAGCTCGCGCTCGGTGGTCGAGCGTTCAACCGACAGGCCGCCCGACGGCATGAAGGTTTCCCCCGAAACCGCGCGGTCGGCGAGGAAGAACACCGTCGCCTGCGCCACGTCATGCTCGGTCGGCATCTTGCCGAGGTAGAGCTTGGACAGCACCCCGCTGCCGACCTTCTTCGCCTCGACCTCAATCTTGTCGGCGGGGAGATAGGGCGTGTCTTCGGGCGGCACGCGCATCAGCCAATTGCCGTCGTCGGCTGGCGAACGGTCGTTCCACTCCGGCGCGTCGAGGAACAGGCCCGCCTGCCGCAGCCGCCCGATCAGCGCGGCCGCGATCTCGGGGGTGAGGAGATACTGGTCCCAGGTGCAGGTGCCATCGCCTTCGCGCGCGCAGGCGAGCGCCAGCTCGCGCAGCTCGCGCGGGTTGTTGGTATCGTGGCTCATCCTGGTGGTGTCGTTGCGCGCCAGCCGCGCCAGCACCGCTTCGACCCTGACCCCGCGCCGGATCGCGCGAATCGCGGCGGCGTGGACCGCGTTCAGCCGCTTGTTGGCAAGGATCAGCTTGCCGCGCCGTTCGAACAGCCCCGGTTTGCCGCCGGTGCCCGACAGGCGGTCGCCATCGACCGGTCCCGGCGCGATCGCGTTGAACTGCACCTCGGGCCCGAGATAGCGCGCCATGCTTTCGACCATCGCGCGCTGGCCTGCCTTGGACACGGCGTAGTCCGCACGGTTGGGATAGGCGACCGCGAGATATTTCTCGCCCCCGAAATAGGACGAGACATTAAGGATATAGCCCGAGCCTTGGCGCTTCATCAGCGGCGCGACGTGGTGCATCAGGAAGTAGTTCGACACGAGGTTCGCATCGAGCGTGTAGTTCCAGGCATCGACCCCCATGTCGACGACCATGTCTTCCGCGCCCGCAACGCCTGCGTTATTGATGAGGTAGTCGATCCGCCCGAAAGCCTTCAATGTCGCATCGACCGCGCCCTTCAAACTCTCGAAATCGCTGACATCGACATTGGCGAGCGTCTGGACGCGGCGTTCGACACCGGCAAAGCCGATGTCCTCAAGCTCGGAGACGATCCGCGCGCGCGCGACCGCAAGCTCGCTTTCGCGCCGGGCGACCATCATCACCTTGCCCCCCGCGAGCGCCAGCAGCCGCGCGACCTGTCCGCCGATCCCGGCCGACCCGCCGGTGATCAGCGCGACCTTGCCCAAATGCAGCCCGGTGATGTTCTCGCTGAACCCGGGCATCGCCTTCCTCGCCCCGGTCGCCTCGCCGATATTGCCGGGGACGTAGAGGGTGATTTCGGCAAGCTTGCTTTCCTTCAGCAGAATGCGTGCGGCATGGCCTGCGGCAAAGCGGATGTTTTCGGCTTCGGCGTTGGTGAAACGGACGATCTGGTTGCCCCACTCCGCTTGCCGACGACGCCCATGCGCGGTGTCGATTTCGCTTTCGTCGCGCCAGATGCGGATCAATTGTTCGGTCGCGGCGCGAAGGATGTGATTGTAGACATTGCCCTTGCCGTCATCCTTGTGGCTGACGAACACGAAGCGCGGCGGTTGCAGCAGGTTGTCGTGGCGTTTCCAGTAACGGCTCATCGTCCGCGCGAGCGCCATGTTGCCTGCAAGTTCGGTATCCATCAGCGCCTCGACCACGCTGTCATCGGCCGCGGTGATTGCGCCGCCGAGTTCGCCTGCTCCCAGCGCCGGCAGGAACAGCGCGCCGCTGACGGGCGTGCCCTTCCTGGTGTAGTCCTCGAGCGCGGCTTCCATCGCCGCGGGGTCCTTGCGGCTGAAGCGGATGATCGAGAGCTTGTCGCCCAGCCCCAGCGCGGCGCAGCGTTTCTCTGCGATCGCGACGTCGGCGGCGCGCGGCAGGCCGAGCACGACCCCGGCCCCGCAGGCAAGCTGAACCTGCGCGATTTCGAGCGCTTCTTCCCAATCGTCCCCCGCCGCTATCAGCACGGCAAGCCCGGTGCCATCCATCGAGCGCATCGTGGGCCGCGCCAGATAGGTCGCGCGCTGCTCCTTGCGCACGGTCATGCCGTGGGTGACCTCGAAATCGTGGCCATTATACGCCGCGCTCTCGTCCGAACCGAGGAACACGCAGGTGGTCGCGATATCGGTGGGGGTGGGGAAGGTCTTGGCCTTGGCATTGCCCCCCGTCGCGCGTTCGAGGCTCATCATGTCGAAGAACTGCGTCGCGGTGGTCCCCGCCTCGTCGCCGCGCGCTGTGTCCATCGCGGCAAACACGTTGCGGATCCGCTCGCTCTCGATCGGGCCGGGATAGACGAGGTTGACGCGGATGCCCTTGGGGCCAAGCTCGAGGCTCAATTCGCGGCTCCAGGCGTTCATCGCCGCCTTGGGGACCACGTAAGCCGCGCGCGCATAATAGGGCGTGCGGCTGAAGATGGTCGAGACGTTGACGATCGATCCGCCTTCGGGGATGTGCTCTGCCGCAGCGTGCGCGACGTTCCAGGCGACGCCGAAGATGTTGCGCAGCGCATCGCCTATGGTTTCACTGTCGGTGCTGCCCGCGGCCTGCAAGCGGGCCAGTTCCTCGGCCGACAAAGGCAGATTCTCGATCGGCTGCTTGGGCCCGGCGCTGCCGGCATTGTTGACCAGAATGTCGATCCGCCCGAACCGCGCGACAACCTCGGCGATGGCGGCGCGCACCGAAGCCATGTCCCCGCCATCGAGCGTGACGGTGGCGACCCGCGCGGGATCGGCACCCGTCGCCTCGCGCAGCGCTGCCGCCGCAGCCTCGGTGCGTTGGGGCGTGCGCCCGGTCATCACCACGGTCGCGCCCTCGGCAAGATAGTGCGCAGCGATATGCCCGCCCAGATTGCCGGCGGCGCCCGTAATCACCGCGATCTTGCCAGCGAGGCGCCCGGGAATATCGCCCTGCAAGGCGGGCGCGGGGTCGGTAGCTTTCAATTTGGCCATAAGCTCTCTCCTCACGGAATTGCCGGACGCAGCCGGCATGGTGTTGCATCGCGTTCAAACCCTGGGGAGGAGCCGGGAACGGTTACATCGGGGTCGGGCAGGTCACGGCGGCGGTTCGGTGGATGGCTGTGCTGCCCAGGCTTCAAGCAGCGCATCGCGGCTTCTGAGGCCCATTTCGGGCAGCGCGTGGTTGACCACATAGGTCGATCCGGTGTGCCGGTTGTCCCACATCGCCTGATGCGCTTCCGGCAACCCATCCCACGGCACGACCTCAGGCTCGGTCACTTCGAGCAGGCCGGCGGCGATCATGTCGTTCATCCGCGCGACCTCGTAGGCGTTGCAAAGGTGCGTGCCAAAAATCTGCGCGGTGGGCATGTAGATGCGCCGCTGGCGGGTCCAGACCTGCGGGGCGTAGAAGGTGAAGCGGCAGCCGCTGAGATCCTCGGCAAAGATCACGCGGCCCGTGAAGGGCTTGACCAGCGAGGTCGAGATGCCGAGCGTGTCCTGGCCTGCGCGCTCGATCACCAGATCGGGGCTGCCGCGCGGATTGTCGGGCGAGCGCAGGATCTTGCCCACCGCCGACCCGAAGGGCTTCATCACCCTGTCCTGATAGTCGCGCACAGCGGCCTTGAAGACCTCGATATCGGCCTTGGCATCGGGCAGGCGCGGCATGGTATCGGGCCAGTGGAAGTTCGCGCCTTCGCGGCGGCGGATGCTCTCGAGCGACACGATCCCCTCGATCGCGTCCTCCAGCCCCAGCGATTGCAGAAACTCGCGCTGGCCGTCGGTGGTGGTGGCGATCACCGAGCGCGCGTTGAAGCGCCGCGCGGCCTCGATCATTTCGAGGCCGGTTTCATCGAGCAGATCGTTCGACCCCGGCCCGTAGAAGATCAGCACCGCTTCGCCGCCACGAAGGCTGGCGCGCCGCAGCATCTCTTCGGGGCTTGCCGTGCCCGGCTTGCCCATGAAGCTGAAGTGGTAGCCCGACGAGGCACCGTAGAAGGCCAGCGTGCCGCCCTCGGCGAGCAATTGGAACGAGCGCGGGAAGGCGGTCTCGCCCGCATGGCTCACCACATAATCGGCAAGCTTGCCGCCGTTCATCGCCTTGTATTCCTCGACCAGCGGTGCGCCTGCGGCTTCCCACGCCTGCGCTTCGGCCTTGTCCTCGGGCACCACGGTGTAGAGGTCGGCGAAATGCGCATCCTTGCGGTTGATCGCGCCCACCGCGCCCTGCACCTTGGTGATGAACGCCGCGCGTTCCTCCGAGGAAACGAGCCCCGTCACCTGCAACCCAGTCCGCACCGACGAGCGCAAGGCATCGAGCCCCGTCCCCGTCGCCGCGCCCTCGACGAACAGCGTCCGCCCCGGCGCGATCTGCAAGGTCGTGAACAGGCAGCGCGCAATGGTGCCCAAGTTGAGCACGTAGCTACCCGCCTGCTCCAGCGTCAGATCGGGCGGCACCTTGTGCATCTGCGGCGCCTGCACCGTCAGGAACTGCGCGTGGCTTCCCGTCTCAGTCTCGTAGCCCTGAATGGAGAAATCGGCATACATCGGATCATTGCCGACCAGCGGCGAGAGCAGGTCATTGGTGCCGGAATAGACCGTCACCAGATCGCCGACCTTGATCCGCCCCTGCGCGCGCGTCTCGCTGCCCAGCGCCGCGACCAGCGCGATGCCGCCCGATCCGGTGATCTGCACGTCCTCCTCATGCGCATCGAAGGGCGAGACCGGGATACCGGTCAGCGCCCAGATGTCGTTGAAGTTGACCTCGCTCGTCAGCATGTAGAGCAGCGCCTCGTTGGGCGCAGGCTCGGGGGTCTTGACGATCAGCTCCTTCTCGTGGCTCGCCGGCGGGCCGAAGCGGGGCTGGCCAGTGTCGGGATCGCGGGCGATGCCAAAGGCGTATTGGTGGCTCGGGATCGGGGTGACGCCGGGATAGAACGGCGCGCCGACGGGAAGCAGCTCGCCTGCCGCCTCCAGCGCCTGTGCGCGCATCTCGTGTTCCGCGTCGATCCACACGCCATCGCGCCGCACCGGAAGCGGGGGCGCGACCTTGTCCATGAACTGGCGGATGCCGGTCTTGCCGCCTTGCGGGTCGACGATAGCTTCGGAGAACAGCCGCGCCTCGCGCGCCGTGCCTTGCGAAATGCCATGCTCCAGCCCCGTGCGCACCGCGTCCAGCGCCCGCGCGCCCGCCACATCGCGTCCCGCCCATGCGAGCTGCCGAAGGATGCGCTGGAGGAAATCGTCTTCGAGCACCGCATCGAGGCTGACGTCGGATGCCGCTTCCCAGCGCACTGTCGCCGCCTGCCGCTCGGCGAAGGCGAAGCCGAGCGCGCTGTCAGGACCGCGCTTGACGAAGTCGCGCACCGCTGCATGGGCCGCCGAGAGCGCATCCTCGGCGCCGTCGACCAGTTGATCGACCACACCGATCGCCGCCGCCTGCTCCGCTGTGATGCTGCGCCCGCCGAGGATCAGGTCGAGCGCATCGCGCAGGCCCTCGCTCCCTCGCCGGTCGGCAAGCAGGCGCGGCAGGCGCTGGGTGCCGCCGTATCCGGGGAGCAGCCGCAAGCGGATCTCGGGCTGGCCGAAGCGCGCCACCGGCTCGGCGATGCGGTAATGGCACGCGAGCGCGAACTCCATGCCGCCCCCCAGCGCCACGCCCTGCACCGCCGCGACGCAGGGCTTGTTCATGCTCTCGATGGTGCGGAAGGCGAGGTGCGCGTTGTTGGGGAGCACCATCGCTTCGTCGACCGTGTGGATTTCCTCGAGCATCTGGCGGATGTCCGCGCCCGCAACGAAAGACGAGGTGCCCTCGCCGGTGAACACCACCGCGACCACGCTGTCATCGCGCGCCAGTGTCGAAGTGACCAGCACCAGTTCGTCGATCGCGCGCTCGTTCAAGGCATTGACCGGCGGGTTGGTGACGGTGACCGTCGCCACCTGCTTGCCCGGCGCGACGGTGTTGTATTGCACGAGGAAATAGCGGTGCCGGTCGAACAGCGCCTGTTCGTCGCTCATCCGCTGCTTGCGCTGCCAGTCGTCGATGACGCGCTTGAGCTCGTCGAGCGCTTCGGGGTTGCGCAGCGTGGTGACGTCGCCGACATCTTCGCCCACCACCAGCGCGCGCACCATGCGGCGCATGTATTTGCCGCTGCGGGTTTCGGGGAACTGGCTGACCTCAATGAAGTCCGCCGGCACCGCGACCGCGCCCTTTTCGGTGCGCACCAGATCGAACAGCCGCCGCTTGTCCTCGTGCGTCAGCTTTCGGCCCGCCACGGGCACCACGAAGGCGAGCGGGGTCAGTCCCTTCTCGCGGTGCGGCGCGCCGACCACCAGCACGTTGCCGACCGGCGAGTCCGGCGCCAGTGCCTTGTCGCGCAGCACCGCGCCCTCGATCTCCTCTGTCCCCATGCGGTGGCCCGAGACGTTGATCACGTCGTCAGAGCGGCCATGCAGAGAGAACGAACCATCGGCATGCTGGATCGCGAAGTCGCCCTGGGTATAGGCCCATGCGCCCTTCCAGCGCCGCCAATAGCCTTCCTCCCAACGCTTGGCATCGCCGCGCCACTCGGGATCGACGCGGCCGTCGGCAACCTTGAAGCCCGCGATGTCGCCCCAGATGGTGCGCGCCAGATAGGGGTAAGGCGCGGCGATCACGATCTCGCCTTTCTCGCCCGTTTCCGCGCGCCGCCACGGCACCCCGCCCTCATCGGCGCGCGTGAACGGAGCATCCGCGCCAATGCCGGCCTCGTCCTCGACCCACACATCGCCCACGATCCACGGCAGCGGATAGGCGTGGGCATCGGGGCGCAGGGGGAAGTCGTCATTCGCGAACATATGCGTCCACGCGATCCCGCCGTGTTCGGTCGCCCAGTAGGAGTTGATGTAGCGCGGCGTCACGTGCTCCATCCCGAAAGCCTGCACGCTCGGCGACACCGGCTCGGCGCAGAAGGTCGCGACGCGCAGCCCGCTCATGTCGTAGCGCTGCACTTCGGCAAGGTTCGCCGGGTCCGACATGATCGACTTGAGGAAGGTCACCCCCGCCTTGAAGATCGTCACCTTATGCCGCTCGATCATCGAGGCGAAGCGGCCCGCGTGCGGGAACACCGGCGAGCCTTCGGACACCAAAGAGGTCACCCGCGTCATCAGCGGCGCGCAGATCAGATAGCTCTGCCCGGTGATCCAGCCGGGATCGGCGACCACGAACAGCGTGTCGCCCGGGCGCGCGTCGAAGCTCGCCTTCATCGTCTCGGCGACGCCCGCCGCATAGCCGTGTGAATGGACGATCCCCTTGGGCTTACCGGTGCTGCCCGAGGTGTAGATGAAGAACATCGGATAGTCGGCATCGACCGGCAATGGCTTGGACGAAGCCCAGATCGCGCGGACAAAATCGGCATCGCAAAGCGCCAGCAGATCGGCTTCGCCCTGCACTGCAAATCCAGCGCCGCGCGCCTTGTCCAGCACTGTATCCATCGCGGCGTCGGTCAGTTCATGGCTCCAGCGGTCGCGCTCCTCGCGCCAGATCATGTCGGGCTGGTGCGTGTGGCGGCACACGATCACCGCTTCGACCCGCGGCGGCAGCGTGACGAGGCTGGAAGCGATCGCGATCCGCACCCGCGCGGCATCGGCAGATGTGATCCGCCCCTCAGTGCCAAGATCGATCAGCGCCCGCCCAACGCCGCGCATCACGTCCGACCGGTCGACCGTGATCTCGCCCGCCAGCGCCTCGCGCACGGTGGCAAGGATTGCGTCATGCCCGCCTTCGGGCAGGTCCAGGTCGAGCCCCCCCAGAATATCGAGCGCGGTCGACACCGGCACGAAATTGTCGAGCGCCGGGTCGGTATAGGCGTTCTTGAAGGCGGCGACCTGCGCGTTGCGGTAGCTGCCGTCGCTCGTCACGATCACCCGCGCGCCGGTATCGGCGATCCGGTCGGACAGGGTCTTGTCCGAGAACCCGCCGAACACCGCCGTATAGACCACGCCCATCCGCTTGGCGGCCTCGGTCCAGTAGATCTGCGGCACGATGCTCGGCATGTTCAATGCCATGCGGTCACCCGGCTTCAGGCCCAGCGTTTCGAGCGCGACCGCGCATTTGGCGACTTCGAGCAGCAGGCGCTTGCGGCTGACGGTGAAACAGTCGATCGGCGCACCCTTGCCGCCGTTTGCGCTCATATCCCAGCGGTCGCCCTCGAAGATCAGCGCAGGCTCATCGCCGTGGCCGGCGAGCACATGGCGATCGAGTTCGGAGAAAGCGGCATTGGTGCGCCCGCCGACGAACCAGCGCCAGTGCGGTGCGTTGCTGCCATCGAAGCCGGTGTGCCACGGGGCAAAGCTATCGGGCAGGTCCGGGCTGACGGGCGCTGCACTCAGCGCGTCCCAGCCGTGCCAGCGGCCATCCGTGCCGCGCGCAAGCCATGCCCCGGCCTCGCCAGCGTCGGCCACGAACCAGTGCATGTTGCGCGCCGCGATGTCGCCGTGGAATGCACCCGGGTCGGCGAGCGCGGCGGCGCGCATTGCGTCCCACCCGGCACGCGTGTTGAGGGCAGCGGAAAGCGCTTCGGGCGCGCGCGCGGTCTCGGTCTTGACCAGAATGACGTCATCCCCCCGTTCGTCGCAAGAATGCGAAGCAAAAGTCGCTTGGGCGCGATCCCGAACGCCGGCGGTGATGCAGCAATATTATATGAAACGGCCATAACGGGCAAGAATATGCCAATCGGCAGTTCCATCCCGTAACGCTGCTGCGCAGATTCGGTTCCAGGCCGTGCATCGCGGATCATGCCCGGTTCGCCGCAGCGTGGGTAACGGTTTGGCAACGACGACCAGACTATGGCGTGCGCCGCAGCGTGCTCCTGCCGGGCACGCCAAGCAAGGACACCTTATGCCGCTCGGCTTTCGCAAGGCCATTCGCGATGCCCGGAACGCGCCGTCCACTTCGGGTGAGGCGGTGCGTGCGCCGGCGCCCGACCGCGCGCTGGTGCTGGGCGAGGTCGAGATGCTGGGCATCGGCATGTTCTGGGCGACCGATGCGCAAGGCAATCTGAGTTTCCTGTCGCAGCGCGCGCTCAGCGATCTGGGCCGTGACAGCGAGGACCTGATCGGCCAGCCGCTGACCCAGGTGTTTCACGATCTCGACGAAGAGGACGGCGGCCCGACGCAGCGCAGCCTCGCCTTCAAGCTCAAGGCACGCTCGCGGCTCGATGAACAGATTGTCGCGGTCCCAAACGGGCGCGGCACCACCCGCTGGTGGCGCCTGAACGGCCGGCCGTTGATCGATGAGGCGGGCGCATTCCAGGGTTATCGCGGCAGTGCGGTCGATATCTCGTCGCAATATGTCTACGAAACGCAGGTCGCCCGGCAATCGCAAGTCGATGAACTGACCGGGCTTGCCAACCGCCGCAAGCTGGGCGAGCGGCTCACGGCGATGCTCGCGGCCTTCCGCGTCAGCCGGCGCAGTTGCGCGTTGATGATGCTCGACCTCGACCGCTTCAAACAGGTCAACGACACGCTGGGGCATCCCGGCGGAGACGAATTGCTGCGTCAGGTCGCGCAGCGGCTGACCGCGATCGTCGGCACGCATGGCGAAGTGGGCCGGCTGGGCGGCGACGAGTTCCAGGTGTTGCTGCCCGACATGGACGACCGCGGCACGCTGGGCGAACTTGCCAGCCGCATCGTCCAGTCGATCTCGCAGCCCTATCAGGTCAATGGCCGGCGCGCGATCATCGGCACATCGGTAGGCATAGCGATTGCGCCCTATGACGGGGTCGAGGCGGACGAACTGACCCGTTCTGCCGACATGGCGCTCTACAGCGCCAAGGAGACACGCGGCGGCACGTTCTGCTTCTTTAAAAGCCAGTTGCGCGAAGCCGCCTCAAAGACCGCAGTGCTCGGCGAACGCTTGCGCGATGCGGTCGACAAGGGCGAGTTGAACCTCGCCTACCAGCCGCTGGTCGATCCGGTGACGCATGAGGTCAAATGCTTCGAGGCGCTGCTGCGTTGGCACGACACCGACGAAGGCGACATCAGCCCGGCGCAGTTCATTCCGGTCGCCGAAAACGACGACATGATCATCCGCATCGGCGAAATGGCGCTGCGTCAGGCGTGCCTCGATGCGCTCCAATGGCCGCCGTCGATCCGGGTCGCGGTCAATGTTTCGGCCAAGCAGTTCGTGCGCCCCGGTTTCCGCAAGGTCGTGGCAAATGCGCTGCAATCCTCGGGCCTGCCGGCCGGGCGGCTCGAACTGGAAATCACCGAGAGCGTGTTCGTCGGCGACCTCGACACGGTCGACAGCGTGTTCCGCGATCTCAAGAAGCTGGGCGTGCGCCTGTCGCTCGACGATTTCGGGACGGGCTATTCCTCGCTCGGCTATCTCAAGCATGGCCATTTCGACAAGATCAAGATCGACCAGAGCTTCGTGCGCGGCTGCACCGAGAACGGCGGCACCAACCCCGCGATCATCGCCGCGATCGTCGCCCTTGCGCAGGCGCTCGGGATGGAGACCGTGGCCGAAGGCGTCGAGGCGATGGACGAATTGAACCTCGTGCGCGAACGCGGCGCCAATCTGGTGCAGGGCTACATCTTCTCGCGCGCGATCACGCAGGCCGAGGTGCTCGAACAGTTCGCGCAAGGCTCGAGCCTGTTCCGCCCCAGCGGCCCGCCGCGCCACCGCGCGGAACGCATTACCATCTTCCGCAAGGTGGGATTGATCCACGAGGATCACTACTACGACGTGATCCTGCGCAACCTGTCAAAGACCGGCGCGCGGATCACGGGCCTTGCCGGGGTGCCGGTGGGAACCGATGTCGTGCTCGATCTGGGGCATGGGCAATTGGTGGTGAGCAAGGTCGTCAATGCGACCGAGAACAGCCAGGGGCTCCAGTTCGAGACCGCGCTGATTGCGGATGGCAGCGGCGGGTTCATGACCCGGCACCGGATTTCGCCCTATTCGCTCGCCGAAGCGGGCATTCCACTGGCCGCGCTGGGCGCTGGGGCCTTCCCGCTCGCCAAGTGGCGCGATGCGCACAAGACCATGCCCAGATTCATCCAGCTGGCCTTGAGCATGCCGAGCCACTGATCGAACGTAAACGCGGCGCATGTTTCACGTGAAACACCGCCGAAACCCGCGCGCAAAGGCGTGTTGGCAGGGGTCTAAAAGGGTCAAGGCAGGGTCTGGACGGGGTCGGACCCGGGGCGAGACCTAGCCGCGCCCGCGATAGCCCGGCACGCCCTGATCGGGCAGCCACAATCCTTCGGGCGGCTGGCCCGATTGCCAGAACACATCGATCGGGATGCCGCCGCGCGGATACCAGTATCCGCCGATCCTGAGCCATTGCGGGCGCATTTCCTCGAACAATCGCACCCCGATCCCCACGGTCACATCCTCGTGGAAACCGTTGTGGTTGCGGAACGAGCCCAGAAACAGCTTGAGGCTCTTGCTTTCGACGATCGTCTCGCCCGGCACGTAATCGATCACCAGATGCGCAAAATCGGGCTGGTTGGTCACCGGGCACAGCGAAGTGAATTCGGGGCTGACGAAGCGCACCATATAGGTGAGGCCGACTCGCGGATTGGGGACGTAATCGAGCACCGCTTCCTCGGGCGAGGTCGGCAGCGGGGTGTCCTTGCCCAGAAACTGCGGGGCGGGCTTTGCAGCAGGTGTGGTATCCATGCCGCGCTGTTGCCCCGATCCGCCGCGCTTCGCAAGCCGCGAACTGGACGAAGGGCGCAACCTTTCTCTATGGGGGACAGGCAGGGTTCAGCGATGCGACTGCACAGAGGCGATGCCCCGTGCCGCACGATTGCTCTGCTCCCTTTGATTTCGCCCCGCTTCTTACCTTACTGCACCGAGCCCCTGCCCGCGCCATGATCCGCCTGCCTGCCCGCGTCACTTTTCTTGCGGCCGCCGCGCCCGCCGCGCTGCTGGCCTTTGCCCCGCTGCCGCTCGCTGCGCAGACCTTCAGCCTGCCGCCCGCCAGCCCGACCCCGACGCCCGCCCCCGCCGGCCCTGCGGACGAGCGCGCGGGCGTGGCGATTCCGCCGCGGGCTGCGCCAACCGCAACGCCCACCGCGACCCCGACACCGACACCGATTCCCCTCCCCACCCCGCTTCCGACAAGCGCGCCCACCAGCGCGCCGCGTCCGGTGCCCACGGCCACCGCACCCGCGCGCACCGCGCCGGGCGCTGGCGGGGTTCCGGCCCCGCAGACCGGCGCCGCTCCCGCGCCCTCCCCCGCGCCCGCACCGGATGGGATCATCGCGCCCGAAGATAGCGGCACCGCGGCCCAGACGCTTCCTCCCGCGCCATCGACGCTTCCCGGAAACGCGCCCGACATCGCCGCGCCCGCGCCCGCGACCGACCCGGTCGGGCAAAGCGCATTCGGCGATTGGTGGCCCTATCTTGCGGGCGGGCTTGGCCTGCTGACACTGCTGGGTGCAGCGCTCCTGTGGCGCCGCCGGTCTCGGCCTGCGGCAATGCGGATCGCGCCGCCGCTGGCAGGCCTGCGCGCCGAAACGCCCGCCGCCGCAGCGCCGCCGCGGCTCGACCTCACGCTCGAAATCGCTTCGGCGACGCGCAGCCTGATGATGTTCACGGTGGAATACCGCTTGGTCATCGCCAACCGTTCGGACCGCGCGGTGAATGATGCGCGGATTGCGGTGCAACTGGTCTGCGCGCGCACGAGCGGCGGCGCGGGGCCTTCGGCGGGCGCGGCGCAGGCGTTGGCCGATGCCGGGCGGATCGGCCCGCATCAGGCGCGCACCGTCACCGGCACGGTGCAACTGCCGCTGTCGGCGATCACCCCCTTGCGGCAGGGCCAGACCCCGCTGTTCATCCCGCTCGCGCATGTCACGCTCGAAGGCGACGGCCTGCCTGCGCAATTGCGCAGTTTCGTCATCGGCACGCGCAGCAACAGCGGACGGGTGCATCCGATCGCGCTCGACGTGCCGCCGGGCGGGATTGCCGGGCTGATCGCGCAAGCCGTCGCGGTGCCGCCGGCCGAACAGGCCGCCTGATACCTTAGAGATACGGGCGGCCTTTGCGCAGGCTTTGCAGCATCGCCCCGCGCACGCTAGAATGCGGGGATGACCCAGCTTCCCGCCTCGCTCGTTTCGACCCAATGGCTTGCCGATCATGTTTCGGCCCCCGGTATGGCGCTGCTCGACGCATCGCACCACCTGCCTGCCGCCGGGCGCGATGGACAACGCGAATTTGCCGCGGGCCACATTCCCGGCGCGCGGTTCCTGGGGCTGGCCAGCCTGTTCGATGGCAGCTCGCCCGTCCCCTATGCCGCGCCGACCCCCGATCAGCTCGCCGCGCGGCTCGCGCTGCTGGGCGTCGGGCCGAGCGATGCAATCGTGCTGTATGATGACAGCGCGCTGCGCAGCGCGGCGCGCGCGTGGTTCGTGCTGACTGCGGCGGGGTGGGAGAATGTCGCGATACTCGATGGCGGCCTTGCCAAGTGGCGCGCCGAGGGCCGCAGCCTCGAAACGGGTGAAGGTCACGGCGATCCGGCCACCCCCGCTGCCCTGCGCCCGCTTGCCGCCGTGCGCAGCAAGGCCGACATGCGCGAAAACCTTGGCACGGGCCGCGAACAGGTGGTCGACGCGCGCACCGCCGACCGCGTTTACGGCACCGGGATCGATCCGGTGCATGGCCTGCCGATGGGGCGCATTCCCGGCGCGCTCAACCTGCCCTTCACTGCCGTGCTCAATGATGACGGCACCTACAAATCGCCGACCGAAATCCGCAGCGCCTTTGCCGACGCCGGGATCGATCTCGATCGCCCGATCGTGGCGAGCTGCGGCAGCGGGGTGACGGGCAGCGTGCTGTTGTTCGCGCTGCACCTTGCCGGCGTTCACGATTACGCGCTTTACGATGGCAGCTGGAGCGAATGGGGCGCGGACCCCGATACGCCCAAGGCGCAGGGGCCCGAGGGCGGAGCCGCCGAAGCGTGAGCGGCGCGGGGGACGATCGCCATCTGAAACCCGCCAGCCGCCTCGTGCGCGGCGGGCGGCGTGCCGAATGGACCGGGCCGGTGGTGAACCCGCCCGTGTGGCGCGCCTCGACGCATCTTTATGCCTCGGATGCGGAACGGCAGGCGGCGGGCGGCAACAATGCCGACGGGCAGTTCTTCTATGGACGGCGCGGGGCACCGACGCAGTGGGCGCTGGCCGATGCGCTGACCGGATTGGAGCCGCAAGCGCACGGCACCGTGCTTTATCCCAGCGGTGTGGCCGCGGTTGCCGGCGTGATGCTCGCGGTGCTCAAACCGGGCGACCGGCTCCTGATGGCGGACAATGCCTATGACCCCACGCGCAGCATGGCGACCGGATTGCTCGCGCGGTTGGGGGTGGAGACGACCTTCTTCGATCCGCGCGACCTCGATGGCTTTGCCGCGCTGGTCGCCGGTGCGCGCGGTGTGTGGCTCGAAGCGCCGGGCAGCCTTACCTTCGAGATGTGCGATGTGCCCGCGATTGCGGCGCTGGCCCGCGATGCGGGCGCGGTGACGATGATCGACAACACCTGGGCCAGCCCGCTGGGCTTTGCCGCGCTCGACCGCGGCTGCGACATCGTGATGATGAGCCTGTCGAAACATGTCGGCGGGCATTCCGACCTGATGATGGGCAGCGCGAGCGCGGGCAAGCGCTGGTATGCCGCGCTGCGCCGGGTCAGCCATGAATTGGGGCAGGTCGTCTCGCCCGACGATGCGGCCCTCGCCGCGCGGGGCTTGCGCACCATGGGCGTGCGGCTGGAGGCGCAGACGCGCTCGGCCCTGCGGATCGCGCAGTGGCTCGAAGCCCAGCCGCAAATTGCGCGCGTGCTGTGCCCGATGCTGCCGTCCGACCCCGGCCATGAATTGTGGCGGCGCGATTTCACCGGGGGCTGCGGATTGTTCGCCTGCGTGCTGGCGAGCGACGATCCCGCCGCCTCGGCGCGGGTTGCCGATGCCTTGCAGATGTTCGGGATCGGTTACAGCTGGGGCGGGTTCGAAAGCCTCGCGCTGCCGATCCGCCCGGCCGATTACCGCAGCGTGATGCCCGCCACCGACGGCGCGCCGGCACTGCGCCTGTCGATCGGGCTGGAGGATGAAGGCGATCTGATCGCCGATCTCGCCCAGGCGCTGGCGCAGGTCTGATGGCCGCCTTGCTCAGACCCGCGCCCGCCGCCTCCGCTACGCCTGCGCCTGAACCCGCCGCGCCCGGCGGGGTTGCGGGCGCCGATATCGTGCGCGAGGATCTGGCCGAACGCTCGCAGACCATCGGCGGGATCGCCGACCGGCTCGACAGTTTCGCGGTCGAACTGGGCACCTGGCGCGTGTCGCTGTTCGATGTGATCTTTGCGGTCGCCGCAGTGCTCTTGGTGCTGGCTGCGGCGATGATCGCGACCCGGCTTGTTCGCAGCGCCTTGCGGCGGATCAAGGGGCTCGACGGCACGCAGACCGTGCTTGCCGAAAAGATCGCGACGATCGTGATCTGGACCGCGACCTTCCTGATCGGGATCGACCTGCTGGGCATCGATCTTACCGCGCTGACGGTGTTTTCGGGCGCCTTCGGCCTTGCGATCGGGTTCGGCCTCCAAAAGACCTTCGGCAATCTCATCGCCGGGATCATCCTCTTGCTCGACAAGTCGATCAAGCCGGGCGACGTGATCGCGGTGGCCGACCAGACCGGCGCGCAGACCTTCGGCCAGATCCGCCGCATCGGCATCCGCGCGGTCTCGGTCACCACGCGGGACGAGCGCGAATACCTGATCCCCAACGAAAACCTGATGATCAATCAGGTCGAAAACTGGTCCTATTCCTCGCGCAATGTCCGCGTGCAGGTGCCCGTCGGCGTCAGCTACGGCGCAGATATGGCGCTGGCCGAAAAGCTGATGCTCGAAGCGGCTGGGGCGGCGCGCCGGGTGCTCACTGATCCGCCGCCTTCGGTGTGGTGGAGCGGGTTTGGCGAGAACGCGGTCAATTTCACGATCCACTGCTGGATCAACGACCCCGAGGAAGGCACGGGCAACGTCAAGAGCGACGTGCTGCGCCGATTGTGGGCGGCGTTCAAGGAACACGATATCGCCCTGCCCTACCCCCAGCGCGACATCAATCTGAAGGAGAGCGACGCGCTCAGCCAGCTGATCGCCGCGCTCGAAGCGCGCCAGCCGCCGCCCGCGCCCGCACCCCCGCAATAGTTTCGCTTCACGCCTGCCAACCCATTCTCGCTGGAACGGATTGCAGCGCTCGCCCATTTGCTACGGGTATGCAGAAAAGCGGCACCATCTATCTCGTCGGCGCGGGGCCGGGTCCGGTGGACCTTCTCACCCTGCGCGCGGCGCGCCTGATCGAAAATGCGCGGCTGATCGTCCATGACGGATTGATCGGCCCCGACATTCTCGGCCTCGCGCGGCCCGATGCGCGGCTCGTCAGCGTCGCCAAGCAGCGCGCGCGCCACACCATGCCGCAGGAAGAGATCAACGCGCTGCTGATCCGCGAAGCGCGCGCCGGGCACGATGTCGTGCGGCTGAAGGGCGGCGATCCCTTCATCTTCGGGCGCGGCGGCGAGGAAGCCGAGGATGCGCGCGCTGCGGGCGTGCCGGTCGAAATCATCCCCGGCATTTCCGCGGCCAACGGCGCTGCGGCGGCGAGCGGAATCGCGCTCACCCACCGCGATGCGTCGAGCATCGTCAGCTTCGTTGCGGGCCAGTGCAAGGGCCTCAGCGAACAGGACTGGTCGGGTCTTGCGGGCAAGGGCCGCACGCTGGTGATCTACATGGGCGTTTCGACCGCCGCAGCGATCGCCGACAAGCTGATGGCCGATGGCCTTGCCCCCGATATGCCGGTCGCGGTGATCGAGAACGCCGCGCGCCCCGAAATGCGGGTGCTGCGCGGGCTGCTCGCAGCCCTGCCCGATCTGGTCGAACGCGAGGCTGTGAAAAGCCCCGCCCTCATCGTCATCGGCGAGGTGACCGCCCGCGCGGATATTGCGCTCGCCGCCATCGCCCAAAGTGCCAAGGAACAGGCTGCACAATGAAGATCCTCACCGGCAACGACTTGCGCAGCGGCGCTGTCACCTGGTGGACCGGCACCGGCTGGTCGCTATCCGTCGACGATGCCGTGGACGTGGGCGACGCGGCCACCGAGATCCTCGCGCGCGAGGAAGCCGCGCGCCGCGTCAACGTGCCTTACGCCATCGAGGCGACCATCGACGCTGCTGGGCATGTCCGCCCGGCGCATATCAAGGACCGGGTGCGCGCACTCGGCCCCACCGTGCGGCGCGATCTGGCCGTGCCGACTGCCGCCAAGACCGGCTGGGACTGGGTGATCTGATGTATAGATATGACCAATACGACCAGGCCATGGTCGATGCCCGCGTCGCCGAATTCCGCGATCAGGCCCGCCGCCGCTTGGAAGGCAAGCTGACCGAGGACCAGTTCAAGCCGCTGCGGCTGATGAACGGGCTCTATCTGCAACTCCACGCCTACATGCTGCGCGTCGCGATCCCCTATGGCACGCTCGATGCGCGCCAGATGGAGATGCTGGCCGACATCGCGGACAAGTATGACCGCGGCTACGGGCACTTCACCACGCGGCAGAACATTCAGTACAACTGGATCAAGCTCGAAGACACCGCCGACGCGCTCGCCGATCTGGCGACGGTCGAAATGCACGCGATCCAGACCAGCGGCAATTGCATCCGCAACATCAGCTCCGATCACTTCGCGGGCGCTGCGGCGGACGAGGTGATCGACCCCCGCCCCTATGCCGAGCTGATGCGCCAGTGGTCGAGCTTCCACCCCGAGTTCACCTATCTGCCGCGCAAGTTCAAGATTGCGGTGATCGCATCCGAGAAGGACCGCGCGGCGATGCGGCTGCACGATATCGGCGTGCGGATCATCAGCCGTGACGGCGAGATCGGTGCGCAGTTCTATGCCGGCGGCGGCATGGGTCGCACCCCGATGATCGCGCCGCTGATCCGCGACTTCGTGCCGATCGACCAGTTCATCACCTATGCCGAGGCGTGCCTGCGCGTCTACAACCGCTACGGGCGGCGCGACAACAAGTACAAGGCGCGGATCAAGATCCTCGTCCACGAGCTTGGCGCGGCGGAATATATCGCCCAAGTCGAAGAAGAATTCGCGCACATGCTCAGCGTGGGCGTCGAACCTCCGGCTGAGGAACTGGCGCGGATTGCCGAATATTTCGCCCCGCCGGCCTTCGTCGACGGACCCAAGACGATCGACCGCTCGAACCCCGATTTCGCGCTCTGGGTCGATCGCAACACGCATCGGCACAAGCACGATGCCTATGTCTCGGCGGTGATCAGCCTGAAGCCCGCCGGCGGCATCCCCGGCGATGCCACCTCGGAGCAGATGCGCGTCGTCGCCCGGCTCGCACGCGAATACTCGTTCGACGAGCTGCGCGTGATGCACACGCAGAACCTGTTGCTGCCCCATGTGCGGATTGCCGATCTTGCCGCAGTCTATGCCGCGCTGGAGGCCGCAGGGCTTGCCGCGCCCAACATGGACACGATCGAGGACATCATTGCCTGCCCCGGCCTCGATTATTGCAGCCTCGCCAATGCGCGCTCGATCCCGCTTGCCCAGCGCATCTCGGAGCGCTTCGCACAGACGGGCCGCACCGAACAGGTCGGCGAGTTGAAGCTGAAGATCTCGGGCTGCATCAACGCCTGCGGGCACCACCACGCGGGCCACATCGGCATCCTCGGCGTCGACAAGAAGGGAGTGGAAAATTACCAGCTCTCGCTCGGCGGGTCGGAGGCCGAGGACGTCAGCCTCGCCAAGATCACCGGCCCCGGTTTCGATGAGGATGGCGTGATCGCCGCGGTCGAGAAGGTGACCGATGTCTATCTCGCCAAGCGCGAGCAGGGCGAGCGGTTCCTCGATACCTACCGCCGCATCGGCATGGAGCCGTTCAAGGAGGCCCTGTATGCCTGACGCCCGCGATCTTGGCACCTCGCCCGACGAGGTGCAGTTCCGCTTCCGCGACGACGAGCCGGTCGATCACGGCACGGTGACGGTCGATGCCGCGCTTGAACAGACCAACGCCAATGCGGTCAGGATCGAGCCGGGCGACGATGCACGCCTGCTGCTGCCGTTTCTCGATCGCCTTGCGCTGATCGAGGTCAACTTCCCCAGCTTCGGCGACGGGCGCGGCTACTCCTCGGCCCGCATCCTGCGCGAAGCGGGCTATACGGGCGAACTGCGCGCCGTGGGCCAGGTGCTGATCGACCAGCTTTCGCACATGCGCCGCTGCGGCTTTGACAGCTTTGCCCCGGACAAGCGCCTCAACGAAGAGGACGCCGCGCGCGCCTTTGCGACGTGGGAGAACGTGTATCAGCGCGCCGTCGATGGGCGCCGCACCATTGCGGACAAGCGCCATGAAGCCTGAGCTGGGCCTGTCGGGCGCGGCGCGCACGCGCGACAGGCTCGATCTGTCGCCGCGCTTTACCGAGCATGATGCCTTGCGCCTGAACCGGATGTTCCGTGGCAGTTCGACGCAGGAAATGCTCGAAAGCGTGATCCGTGACCGCTTGGCCGGCGATCTGGCCGTGGTGTCGAGCTTCGGGGCGGAAAGCGCGGTGCTGCTGCATCTGGTCGCCAGCGTCGATCCCACGGTGCCGGTGCTGTTCCTCGACACGGGCAAGCATTTTGCCGAAACGCTCGCCTACCGCGATCTGCTGGCAGCGCGCCTCGACCTCAACCTCGTGGTGCTGACGCCCGATCCCGAAGACCTCGCAAAGCGCGACGAGACGGGCTTACGCTGGTCCTACGATCCCGATGGCTGCTGCGAAATCCGCAAGGTCCGCCCGCTCGAACAGGCGCTGGCGGGGTATGATGCGAGCTTCACCGGCCGCAAGGCGTTTCAGGCCGCAACGCGCGCCAATCTGCCGCGGTTCGAACTCGATACCTCGGACGCGCAGGGACGGCTCAAGATCAATCCGCTGATCGACTGGTCGGCGGACGATATCAACGCATGGTTCGAAGCCCACGACCTGCCGCGCCACCCGCTGATCGCGCAAGGCTATCCGTCGATCGGCTGCTCGCCCTGCACCTCGCAGGTGGCCGAGGGTGAAGACCCGCGCTCGGGGCGGTGGAAAGGCTGGGACAAGACCGAATGCGGCATCCACAAGCCAGGCGAGGAACCGTTTTTGTAAGGGCGCTTTCGCAAGGCACGGCAATGCGTTAGCCTGCCGCCATGTTCGCCCTGCTCCTCGCCGCCACCCAGCCCGCCGAACCGGCGTCCGCACCCGATTGCTCCTATGACCTTGAGGCGATGCTCGCGCTGAACCGCAATGCCTTCGATCAGGACATGGGCGGCGGCTGGCGGACGCTGGCGAACAAGGACGGCTGCGAAATCGCTGCCGCCGAACTGATCCGGGCCTGGCGGCACGAAAAGCGCGATCACGCGCATATCCTCTATTGGCACGAAGGCCAAATGCGGGCGTACGGCGGGCAGACCGTCGAAGCGATTGCGCTATTCCGGTTGACCTACAAATCCGCCGAGGAGGATGCCGAGTTTGGCTGGAACCACTATGTTTCCGGCTCCATCGCCTTTCTCACCGGTGATCGCGACAAATTGCACAAGTCGATCGAGGGGCTGAAGACAATTCCAAAGCCGGCTGGAGAAATGTTTGGCCCCGATGGTAAGCCCATTAGCATCATCTGGCCGCCCAATCTCAATGTGCTGGAGGCCTTCGAGCGGTGCTGGGGCAAGCCCTACAAGGAAGCCTATGGCACCTTTGCCTGCGCCGCGCCCGGGTTCTAAAGCCAGCCTTCGCGGCGGTACCATTCGGCGGTGGCCTTCAAGCCCTCCTCGCCGTTGATTGTCGGCTGCCACAGGCCCGGCGGCGGCTTGCGGTCGAAGCGCGATACCCAGTTGGGATGCGCCATGTAGCCCACCCGGTCCGCGGTCAGCCGCGCGCGGTCGCCGCGCATGATCCGGTCGGCCTTGGCGGCGGCATCGAGCACGCGGCGCGGGAGATGCGGTGCGAAGATCCGGCCCCGCCCCACGGCCCGCCCGATTGCGGCGGCCAATTCCTTATGGCTCCACCCGCCCTCGCGCGCGTCGTCGGGCTCGTAGAGCTTCTTGCGCGTGGGCGCAGGATTGGTGCCGGCGAGAGCGACCAGCAGCGCGGCCAGGTCATCGACATGGATGATCGAACTCGCCCCGCCCGGCGGCAGCGGCACGAAGCCCCATTTGGCGGTGCGGAACATCTCGAGGTAGTCGACATCGCGCGGGCCATAGACCCCGGGCGGGCGCACCGTCGTCCAGTCAAGCCCCGAGGCTTCCACCAGCGCCTCGGCGCGCGCCTTGGAGGCGCCATAGGCCGACAGATCGGGCTGCCGCGCAGCGAGCGAGGAGACGAACACCAGCCGCCGCAGGCCCGCCCCCTGCATCGCGGCAAGCACATTGGCGGTGCCGGTGACATTGGCGGCCTCGAACGCGGCCGGATCGGGGGTGTTGGTGAGGCCTGCGACATGGATCACCGCATCCGGCCCCGCCACCAGCGCGGCCAGCGCGGCGGTATCGGAAAGGTCGCCGCGCACCCATTCGACGCCTTCGCGCGGGCGCTGATCGCGGCGCGTCAGTGCGCGGCAGGTGTGCCCTGCCGCCAACGCGGCATCGATCACCGCATGGCCCACAAACCCGGTCGCGCCGGTGATCGCCAGCAGGCTCACAGCAAGACCATGTGGTCGCGGTGGATCACGCAGGATCGCGGCGCATAGCCCAGCCGATCGGCCTGATCCTCGGCGCGGCGGCCCGCGATCAGCTGCATTTCGGAAGAGTCGTATTCGGCCAGCCCTTGCGCCAGCCGCTCACCGCGCAGGGACAGGACGCTGACCAGATCGCCGCGCCGGAATTGCCCCGACACGCCGACCACGCCCGCTGCCAGCAAGCTCGCCCCGCCCGCTTTCAATGCCTCGGCGCAGCCCTTGTCGACGCGCAGCTCGCCCGCCGGGGCAAGCCGCCCGCCAAGCCACGCCTTGCGCGCATTGTCCGCGCGCACGGGCAGGAACAGCGTCCCGGTGCCCGCCCCCAGCGCGTGTGCGATCGGCGCATCATGCGTTCCGTTGAGGATCGCGAGCGCGATCCCGGCGCGCGTCGCGATCTGTGCCGCCTGCAACTTGGACACCATCCCGCCTGAGCCGAGGCCGGAGGACGAGGCGCTGCTTGCCATCGCCATCACTTGCGGCGTCACCGCCTCGACCACCGGGATCAGCGCCGCGCCCTCTGCCCGCGGGTCGCGGTCATACAGCCCGTCGACATCGGACAGCAGCAGCACCAGATCAGCGTTCGCCGCCTGCGCAACGCGTGCGGCCAGCCGGTCGTTGTCGCCGAAGCGGATTTCCTCGGTCGCGACGCTGTCGTTCTCGTTGATGACCGGGACCACGCCGGCTTCCAGCAACCGGTCGAGCGTCGCCGAGGCGTTGAGATAACGCCGCCGGTCTTCCAGATCGCCCAGCGTCAGCAGCATCTGCGCTGCCGTAATGGCGTGTTCGCCCAGCGCACGGCTCCACAGATCGGCAAGCTGGATCTGCCCCACCGCGGCCGCCGCCTGCGCATCGGCCAGACTGCCGCGCCCGCCCTTGGGCAGCGCAAGCCGCGCCGCGCCCAGTGCAATCGCGCCCGAACTCACCACGATCACCTGCGCGCCCGCTTGCCGCAATTGCGCCAGATCACCCGCCATGCGGCCGAGCCAGCCTGCACGCGGCTGCCCGCCGCCCACCAGCAGCGCCGAGCCGATCTTGACCACGATCCGGCGCGCCGAAGCGATATCGGACAGCCGCGTCAGCATGACCGCCTCACCATGATTGCGTTACAGCGGCGACCACGCGGGCGCTTCGTCCTCGTCCTCGATCTCGACCGCCTTGGTTTCGGTGGCGGTGCGATCGGGCAGGTAGCTGAGCACCGCGTCGAGCAATTCGGGAATGCCCGCGCCGGTGATGCCCGACACCGCGAACACCTTGTCCGCGCCGGCTTCGAGCAGTTCCTTGCTGTAGGCTTCGACCAGTTCGGCATCGGCAAGATCGAGCTTGTTCAGCACCACCAGCCGCGCCTTGTCTTCGAGGCCTGCGCCATAGGCGATCAGTTCGTCCTCGACGATCCGCATCGCTTCGGCGGGGTCGGCATCGTCGGTGCCGGTAATGTCGATCAGGTGGATCAGCACCCGGCAGCGTTCGATATGGCCAAGGAAACGGTCACCGATCCCGACGCCTTCGGACGCGCCTTCGATCAGGCCCGGAATATCCGCAAGCACGAATTCGCGGCCCTTGTGGCGCACCACGCCAAGCTTGGGCACCAGCGTGGTGAAGGCGTAATTGCCGACCTTGGCCTGCGCGTTCGACACCGCGTTGATAAAGGTCGATTTGCCCGCGTTGGGCAGACCCACAAGCCCGACATCGGCGAGCAGCTTGAGCCGCAGCCACACCCAGGCTTCCTGTCCGGGGATGCCGTCCTGATGCTGGCGCGGGGCGCGGTTGGTCGAGGTCTTGTAGCTGGCGTTGCCGCGCCCGCCCATCCCGCCTTCGAGGAAGACGACCCGCTGGCCGACCTCGACGAAATCGAGCAGCACCTCGCTCTTGTCTTCGGACAGGACCTGCGTGCCGACGGGCACCTTGATCACCAGCGACTTACCGCCGGCGCCGGTGCGGTCCTTGCCCATCCCGTGGCCGCCGCGCGGGGCCTTGAAGTGCTGCGAATAGCGGAAGTCGATCAGCGTGTTGAGGCCCGCGACCGCTTCGAACACGATATCCCCGCCGCGGCCGCCATTGCCGCCGTCGGGCCCGCCATATTCGACGTACATCTCACGCCGAAAGGAGACGGCCCCGGGGCCGCCTCCACCGGATTTCACATAGATCTTGGCTTGGTCGAGAAAATGCATGGCGCGCGCATAGGCAATTTTTGCTGCAAATGCGAGCGATACTGTCTTGTCGCCCCAGCCAACGACCCGCGAACCTCAAAAACGCGCTTCGATCCCCACGACCGCGCTGCGGCCCGGCGACACAAAGCTGAACACCTGTTCGTATTCCTCGTCCAGCAGGTTTTCGGCGCGGGCAAAGGCGGCGATGCTGTCGTTGAGCTTCACACGCGCGTTAAGGTTGACCAGCGTGTAGTCATCGAGGCTCACTCGCACCGGCACGAAGCTGGGATCGGTGAAGGCGACATCGGGGGTCGCGCCGTTGTGGCGAACCACCAGCGTTGCCGAGGCGGCATCGCCGGGCGCCTCCCAGGTCAGCGCGGTGCTGGCGATGTGACGCGGCCGGCGCACCTCGCGCACGCCGTTCTCCTCGGCATCGAGATAGGAATAGGCCGCATCAAGGCGCCATTGCGGCGCCAGCCTCGCCGAGAGCGCGACTTCGATCCCGCGCTGCGTGCTGGTGGTGGTGCGGTTGGCGGGGGTGGCGATGAAGTTCGGGGGCGGGAACGTGGTGAAGATTTCGCCGTCGAGCTCACTGTCGAAATATGTCACCGCAAGGCTGGCGTTGTCGCCCAGCTGCTGATCGATGCCCGCTTCCCACCCGGTCGATTTTTCAGGGCGCAGCGCAGCGTTGCCGATGAAGCGTCCGTCGACGAAGCCGTAAAGCTCGAAGAAGCCGGGGTTTTTGACCCCGCTGCCCGCCGCCGCGCGCAGCCGGGTGCTTTCGGTCAGGCGATAGCCTGCGCCCACGCGGAAGGTGGTGGCATCGCGGAACAGGTCGTTGATGTCGTGCCGCAGCGCCGCGGTGAGATCGAAAGCCTCGCCGGTGTAGCGATATTCGCCAACCAGCCCGACCTGCTCGATTTCGCGCCGCTCGTCGAACACGAAGCCGCCCGGCGTTGCATTGCGGAAGCCTTCGACCTCGTAATCGGCGGCGAAGGTGAGGTTGTGCGCGTCGGCCACGTTCAGTGCGCTGACATAGGACACCTTGAAGCGGTCGCCCTCGCTTGCCGAAGTGATGCCGAAGGGGCTGTCGGTCTCGCGGCTGACATTGGCGATCTGCGCGGAAAGGTCATGCGTCCAGCGCCCGTCCAGCGTGCCAAGCCGTGCACCGGCGAGCGCATAGACCGCCTCGTTCGTAAAGGCGACGCCGGGGCTGTCGATGATGAAGCCGAAGGTGGGGCTCGCCGGGTCGAAATCGCTGTCATTGGTCTGGCCTTCGGTGCGGATGAAGCGCGCGGCGGCGCGCAGCGTGACCGCATCGCCCACCGCAACGCTGCCCTTGCCCGCCAACGTGTAGCTGTCGCGCCCGATATCGCGCGTGCCGCCGCGCGCATTGGGCTGGCCATCGGTGCTGACAACCACGGCGGAAAGCGCCGCGTCCCAGCTTTCGCCGGAAGCGCCGTAACGCAGCGCGCCGTTCACCGTGTCATCGGTGCCGCCCTCGATTCTTGCGGAAAAGCCCGGCCGCGCGCGGCCGGTGGCGCTGTCATAGGCGATCACGCCGCCAATCGCGTCGGGGCCGTAGAGCGCCGATTGCTGCCCGCGCAGCACTTCGAGGCGCGCGCCGGGTTCGGCCTGCAGCGTGCCGACATCGAACTCGCCCGCGAAGGGATCGGACACTTCGATCCCGTCGACCAGCACGAGGACGTGATTGGCTTCCGAGCCGCGCAGGCGAATCTGCGTCTGGCCCGCGACGCCTGCGACCGCGATGCCGGGCACATCGCGGAGAATATCGGCGACGTCGCGGGTCTGGCGGTCTTCGACCTGTTCGGCGGAGATCACGAGCGCGGAGCCGGTGAAGCTGTCACGCCCCAGCAATCCGTCGCGGCTGGCCGAAACCAGAATTTCCTCGCCGGGGTAGCACAGCAATTGCTCGGCGTCAGGTGTTTCGGTGCTGCCAGTCACATAACATTGACCGCGCGCGCGGCCGTCGTCCTGCGCCATTACCGGCGCAGCCCAAACCAGCGCCGCCCACGCGACGCTGTTCAACAATGCAAAATTCTTCACGGATTCCTCCCGTCATCAGCAACATGGTGGCCGCAAGAGAGGCGATCCGTCCCCCGTGCAGCCCAGCGATGTCGCTCACAACGAAAGTGTCTTGTTTCCGCGCCTGGCCAACCCCTGAGCCAAGCAAAGAGCGACACGCCCCGGTCGGTCTCCTGGCTCACGGATCAACGCATGGGATGCTCGCCTTCCCGGATGGTCCGAAGACCCCCAGTGGCTGCCCTTCGAAAAGGGAGCGCACCCCGCACTCACCGCTTACAGTTGCAGGGACAGCTGCGGATTCAAACCGCATTCCCGTTACCGAAACGCAGGCGCGCGATAACGTCCCGTCGACCGGACGGCAAGGGGCGGATACCAGCGCAAGAATGATAGCTGTGGTTCGGCGCGACGCGCCGCAAGGCCGATCGGCCGCCCGAGCTTGTGCGAGGAGAGCCAAGCCGAACGGACGTCCGCCACCCTGCGTTTGAGGGCCGGGACAAAAAATCAGATATCTGGCGAAGCTGGAGAACTGGTGGAGCCGAGGGGGATCGAACCCCTGACCTCGTCATTGCGAACGACGCGCTCTCCCATCTGAGCTACGGCCCCGTTCCAGTTCGCTGTGCGCCCCGCAGGGTGGGTACTGCCGGGCGTGGGGGAAGTATTACTGCCAAGCAAAAGGGCTGGCAACGGCGATTTTGCCAGCCCTTTCAGTCCTTGGGTCTACTTGCCCGAAGCCCCGCCCGTGGCCGGCGCGATCGGCTGGACGACCGGCTGCGAGGTCACGCCTTCGGTCACCGGGATCACCGGCACCGCAGCCCCGGTTTCAGGGTCGATCACGGTCTGTGCTGCGGGCTGGCTCGGTGCAACCGCGATCCCTGCGCGGTGTTGCTGCACCGCGACCCAGCCGGGCTGCGATGCGCCATAGAGCGTGCCCCACTTGGCATCCCACTGCGCCGATGCCTGCTGATAGGCTTCGTATTCGTCGAAGAAGGTTTCGAACGGCACCATCAGCCCGCTGAAATTGTCCTTCGCAAAGGCGAGCGGATCGGTCGGCGGGGTGATGATCGCCCGGTTCGCCATGTCCAGCGCGGCACGGCAGAACCCGGCGCGCGCGGCCGGTTCGGCGAAGAAGTTATAGACCTGCGTGGTGTAACCATCGCGCGCGACGATCGCATCGCGGCGCACGCGGTAACGGCTGGTATAGCTCTTCTCGATCCGGTCGTTGACCGCCTTCAGCCCCTTGACGTTCTTGGTCAGGAAAGCGCGGTAGCTGTCGAGGATCGGCTGGTATTCCGGCGCGAGGCAATTGAGCGCGGCGACATTCCAGGCCGAGCGCAGGTTCCAGACCAGCTGATCGTCGGACAGGTTGGAATTGACCGTGATCCGGCGCCCGTCGGCCCCGCGTGCCGGCAGATTCATCACGTAATAGGCCCCGCCCGGCGGCAGCGGACGATAGGGCACCGCTTCGACCACCGCGGGCGGCGGCGGGGGCGGCGGGGGCGGCGGCGGCGGAGCGGGCGTGGCGCAACCGGCCAGCGCGCCGGCACCCATCATCAGCGCGGCAAGCGCTGCGCGCAGGCGCGTAGGGGGCGTGGTGGCAGGGGCAAGGGCCAAGGGAAGGTTCGTATACGGGGCCGCGCTCGTCAAAGGTCTCTCTCCTGCTGCAAGGGGATGATCGGATTGCCTGCGCGGCGGTGCGCAGGCTAACCCTGTGTTGCAGCCTAAGCCCTTGGGATAGCCTAGCAAGCTAACAAAGCAAATGCCCGAGACCTTGGGAAGGCCCCGGGCATTCGATATTTTTTCATTCTTCCCGCAGGCGTTGGCCCGCGCAAGGCACGCGATTATTCGCGGTTGCCCATGAAGCTGAGCAGGAACTGGAACATGTTGATGAAGTCCAGATAGAGGCTCAGCGCGCCGAGCACGACGGCCTTGCCGGCAAATTCGGTGCCGCGCAGATATTCATACTCGTTCTTCAGGCGCTGCGTATCGTAGGCGGTGAGGCCTGCGAAAATCAGCACGCCGATGAAGCTGATCGCGTAGTGGAACGCGGGGCTCTGCAGGAACAGGTTGATCACCATTGCGACCAGGAGGCCGATCACCCCCATGATCAGGAAGCTGCCGAGACCCGACAGGTTCTTCTTGGTGGTGTAACCGAACAGCGACAGGCCGGCGAAGGCCGCCGCGGTCGCGAAGAAGGTCGTGGCGATCGAAGCCCCGGTGTAGACCAGGAACACCGACGACAGCGACAGGCCCATAAGGACGGCGAAGCCCCAGAACATCAGCTTGAGCGTGCCGGTGCTGAACTTGTTCGCGCCGAAGCTCATCGCGAACACCACGATCATCGGCGACAGCGCGACGATCCAGCGCAGCGCGCCGCCCGAAAAAATCGCCGCTGCAGTGCCGGTGGTGAACGACAACAGCGCAACGATCCCGGTCAGCAGGATGCCCGAGGTCATGTAATTGTAAATCGAGAGCATGTGCTTGCGCAGGCCCTCGTCAAAGCTCACGCGGCTATCGACGCTGCCCCCGGCCCGCGGAACGGAGCCGAACCGCTGCGCACTGCGCGGAGAGTCATTCCAGTCAGCCATTGCGAAACCCTTAGCCTTTCCATGTCCGAGCGCGCGAGAACGTCGGCGCTCTTCGTCCGGCGAATATCGGGATTTCCGCAGCGCTTTTCAAGGGAAACCGGATTGCAAAGCATGCAATCCGTTCAGCTTTGCATAGGCCTTGGTTAACCCTGTCGCGAAAGCGCCGCACCCTTTGCCGCGGTGGCGCGCAAGGTTTCGGTCAGCAGGCGGCGCAGCGCCATGTCCCGGTCGAGCACGTCGAGCCCCTCGCGGGTCATTCCGCCGGGGCTGGCGACGCGGTCGGCCAGTGTCGCGGGGCTCGCATCCGAGCCGGCAGCGAGCATCGCCGCGCCCTCGACCGTGGCGAGCGCAAGAGACGAAGCGGTCGGCGCATCCAGCCCCAGATCGATCGCCGCCCCCGCAAGCGCATCGATAAAACGATAGACGAAGCCCGGCCCCGACCCGGCGAGCGCAGTGACCAGATCGAACTGCGCCTCGTCGTCCAGCCACACCGCGCTGCCCAATTTCCCGAACAGCGCGAAGGTTTCGGCGCGCGCGGCCGCGTCCAGCCCGCGCTCGGCGAGGATCACCGGCGACTTGTTGATACGCGCAGCAAGGTTGGGCATCACCCGGACATGCGCGGACGCTTGGGGGAAGGCAGCGGCAAGCTGCGCACAGGTAATCCCGGCCAGCAGCGAATAGACATTGCGGCCCGCGGTCAGGCCCTGCAGCCCCGACCCCAGCGCCGCCAGTTGCTGCGGCTTGAAGCCCAGCAGCACCGCATCGTGATCGCCCGGCAGCGCGGCGGCATCGCGGTAGAGCGCGACGCCTAGCGGCGCCTCGGGCAAGGCGGGGTCGAGCACGCTGAACCGCGTCGCCGGCTCGCCCGCAGCGAGCCAACCGGCCAGCATCGCGCCGCCCATGTTGCCGCAACCGGTGATCAGCAGGTGCGCCACCGCAGCCGCCCTCAGGCCTCGCCCGCGGCGTCGACCATCGCGGCTTCGAGCGCGTCGCGCGGGCTTTTCCCGCCCCACAGCACGAACTGGAACGCGGGGTAGAAGCGGTCGCATTCGTCGATCGCGCTTTCGACCAGCGCCTGCGCCATATCGAGGCTCAAGCGCCCGTGATCGCCCAGCAATGCGCCGTGGCGATAGAGCAGCACATCGCCGTTCGACCAGATATCGAAATGGCCCAGCCACATCTGTTCGTTGACGAGGCAGAGCAGCTCGTAAGCCGCCGCGCGCTTGTCTTCGGTGACGCGGATATCGGGCAAGCACAGGAATTGCAGCACGCCGTCTTCGGGCCGCCAGATCGCGCGCAGCTGGTAATTGGCCCAGCTGCCCTGCACTTCGCCGGTCATCTCGTCTTCGGACACCAGTTCGCACGGCCAGCCGCGTGCCATGAACAGGCTTGCGAGCATATCGACGGGGGCGGCGTCATCCTCGGCGGAATAATCCATTTCCTGGGTTCTCATGGCTGTGCGCGGGGCGGCGAAAGGGGGTGTGTTTCCATCGCCGAAAGGGATGGACGCAACCGCCCCTGCTTGGCAATCGCGCATCCGAGAGGGGTTGGGGAGAACCGGACAAGCCTGTGCAAAGCCTGTGCAAAGAAATCGGGGGAAGCTAGTTAAGCGGTTGAACCGCCTCGCCTTCTTCGCTGAGCCACAGGAATACGTCGGCCCCCTGCTTCTTCAGATCGCGCACCAAGGCCTCGGCCTTGTCGCGGTTGGCGACCGGGCCGATCACGAGCCTGTTGGTCGCGCCCCAGCGTGCGGTGTGCGGCTTGTAGGGCGCCATCAGCTTGCCGCCTTCACGGCTGATCCGCTTCCAGTCGAACGCCAGCGCGTCGATCCTCTTGCCCGTCGCCACCTGCACCCAGACGCGGCTGGGGTGAGCGGGCTTGGCGGGCTCCTTGGGCTTGGGCTTGGGCTTTTCGGCGGGCTTCGCCTCGGGCTTGGGCGCAGGCGCGGCGGTGATCGGCGGGGCTTCGCGCCGAACCGCGATTCGCGTAATGTCGACCGCATCGCCCCCCACCCGCGCATCGGGAAGCGGAGCGCCGAGATCGGCAAAGGCATCTGCTACGCGCAGCGGCAGCTGCTGGACTTGCGGCTGCGGCTGGGGTTGGGGTTGGGGTTGGGGTTGGGGCTGCGGCGCTGGCTGGGGCACGGATGCTGACGCCGCAGCGTAGGTCGGCGCAGGCGGCACAGAGGCAGGCGTGGAAGCCGCAGCCACGTAGGTGGGCGCAGGCGCGGGAGCAGACGCAGAGGGAGGCCCGGCAACCGGCGCGGGCGCGGCAGCCACAGGTGCCGCAGCGGCGGGAACAATCGCCGGCGTCGTGGAAGGCTGCGGCACCGTGCCGATCGCCGAGGCCGACACCGGGGTGGTGAAGATCGTGGTGCTTGGCGGCGGAGTCGGCGCCACGGCCGCAGACGCGGTGCTGCGCGTTCCCAGCGGAGCGCCAGCGGGCGTCAGGCGGCTGTCGGCACGCTCTTCTGCCGCGAACCGAGCCAGCCGCGGATCGTCACGCCCGATATCGGCGGCGCGCGGAAAAATCCCGAGATTGGCTGCGGCGGCCTGCTGCGGCTTGGTCAAGCGCGGCATATAGCCGAGATAGGGCACCAGCCGCGTCGCCAGATCGCGCGGCATCACCTGCTCGACGATCGCCCCGGCCCGGTCGGCGTCGCCCATGATCGCCAGCCCGAAGGCGCGGGCGCGCTGCGCGCCGACATCGCGCCGGTCGAGCATCGGGCGCAGCGTATCCTCGAACCGCGCGCGGTTGCCCGAAATCGCATGGCTGATCGCCAGCCGCCGCCGCGCTTCGTCATTGCCCGGATCGAGCACGAGTGCGCGGGTATAGGCGGTCTGCGCCGCGGCATGTTCGCCGACGAGATCGAGCGTCAGCGCGCGGTCGGGAAGCACCGTCCGCTCATCCGCCCCGGCGGCAAGCGCGCGATCGAATTGCACCAGCGCCTCGCCCGCACGGCCTGCACGGAGGTAAACCGCCCCCAACCCCTGCGCGACCGCGGCATTGCCCGGATCGACCTCCGCCGCGCGCCCGAAAAAGCCGATCGCGGCATCGAGATCGTCGACACCGAGCGCGGCCTGCCCTGCCTCGACCAGCGTATCGCGGTCGCGCGGGGCCTTAGACAGCGCCACCAGCGCGCGGTTGAGCCGCTGAACCTGTGAATTGGGAAGCGCCTGCACCACCGGCCGCGCGACGGTATCCTGCGCCGATGCCGGGGCGGTCGTGCCGGCAAGAGACAGCACCGCCCCGGTCGCGCTCAGCGCAAGGGCTCTGGAAACACTGAAGCGCGACACCATGATGCGGCCTTTACCATGCCGCCGCCGTGTCGCCATCAGGCTTGCGACACGGCGCGGCTGACACGCGGTTACTGGTTGTTCTGGCGACCGAGGAAGCGCGGGATGCTGAGCGCCGGGCCATCATCGCCGTCATCGTCCTCGTCGTCGTCGCGCGCGGTGCTGCGCGACAGGTTGGCCATGCGTTCGAACAGCGTGCTGCCCCCGCCCGACGGCGCGCCGCCTGCCGGAGCCCCGCCAGCGCCATGGTCGCCGCCGCCAAGCAGCCCGAGCCGGCGTCCGCCGCCAAGCCGCGCTTCGACCGGGCGATCTTCGGCAGCCAACCGGTCCGCGCTGGCCAGCAGATCGTCCTGCACCGGGGTGCGATCGGCTTCGGCGTAAGGGGTGTAGCCATCGTCGAGTTCGAGCGCGTCGTCTTCACGCGCCGCGCCGCCGGTGCTTTCCGCACCGCGCAGACCGGCGAGCGGATCGACGATGCCATCGACATCGTCGTCATACTCGTCGCCGTATTCGTCGCCCGCCTGCATCCCGGTCAGTTCGAACGGCGCTGCCGAGCCATAGGCGTCGGCATCGTCGCCGTCAGCCTCGTCCGCCAGATCGAGCGGTTCCTCGGCGTAGCTTGCGGGCGCTGCCGGTGCCTGCGATCCGCCGCGGTCGAATGCGGGCGTGGTCGCGATGGTTGCGGGCGCAACTGGAGCGGTAGCCTGCGGCGGAGGCGCAAAGCCATTGCCTTCCGACAGTTCGAGCACCGGCCGCTTGGGCGCGCGCGAGGTGCCGAGCGAGACATTCTGCGAGCGCTCGGACTGGCCGATCGCGCTCTGCTCGATCCCGGTGGCAACCACCGAAACGCGGATCTTGCCCTTGAGGTCGGGGTTGAACGCCGAACCCCAGATGATATTCGCGTCCTCGTCGACCAGTTCGCGGATGTGGTTGGCAGCCTCGTCGACTTCGAGCAGGCGCATGTCCTCGCCGCCGATGATCGAGATGATCACGCCGCGCGCGCCCGCCATGCTGACGCCGTCGAGCAGCGGGTTGGCGATCGCCTGCTCGGCCGCGTCGAGCGCGCGGTTTTCGCCCTCGCCCTCGCCCGTGCCCATCATCGCCTTGCCCATTTCGGACATGACCGAGCGCACGTCGGCAAAGTCGAGGTTGATCAGGCCCGGCATCACCATCAGATCGGTGATCGAGCGCACGCCCTGCTGGAGCACTTCGTCGGCAAGCTGGAAGGCTTCCTTGAAGGTGGTTTCGGCCTTGGCGACCAGGAACAGGTTCTGGTTGGGAATCACGATCAGCGTGTCGACGTGCTGCTGCAGTTCCTCGATGCCCGCTTCGGCCGAACGCATCCGGCGCGTGCCTTCGAAGAGGAACGGCTTGGTCACGACGCCCACGGTCAGCACGCCCATCCGGCGCGCGGCTTCCGCGATCACGGGCGCGGCGCCCGTGCCGGTCCCGCCGCCCATGCCGGCCGCGATGAAGCACATGTTGACGCCTTCGAGCGCGCGCTCGATCTCGGCGACGGTTTCTTCGGCTGCCGCCTTGCCCACTTCGGGCCGCGCGCCGGCGCCAAGGCCGCCGGTGATTTCCGGGCCAAGCTGGATGCGGCGCTCTGCGGGCGACGTGCTCAACGCCTGCGCGTCGGTATTGGCGACGATGAACTCAACGCCTTCGATTTCGGCCGCGATCATGTTCGCGATCGCGTTCCCGCCGGCGCCGCCGATACCGATCACGGTGATGCGCGGGCGCAGATCGTCGCTGGCTGCGGGTCCGATATTGATGCTCATCTGCTGGTCCTCCAGGCGGGGGCGCGGGGTGCTCTTACCCGGTTTCCGCACATATTGTTCGTCTGTGACATAATCGGGCCACACATTTTATAGCGGCATGACCCTTATCCACAGCATCGCTTGGGCTTTTTTGCACGTTTGGCCGCTACGTCAAAGCGGTTGCTTGCGCGCTCAGAAATACTCTTTCATCGCGCGCATCAGCCGCGATGCCAACGCCATGATCCCCGCCTTGCTGGCCGCCGGGTTGTAGACGCCGGTGCGCCCGCTGCCCACCGCGCGGATATCGACCGGATCGTCGGCGGCGTAAAGGCACAGTCCGGCAAGCGTCGCAAAGCCTGGTGCATGGTGCGCCTCGGGCATTCCGGGAAGCTGCGGCGGCCGCCCCAGCCTGACCGGCTGGCCCAGCGCGCTCTGCATGAAGTCGGCCATCCCGGCAAGCTCCGCCCCGCCGCCGGTGAGCACCACCTGCCCCGCGCGCGGCCCGGCAAATCCCATCGTTTTCAGCGCCTTGCCAACCTCGCCCGTCAGCACGCCGAGCTGCTGCGTCACCACTGCGATCAGTTCTGCACGCACGATCCGGTTCTTGTCATCGGCCCCGCGCGCAAGCGGCCCGACCGGCTGACCGCTGTCGCTGCCTTCGCCGCCGAGTTCCGAGGGGCCGGTCACCGGAACCAGTTCGCGGTGATCGGACGGGCTGGCCACCGCCGAGCCGGCAACGCATTTCAGCCGCTCGGCCTGGCTGCGGCGGATCCCGAAATTGGCCGCGATCGCATCGGTGATCGATCCCGAACCCATCGCAATCGCATGAAGGCCCAGGAGCATCCCACCAGCAAACACCGCGACGTTGGTGATATCCGCGCCGATTTCGACCAGCGCCACACCCAGTTCGCGTTCCTCGGGCGTAAGGCAGGCATGGCCCGCGGCAAGCGGGGCTGCGACCACGCCTTCGACTTCGAGGTGCGCGTTCTGCACCGCTTCGGTCAGATTGCGCACCGGCGCGCCGTCCGCCAGCATCACGTGGATATCCACGCCCAGCCGTTCGGCATGCAGGCCCTTGGGATTGGCAACCCCGTGCGCGCCGTCGAGCGTGTAATGTGCCGGCTGCGCGTGCAGCACCTTGCGCCCGTCGGGCTGGATCATGTCCTGCGCCTCGACCAGCAGCGCCTCGATGTCCTCATCCTCGATCCGCCGCCCGCCGATCTCGATATCGACCGCGACCACGTGGCTCGCCAATCCCGCACCCGCACAGGCGATCCAGACGCTGCGCACCGGCGTATTGGCGCTTTTCTCGGCGCGTTCGACCGCGTCGCGGATCGCGTGCGCGGCGGCGGCCATGTCGGTGACATAGCCGCGCTTGACCCCGGCGCTGGCGCGGTGGCCGCTGCCGAGCACCTGCAATTCGCCGCTTTCGGTTTCGCCCACGATCATCGCGCTGATCCGGAACGAGCCGATATTGACCGCGGCATGGGTGCGCAGCACGCGGCGCGGCGCAGTGACGGCGCGCGATGCCATCAGGTGGTCTCCTTGCCGGCGTCGCCGCCGACATCCTTGGGCTGCCCGACCGCTTCGGGCAGACGCATGTAAAGCCTGGGCGGGGTGCGCATGTCGAAGGCGAGCACCTTGCCGCCCAGCAGCCGGTTCTTGCCATCAAGCCGCGCGAACTTGACCAGCGCGGTCGCGCCTTCGATCTCGCCTTCGGGCAGTGCAAGCAGCTGGCCGGTGGTGAATGTGAGGTTCCAGCGGCGGTTGCCGACCCATTCGGCCGCCTCGACCTTGGGCGCGAGCGCGGGGGCGGCGGATAGCAGGGTTTCGAGCGCACGCGCCTGCCGCCCGGCGCCCGGCCCGGCCAGCCGCAGCATCCCCTTCGCCTTGGCCTGCGCGATCGGTTCGAGTTCAACCCCAGTGGCATCGATCAGCATCAGCCGGTCGGCCTTTTCGAGCACGGCGTGCGGCTTGCGCTCGACGATGTCGATCGCCAGCGTATGCGGCAACTGGATCGAGACACGCGCATCGCTCACCCACGGCAGCGCGCGCAGATCGTCGCGCAAGGCGGCGATATCGACATCGGGCATCGCTTGATTGCGGACGGCGAGCGCGCGGGCATACACCTGCTGTTCGTCCATCCGGCTGGTGCCGGTGACGCGCACGTGACGCACCTCGAACCCCGCATCGGCGGCGACGGCAGCAACCTGCGCCTGCGCCAGCGCGGGCACGCCGGCCAGACTGGCGATAATGAAGGCGATCCCCACCGCACCGCCGATGATCATGGCGAGCCAGATGCGGCTCCACTGGTCTTCGGTGAAAGGCAGCACGCCCATTACCCGGTCGATCACGCCGGTCGCAGACCCCCGCGCTTTGCGCACGGTGACAGCGCGGCTTTGCGCCTTGACCGCGCGCCTGACCCCGCCGGTGCCGTTACGCCGGATCTGCTGCGCCATGCGCGCCTCCGTGCTTGGCACCGTGCACCCGCAAGGCTTCGGCGCACAGCATCTCCACCAGATCGGCATAGGCGATGCCGCAGCCCGCGGCCTGTTCGGGAACGAGGCTCAAGGGGGTCATGCCCGGCTGGGTGTTGGTTTCGAGCACGAACAGACCTTCCTCGCCCGCTTCGTCGTCCCAGCGGAAATCGGTGCGGCTGGTGCCATGGCAACCGAGCACCTGATGCGCTTTTACCGCATAGGCTTCGCACAGCGCGGTGATCTCGGGCGGCAGCTTGGCGGGGAAGATATGTTCGGTGCGCCCGGCGGTGTACTTGTTTTCGAAATCGTAGAAGCCGCTGGCGACCACCAGTTCGGTCACGCCCAGCGCGCGCGGCCCTTCGGGCCCGTCGAGCACCGCGGCAGTCAGTTCGCGGCCCTTGATGAAGGGTTCGGCGAGCAATTCGGTAAATTCCTGCCACGGCCCGCGCGCGTCGGCGCTGATCGGGTTGCCGACATTGCTGTCCTCGGTGACGATCGCGACACCCACCGACGATCCTTCGTTGACGGGTTTCAGCACATAGGGGCGCGGGAGCGGATCGCGCTCATACAGCTCTTCGCGGGTCACGATCCGCCCGCCGGGCATCGGGATACCGTGCGGCACCAACGCCTGTTTGGTCAGCTGCTTGTCGATCGCGATCACCGAGGTCGCAAGGCCCGAATGGGTATAGGCAAGGCCCATCAGGTCGAGCATGCCCTGCACCGTCCCGTCTTCCCCCGGCACGCCGTGAAGCGCGTTGAAGACGACATCGGGCTTGGCTTCATGGAGGCGCAGCGCGACATCGCGGCCCATATCGATGCGGGTGACGCGGTGGCCCTTGCTTTCCAGCGCATCGGCCACCCCCGCCCCGCTGGTCAGCGACACGGGGCGTTCATTGGCCCAGCCGCCCATCAGGACAGCGACATGGAGTTTCGAAAGGCTCACGGACGTCCCACTCTCTGAATTTCCCACTCAAGGCTCACGCCCGTCTGCGCATAGACTTTGTCGCGCACCATTTCGCCCAGCCCTTCGATGTCGGCGCTGGTGGCGGTGCCGGTGTTGATGAGGAAGTTGGTGTGCTTCTCGGAAACCTGCGCGCCGCCCTGCTGGAGCCCGCGGCAACCTGCGCGGTCGACCAGTTCCCAGGCCTTGTGGCCTTGCGGGTTCTTGAAGGTCGACCCGCCGGTCTTGGTGCGCAAGGGCTGGCTCGCCTCGCGCGCGGCGGCAATGCGGTCCATTTCCGCGCCGATCTCTGAGGGTTCGCCGGGGTGGCCCCGGAACCGCGCCGAGACGACGATCGCACCCTCGGGCAGCGCGGAATGGCGGTAGGAATACTCAAGTTCCGCGGCGCTCAGCGTGACAAAGCTGCCATCGTGCAGGATCACCGCGCAGTCGCGCAGCACGTCTGCCACCTCGCGGCCGTAAGCCCCGCCGTTCATCCGCACGAAACCGCCGACGGTGCCGGGGATACCGCGCAGAAACTCTAGGCCTGCGATCCCCAGATCGCGCGCGGTGGACGCGACCAGAATACCGCTCGCCCCGCCGCCGCAGGTGAGTTCCAGTTCACCCGAATGCTCGACCTTGGCGAAAGCCTTGCCGAGCCGCACGACCACGCCCGGCACCCCGCCATCGCGGACAATCATGTTCGAACCCAGCCCCAGTGCCATCACCGGGACTGCGGGGTCGAGCCGCGCAAGAAAGGCTTCGAGATCGTCGATATCGGCGGGTTCGAACAGCCAGTCGGCCGGCCCGCCGGTCTTGAACCAGGTATAGGGCGCCAGCGGCGCGCCTGCGGTCAGCTTGCCGCGGATGCCGTCGCGCGGCACGGGGGCCTGCACCGCTTCGCCGCCCGCGCAGGTCGGGGCCGCTGCGGCGCTTCCCGGCAAGATATCGCCCGGCTGGATCATGCCGCCGCCCGCCGCGCGGTGATCGCAGGCGCAAGCCCGGCGGCCCAGCGGGTGATGTCGCCCGCACCAAGGCATACAACGATATCGCCCGCCGCGATTTCGCCGCTGAGCGTTTCCGCGAGCACGTCGGCCCCGGCGATCTCGCGCGCGGCACGGTGCCCGCGCGCCTTCATGCCCGCGACCAGCGCCGAGTGATCGACACCCGGCAGCGGCTCCTCACCCGCGGCGTAGACCGGCGCAACATAGGCAATGTCGGCATCGTCGAAGCAGGACTGGAATTCGTCCATAAGATCACCCAGCCGGGAATAGCGGTGTGGCTGCGCAACCGCGATCACGCGCCCGCCGCTGGTGCCGACCGCTTCGCGCGCGGCGGCAAGCACCGCACGGATTTCGACCGGGTGGTGCGCGTAATCGTCGATCACCGCGACCGTGCCGCCCGGCAATTCGATGCTGCCGACGCGGGTAAAGCGCCGCCGCACCCCGCCGAACCGCGCAAAACCGGTGCGGATCACATCGTCGTTGCAGCCCATCTCGATGCTCACCGCAATCGCCGCGAGCGCGTTCTGGACATTGTGTCGGCCCGGCATCGGCAGGTGCACCCCTTCGATCCGGCGATCCTCCAGTCCGCGCTGGCGCACGATCACATCGAAGGTGTTGCCGCCTTCGGCGCTGCGGACATTGACCCCGCAGATATCGGCCTGAAGCGAGAAGCCGTAGGTGACGACCTTGCGGTCGCGCACCGATCCGATCACCGCCTGCACCACCGGATGATCGACGCAGAGCACCGCTGCGCCGTAGAAGGGCACGTTGTGGATGAACTCCACGAAAGCGCGCTTCACCCCATCGAAATCGCCGTAATGGTCGAGGTGTTCGGGATCGATGTTGGTGACCACCGCGATCGTGCCGTCGAGACGCAGGAAGCTGCCGTCGCTCTCGTCGGCTTCCACCACCATCCAGTCGGAATCGCCCAGCCGCGCGTTCGAACCATATTGTTCGATGATCCCGCCATTGATGACGGTGGGATCGATCCCGCCGGCATCGAGCAACGTTGCGATCATGCTGGTCGTCGTCGTCTTGCCATGCGTGCCGGCAACCGCGACGGTGGATTTCAGCCGCATCAACTCGGCCAGCATTTCGGCGCGGCGCACCACGGGAACGCGCGCTTCCAAGGCGGCGGCAACTTCGGGGTTGGTGCGGCGCACCGCAGTCGAAGTGACGACCACGGCCGCACCTTCGACGTTTTCGGCGCGGTGGCCGATATGCACCGTCATCCCGCGCGCGCGCAACCGCTCGACGCTCGGCCCTTCGGCGATGTCGGACCCTTGCACGGTATAGCCGAGGTTATGCATCACCTCGGCGATGCCCGACATCCCGATCCCGCCGATCCCGACGAAATGGATGGTGCCGATATCGGTGCCTACGCCCTTCATTATTCAACCCGTTCCTTTGCCGCCTTGCGCGGTGTGCCGGTGGCGGGCCGCAAGGCTGCGGCAACTCCGGCGCTCTCGCCCACGCGGATCACGTCCATCAGATCGATCCCGCTCATGCTCTCGACCAGATCGGCCAAGTCCTTCGCCGCATCGGGCCGCCCGCAATTGAATGCGCAATGCGCGGCATTGGCGAGGCTGGCAGGGTTCATCGCCATCGCCTGAATCTGCTTGGCGAGTTCCTTGGGCTGGAAGGCGTCCTGCCGGATCATCCGCGCGCCGCCCGCGCGCGCCATCTCGCGGGTGTTCGCGGCCTGGTGATCGTCGGTCGCGATCGGCAAGGGCACGAGGATCGCGGGGCGGCCCACTGCAGTCAGTTCGGCAATCGTCGATGCGCCCGCGCGCCCGATGAACAGATGCGCGCCGGCCAGCCGTTCGTGCATGTCCTCGAAATAGGTGCCGAGTTCGGCGGGAATATCGTGGCTGGCATAACGCCCGCGCACCGCGTCGAGATCTTCGGGGCGGCACTGCTGCGTCACTTGCAAGCGCTGGCGCAGCGCGGGCGGCAGCATGGCCAGCCCGTCGGGCACCACTTCGGACAGGACGCGCGCGCCCTGCGATCCGCCCGTCACCAGAATCCGGAACAGGCTTTCATCGGTGAAATCGGGGAAGTCCTGTTCGCGCAAGCGCAGCACCTCGGCGCGCACCGGGTTACCCACCAGATGCACCTTGCCCGCGTGCTTGGGCGCGAGCCGGTCGACCTGATCGTAAGACGTGGCAATCGCATCGACGCGGCCCGCCAATAGCCGGTTCACCCGGCCCAGCACCGCGTTCTGTTCGTGAACGATGCTCGGCAGGCCCGCCGATGTCGCCGCGAGCAATGCGGGCAGCGCAGGATAGCCCCCGAAGCCGATCACCGCGGAAGGCTGAAAGCTTTCGAACAGGCGCAGCGCCATCGCGCGGCCCTGCAGCACCGCGCGCACCCCGGCAAACCAGCCCAGCGGGTTTTTGCCGAACCGGCCGGCGGGCAGGACATGCGCGGGCATGAAGTCGGGCTTGCCTGGAATGTTCGCGCCGCGCTCATCGGTGATCAGCGCGACATGGTGGCCGCGTGCGTTCAGTTCTGCGGCCAGCGCGAAGGCCGGGATCAGGTGGCCACCAGTGCCGCCTGCGGCCAGCACGAAGTGGCGGGATGCACCCTTGCGGGGTTCGCTGCTCATGGGCGTTCTTCCTTACGCTCGATCAGTTCGCGCAAGGACCCTCCCTCGCGGGCGAGGAACGGATTGCGCCGTGTAATCGCGAGCAATAGCCCAAGCGTGAAGCACACCGCCAGTGTCGATGAGCCGCCATAGGAAATCAGCGGCAGCGTCATCCCCTTGGACGGAAACAGCTTGAGGTTGACGAGGATGTTGATGAAGGCCTGCCCGCCGAACTGGGTGATGAGCCCCGCGCCCGCGAGCAGCGCGAACAGATTATCCTCCCCCGTCAGCCGCACCAGCGCGCGCAGCACCAGCGCGCAGTAGAGCAGCACGATCATCCCGCAGACGATCAGCCCGAATTCCTCGCCGATCACGGAGAAAATGTAATCGGTGTGCGCTTCGGGCAGGTTCATCTTGCGGATGCCGAGCCACAGGCCCGTGCCCGTCCACCCGCCCGCGGTGATCGTGCGCTGCGCCAGATCGACCTGGTCGAACGCGGTGCCGCCGCCCAGAAACCCGTCGATCCGGTGGCGCGCATTGTCGTAGAACACGTAAGCGAGCGTCAGACCGACCACGCCGAGCCCGCCCAGCGCCGCAATCCGCTGCCACTGCAAGCCCGCCAGCAGGACCATCACCAGCCAGATCCCGCCGAACAGGATCGCATCGCCAAGGTTGGGTTGCAGCATCAGCAGCGCGGCGATCAGGCCGAAGAACCCGGTTACGAAAGCGATCACCGGCAAGCCCGGATCGCGCAGCTTCCAGCTCAGAATCCAGGCGCAGATGATTGCAAAGCCGGGCTTCAGGAATTCGGACGGCTGCAGGCTCATACCGACATTGATCCAGCGTTTCGCGCCGTTCTTTTCCTCGCCGATGATCGGCACCACGAAAAGCAGCGCAAGCATCACCGCGCCGACCAGAATGCCCAGCCTGCGCGCGGAATCGCGCGACAGGAAGCTCAAAGCCAGCATCAGGCCCAGCCCCAGCGTCTGGAACACGATGTGCCGCTTGAAGAACATGAATTCGGGGACGCGTTCCTTCAGCGTCGAAAGCTGGTCCGCGCTGGCGGGTGATGCGGCCGCGACCGCGACGATGCCCACCGCCATCAGCAGGCAGATCAGCAACAGCAGGACGCGGTCGATTTCGCGCCACCAGATCCGCACCCGGTCGCGCAGGCGGCGCTGCGCCGGGACCGGGGCAAGATAATTGCCGCTGGTGCGCGCGCGGTTCTGCAAGGCAAATGTGCGCGCGTTCATGATCCGGCAGGCCCGCTGGCGACCGGTTCGGCGGCAAGGTCGACACAGGTTTCGCACCCGGTGATCGCGCCGACCATCTGGCGGAAGTGATGCCCGCGCTTCTCGTAATCGCGGAACTGGTCATATGATGCGCAGGCGGGCGACAGGAGCACCACTTCGCCGGGCCGTGCGGCTTCGACCGCGCGGCGCACCGCCTCGCTGATCAATTCGCAGCGTTCGACCCTGATCTCGCCTTCGAGCAGGCCTGCGAACATCGGCCCGGCCTCGCCCACGGTATAGGCCGCCGCGACATTGCCGAGGTGATCCGCACACGCGCCCAGCCCGTCATCCTTGGGCAGGCCGCCGACGATCCAGTGGATGCGCGGGGCTCCATCATTGATCGCGGGATCGGGCGGGAAGGCAGCGAGCGCAGGCGCTGCCGATGCGGCATTGGTCGCCTTGCTGTCGTTGATGAAGGTAACGCCCGAGACTTCGCAGACACGCTCCATCCGGTGCGGCAACCCGCGATAGCTCGCAAGGCCCGCCGCAATCTGCGCATCTTCCAGCCCGAGTTGGCGGCAGATCGCCACTGCGACCGCCGCATTCTGCGCATTGTGCGGGCCTGCGAGCGATGGCGAGCGCGCTTCGGCAAGTCCGTCGGCGGCAAGGTCGCCTGCCGCGACCCGCACCACGGGCTTGCCCTCCGCCGTCAGCGTATCGGCAACCGCCAGGCTGGGCGCATCATCGGTGCAGATCACCGCGACCCCATGCTGCTGCATCCCGAACAGGCGCTGCTTGGATGCGGCATAGGCGGCAAAATCGGCATAGCGGTCAAGGTGATCGGGGGTGATGTTGGTCAGCGCGGCGACATCGCAATCGAGGCTGAAGGTCAGATCGATCTGGAAGCTCGACAGTTCGAGCACATAGACGCCGCCTTCGGGCAGCGCCGCCTGCCCGAGGATCGGATCGCCGATATTGCCGCCCATCACACAGGGCACGCCGTTGCTGTGCAGGATATGGTGGACGAGCGCGGTGGTGGTCGATTTGCCGTTGGTGCCGGTGATGCCGACGACCTTGTGCGGCGGCAGATCGGCGCGCGCGGCGGCGAACAGTTCGATATCGCCGATCACCGGCAGGCCATATTGCCAGGTATGCGGGCCGATGGGATGGTTGTTGAGCGGCACGCCGGGCGAGACGACCACGCCTGCAAAGCCGGTGAGATCAAGCTCCAGCGGATCGATCAGCCGGCATCGGCCTTCGAACACTTCGCGCGCATGCGGCTGGCGGTCCCAGGCGATCACCTCCGCGCCGCTTGCAAGCAAGGCTTCGGCCGCGGCCGCGCCCGATCGGGCAAGACCGAGCACCGCGAAACGCTTACCCTTGAAGGCGGCAGAGGTGATCATGCGCGTGCAGCCTTCCCCTTACCGCAGCTTCAGCGTCGAAAGCCCGATCAGCGCGAGCACGATCGCGATGATCCAGAACCGGATCACGACCTTGCTTTCCTTCCAGCCGAGCTGTTCGAAATGATGGTGGATCGGCGCCATGCGGAAGACGCGCTTGCCGGTGCGCTTGAACCAGAAGACCTGTACGATCACGCTGACCGCTTCGAGCACGAACAGGCCGCCGACGATCCCCAGCACGACTTCGTGATGCGACGCAACCGCGATCGCGCCCAGCGCCCCGCCCAGCGCGAGACTGCCGGTGTCACCCATGAACACCGCCGCGGGCGGCGCGTTGAACCACAGGAAGGCAAGCCCCGCCCCCATGATCGCCGCGCAGAAAATCGCCAGCTCGCCCGCACCGGGCACATGCGGAATGCCGAGATAGGAGCTGAAATCGACCCGGCCCACCAGATAGCAGATGATCGCGAAAGTGCCCGCCGCGATGATCACCGGCATGGTCGCCAGACCGTCGAGCCCGTCGGTCAGGTTCACCGCGTTGCCCGCGCCCACGATCACGAAGGCGGCAAAAACGTAATAGGCCGGCCCCAGCGGAATGCTCACCCCGGTCAGGAAGGGGAGATAGAGGTTGGTGTTGATCTGGCTGACGATCAGCCAGCTGGCGATCCCCGCCACCACGAATTCGGCGAGCAGCCGCACCCGGCCCGGAACGCCCGCATGGCTGTTCTTCGACACCTTGTCGTAATCGTCGAGGAAGCCGATGATCCCGAACCCGATCGTGACCGCGAGGCACGCCCAGACAAACGGGCTGGTCAGATCCATCCAGATGATCAGCGACAGCGTGAGCGAGACGAGGATCATCAGCCCGCCCATCGTGGGCGTGCCGCGTTTTTCGAGGTGGCTTTGCGGGCCGTCGAGCCGGATCGGCTGGCCCTTGCCCTGCCGCACCCGCAGGAAATTGATGAAGCGTTCGCCGATCAAAAGGCCGATCAGCAATGCGGTCATCAGCGTCGCGCCCGCACGGAAGCTCTGGTAGCGCACCAGATTGAGGATGCCTTCAAAGCCAAGCCACTCGGCAAGCAGGTAGAGCATTCAATCGTCCTCAAGCGCGCACCGCCGCGGCGGTTTGGCGGGAATTTCAGGCAGGCGTCGTTACGTCAGCTGCGAAACCAGCTTGCCGAGCCCCACCGAATTGGATCCTTTGACCAGCACCGCGTCGCCCGCGGCAAGGCCATAGGTCCCGAGCAGTTCGATCGCCTCGGCAGGGTTATCGCAATGCGCGAAGGTCAGCCCCTTGCCAAGCATTGCCGCAGGCAGTTTCCCCAACTCGTCCGCCAATGCGGCCATCTCGGCCCCGACCAGCACCGCGTGAACCACGCCGGCCTCAAGGATCGGGTTGGCAAGCTGGCGGTGGAAGGCGTCGGCAAAGTCGCCCAGTTCCTTCATGCTGCCCAGCACCGCGATCCGCCGGGCGGCGGTGGTCTGGCTCAGCGCCTTCAGCGTGGCGCGCATCGAAGCGGGGTTGGCGTTGTAGCTCTCGTCGATCAGCAGCGCCGTGCCGCCGCGCACCGCGATCTGGTGGCGCGCACCGCGGCCCTTCATCCCGCCGAGTTCGGCGAGCGCCAGCCCGGCGCTTCCCAGATCGCCGCCCGCCGCGCGCACCGCGGCAAGCACGCCGAGCGAGTTGACGATCCAGTGTTCGCCCGGTTCGGCGATGGTGTAGCACACGCGCCGGTCGCCCAGATCGGCGGTCACCAGCGAACCCGAACCGCCCGCCGCCGGGATCGCGTCGAGCAGCCGCACATCGGCGGTCCTCGCGCGACCGAAGGTAACAACATGTGCGCCGCAAGCCTTGGCGTGGGCAATCATGCGCTCGGCAAATTCGCTGTCGGCCGGAACGACCGCGACCCCGCCGGGCACGAGGCCGGTAAAGATCTGCGCCTTTTCATCCGCGATCCCCTCCATGCTGCCGAGGTTCTCGATGTGCGCGGGCGCGATCGTGGTGATCAGCGCGACATGCGGGCGGACGTGATCTGCCAGCGGGGCAATCTCGCCCGCGTGGTTCATCCCCATCTCGAACACGCCGAACTTGGCTCGCGCGGCCATCCGCGCGAGGCTCAGCGGCACGCCGACATGGTTGTTGTAGCTGCGTACAGAGCGATGCGCCGCGCCGCGGCTGGAACGGTCGAGGCAGGCGAAAATCGCTTCCTTTACCCCGGTCTTGCCGACCGATCCGGTCACCGCGATCCGCACCGCATCGACTGCACGCTCGCGCGCGGCGTGCGCCAGCGCGTGGAGCGCGGCGGTGGTATCGGCAACCAGCACATGCGGATAATCGACCGGGCGGTCGACGATCGCGGCGACCGCGCCCTTGGCAAAGGCGGCATCGATGAAGCGGTGCCCGTCCATCGCTTCGCCCTTGAGCGCGACGAAAACGTCGCCCGGCTTCACATCGCGCGAATCCATTTCGACGCCGGAAGCTTCGAAATCGTGGCTGGCAACACCGTCGGTGGCGGCGGCGATCTCGGCAGCGCTCCACAAGGCGAGCGGCAGGCTGTCGCGCGGACTGACCGGCCATTGGTGCAGCATCGGGTGGGCAAGCGGCATGTTCATCAGCACTGTCCTCCGGCGCATTCGCGCGCAACTTCGACATCGTCGAAGGCTTCGATCCGCATCGTCTCTCCCGCCCCGAAGATCTGACCCTGTTCGTGGCCCTTGCCCGCGATCAGGACGATATCGTTCGAACCTGCCTCGGCAATCGCGGCGGCGATCGCCTCGCGCCGGCCTGCGACCTCGCGCGTGTTCTCTCCGGCCCCCGCCATGATCGCGGCGCGAATTGTGGCCGGATCTTCGGAACGCGGATTGTCATCGGTGACGATCGCGACATCGGCGGCGCGCGCGGCGACTTCGCCCATCTGCGGACGCTTGCCCGCATCACGGTCGCCGCCCGCGCCGAACACCACGATCAGCCGGCCTTGTGATGCCACATGCGGGCGCAAGGCGGCAATCGCCGCCTCGAGCGCATCGGGGGTATGCGCATAATCGACATAGGCCGGCGCGCCCGCCTGGTTCAGCGCCGCACGCTCGAGGCGTCCGCGCACGGGTTGCAGGCGGGTCAGCGCATCGAACACGGAAGACGCCGGCACACCCGTTGCCAGCGCCAGCCCGGCCGAAACCAGCGCATTGGCCGCCTGATAGGCTCCGATCAGCGGCAGGTTCAGCTTGCGGACGGCGCCTTCATGTTCGATCTGAAGAACCTGCCCCAACTGTCCGGGTTCGCGGGCGATCAATTTGAGAAACGAACCGCCCTCGCCCACGGTGAGCACTTCGAGCCCGCGCGCCGCTGCGGTTGCAATCGCTTTGGCGGTCCATTCCGACCCATCGCCTGCATCGTGGATCACTGCCGGAGTGCCGGTCGCAGCAACCTCCTTGAACAATCGCATCTTGGCCGCGAAATAGCTTTCCATCGAACCGTGATAGTCGAGGTGATCGCGGCTGAAATTGGTGAACGCCGCCGCCGACAACGTCAGCCCTTCGTTGCGGAACTGGTCGAGCCCGTGGCTCGATGCCTCGTAAGCCACGTGGGTCACGCCTTCGCGGGCGAGCCCCGCCATGTTGGCGAGGAAGGTGACGATGTCGGGGGTGGTCAGCCCGGTCGACACGCTGCCATCGGGCGTGGTCACGCCCAGCGTGCCGATACTCGCCGCGCGCTCGCCCGCCATGCGCCAGATCTGGCGGGTCATTTCCACGCAGGAGGTCTTGCCGTTGGTCCCGGTCACCGCGACCAGCGTGGCGGGGTATGGCGCGAAGAAGCCTGCGGCAAGCGTTGCGAAGGCCCGGCGCGGGCTTGGATCGGCGATATGCAGCGCGCCTTCGACGACAGCCTCGGGCCGCGCAACTACCGCGATCGCGCCTGCGGCAACCGCAGCGGCAATGAAATCCTCGCCGTTGACGCTCGCCCCCTGAAACGCGCCGAACACCGTGCCCGGGGCAACCTTGCGGTGGTCGATCGCAAAGCCGGTGACTGCGCGCGCATCCCCGCCCGCAAGGCCGGCGCGGGCCAGAAGATCGCCGAGCGTCATTCGCCCTTGTCCACCAGATAGCGCAGGTCCGAAATATCGACATCGCGCCCGTTGTCGGGGTTCACGCCCAGCATCGGCCCGATCCGCGGCACCAGCTTGCCCACGATCGGGGCCGAGGTGAAGGCGGCGGTGCGCTGGAAGCTCGATGCGATCGTGCCCTTGGGCTCGTCGACCACGATCACCACGACATAGCGCGGCGCATCCATCGGGAAGGCGGCGGCAAAGGAGGAGACGAGCGCGGTCTTGTTGTATCCGCCCACGCCCGCCTTTTCGGCCGACCCGGTCTTGCCGCCTACGCGGTAGCCGGGCGCATCGGCGCTGCGGCCGGTGCCGTAAAGCGAGATCATCCGCAGCATCTGGCGCATCTTGGACGAGGTCGATTCCTTGAACACCCGGCGCCCCTGCGGCACATCGGCAGGCGCCAGCTTCATCAGCGTGGCCGGACGCCAGATCCCGCCGTTGACCATCGCGGCATAGGCGCTGGCAAGGTGCAGCGGGGTCACGGCGAGGCCGTGGCCGAAGCCCACGGTCATGTTGGTCACGCGGCTCCAGTCGCCCTGCGGCCAAAGCGGCTTGCCGCGCGCGGGCAGTTCGATGAACGGGCGGCGGTCCATGCCGAGGTCGATCATCGCGCGGCGCAGGCGTTGCGGGCCGAGTTCATCGGCGACGCGCGCAGTGACGGTGTTCGACGAATGCACCAGCGCCTGGGGCACGTTCATGCTTGCCCCCATTGCGTGCGAGTCCTTGATCGTGCGGCGCCCCACCGGCACGGGCGCCGCGTTCCACTGGCGGCCCAGATCGCGCACCACGCCCGCATCGATCGCGGCGGCGACGGTCAGCGGCTTGAAGGTCGAGCCGAGCTCGTAAACACCGTTGGTCGCGCGGTTGAAGACATTGACCGCGCCCGCCGCGCCCGCGGTGTTGGGATCGAATTCGGGCAAGGATGCCATCGCCATCACTTCGCCCGTGTCGACATCGAGCACGATGCCCGCCGCCCCGATCGCGTTGGTCGACAACATCCCGCGGCGCAGTTCGTCCTCGAGCGCGCCCTGAACGCGGACATCGATCGACAGCGCCACCGGCTTGGTGCGCATTTCGGGATGGCTCAGCCGGTCATCGAGCACCTGCTCCATCCCGAGCTTGCCGCCCTGATCCTCGACCACATAGCCCAGCACGTGTGCGCCCAGCGTGCCTTGCGGATAGTAACGATCGGTCTCGCGCGGAATTTCGAGCGCGATTTCGCCCAACGCAAACACCTTGTTCGCCTCTTCGGGCAGAATGCGGCGGCGCAGGTAGCCCGACTTGCCCGATGCGAGCCGCTTGGTCATGCGCGCTTCGTCGATATCGGGGAAGATCGCCTTCAGCGCCGCGGCCACCTCGGCCGGGCTGCGCACCAGCGCCGAACCGCTGTCCCCCATCGCCTTGGGGTTGAACCACATCGCGTAGGCGGGGAACGCGCGGGCGAGCGGCGCGCCGCTGCGGTCGGTGATTTCGCCGCGCGGGGGCAGCAGCGCTTCTTCAAGGCTGGTGCGCTGCGGCGCATTGCCGCCAAGGCCCAGCGAGACGATCCGCACCAGCGCGATCAGCGCGATCACCACAAAGGCAAGCAGCAGCAGCAACAGCCGCATCCGCGCCGACCAAAGGGCCTGTGCGCGCAGGCCTGCGCTGGGCAGGCGGCCAGCCGGAATGACGGGGGTGGCAGCGTGGGCTGCCAGCGCGTTCATTCGCCGGTTCCCTTGGCGGCAGCCGCACTGATGCGCGCGGGCGTTTCAGCGCGCGCGGGCCGGATGGGGGAGGCATCGATCAGGAAATCGCCAAAGGCCTGCGCGAACACCGCGCCCGCGTCCTTCTCGGACGATGCCGAAGCCAGCGTGACCTTCGCGCCCGACACGGGCGAGCGCATCGGGGCGTCGTCGCTGGCTGCGACCTCGGCGCCATCATTGCTGGCCAGCCGGATCGGATCGGGCGCATTGGGGCCGCGCACTTCGCCAAGGCTTGCCAACTGGCGCTCGCCTTCGAGGAACTGGCCCGCGCGCGGCGCTTCGTAACCGAATTCGACGCGGTTCCATTCCGCAAGCTGGCGCTGGCTGGCGCGGGTTTCGAACTCGGTTTCGAGCAGCAACGTCTCGCGCTGCAGGCTGATCAGCTGGCGTTCGGCGAGCAGCACTTCGCTGCGCACCGCATGCACCCGGAAACTGAGCACCACCACCGCGGCAAGACAGACCGCAAGCACAGCGGCCCAGCCAAGCGAACGGGCCTGAGAGCTGGTCATCATGCGGCAAGGCTCCTCGCTGGGGCGCCGGTGCGGATCGCGTGGCGCAAGGTGGATGAACGGGCGCGCGGGTTGCGGGCGATTTCGGCCTCAGATGGTCTGATAGCCTTGGAAACCTGCGCGAAGGTAGGCGCAGGACCCGGGATTTCCCCGGGCAGATGGCGTGAAACCGCACGTCCCGCGCCCGAAGCGGTCTTGAAGAACTGCTTGACGATCCGGTCTTCGAGGCTGTGGAAGGTGACCACCGCCAGAACGCCGCCCTCGCCAAGCAGCGCCTCGGCTGCGGCAAGCCCGGCTTCGAGCTCGCCCAGCTCGTCGTTGACGTGGATCCGCACCGCCTGGAACGTGCGGGTCGCGGGGTCTTTCTTGTCGTGCGGCTTGTGCCCCAGCGCGCGGCGCACCACGCGGGCCAGCTCGCCCGTGGTGGTCAGCGGCCGCGCGGCCACGATCGCGCGCGCGACACGGCGCGACTGGCGCTCTTCGCCATAGGTGTAGAGCACGTCGGCGATGGTTTCGTCGTCCGCGGTGTTGAGAAAATCGGCCGCGCTCTCGCCCGCCTGGCTCATCCGCATGTCGAGCGGGCCGTCGTGCATGAAGGCAAAGCCGCGCTCCCCCTGATCGAGCTGCATCGACGAGACGCCGATATCCATTACCACCGCATCGACCTTGGCGATGCCCGCAGCGGCCAACTCGCTGCGCATCGCGGAAAAGCGGTGTGGGTAGAGTGCGAGGCGGCCATCATAGCGCGCGACCATCGCTGCGCCTGCGGCAATCGCATCGGGATCGCGGTCGAAAGCGTGCACGTTCGCGCCCGCATCGAGCAACGCGGCGGAATAGCCGCCTGCACCGAAGGTCGCATCGACAATCGCCATGCCTTCGCGCGGACCGATCGCCGCAACCACTTCGTCGAGCAGCACGGGAATGTGCGGGGCGTCTTGCGCGGTCATGCGGCACCCCCCTTGCGTGCGCCGGCGAGCAGCGTTTCGCACGCGGCCTGCGCGCTTTTCCATTCGGGGCCCATCAGCTTCAACTGCTGCGGCGCCCAGATGAAGAAAAACTCACCCGCGGCCTGGAAATAGAGGCCATCCTCGACCTTGCCGAGTTCCTTAAGGTGCTCGGGCATCACGAAGCGGCCCGAATCGTCGAACGGAAGTTGCTCGAACCCGAACAACTGGGCGGCGCGCACTTCGCGGTCGAAATCGGGCTGGTTCATGCGGATCGCGCGCTCTTCCTCGCGGTCGAGCTGTGCGTCGAGCTTTTCGGTGCGCGACAGGCCGAAGCCGATCAGGCAATCGAAGCGGTCGTGCGCGGCAAGGCACAGCGTGCGGTTGCCGCCCGAGCTTTCCTTGACGGCCTTGCGGAAGGCGGGCGGGAGCACAAAACGGCCCTTCTCGCCGGCGGGCGAGTAAGCTTGGCCATTATATCCTCCAAATGCAGACACGTGCCTGCGATCCCCTTCAAACCCCCGAGGTGCCGAAGGCCGGCAAACCCCTGATGACGCGCTATAATCCCCCGGACACGCCCTCCCCGTTCCGGCCGCAGCAAGGCGTGCGGCACGGTCTGCGCCAGCCTTGTGGCCGGACGCACGACATACAGGCGTGTCTGATGGTCCCCGGTCATATCGGGGAACACGGGGGGATGGAAGGTATTTTTCGGGGATTTTACGGGAAAACTTGGCAATAGCCTGATATTACTATCTTTTCCGCAATATCGGACGATATGCCACTACCCGGAAGGATAAGGCAAAACCCTGAATTTCCCGGAACAAATCGGGAATTTGGCAGGCAATCCCCGGCCCTCCCTGAAAGCGACTCCGGCGCGTCCCGCAATTTCCCCGAACCTCATGGCAGCGCGGCTTTGATCACCCGCGTCAGCGCGCGCGGTTCGCCTTGCGAAAACGCTTCGTGCTCGAACACTGCGGCATCGGCGATCAGCGTCACGCTTCCCTTGCCCACGCGGCATCGCGCCGCCGCGCCATCGGCCAGCAGCGTGCATTGCGCGGCCTTGGCATCGGTGACCACGATCTCGCCCGCAAGCTCGGTCGGCAGCATGGCATCGCCCAACGTGCGCACCTGCACATCGCCGGGCTGCGCATCGTCATAGCGCACCATCATTCCCCAGCGCGCCACCACCGGCGGGATCTGCGCAGCATCGACCGGGCGGCGCGGATCGCCCAGCGCCAGATCATATTCGCCCGTCAGCATCGGATCGAGGGCAAGTAGCAATCGCCCCCCGCCGCGCACCCAATCGTCGAGCGCGACATTGTCCGCCGGCGACAGCCCGCGCGGCTGGATGATCGCGATCCGGTCGAGCCCGGCGAGCGGATCGGTCTCCGGATCCTGCGGGCTCAGGCCGGGGATCGACGCCAGGCTGTCGAGCGGTTGAAGCACGTAGCTGCTTTCAAGGAGCACGCGCTGCCAAGGTGCTTCCGCCGTGCCGCTGGCGATTTCGGCGACCCCGGCGCCAAGCGGCCAGTAGATCGGCAGGCTGGTCATCAGGCCCAGCCGCGGCCGGCCCTCAGGCACATCGGCCAAAGCGGGCGTGTCCGCCGCAACCGGCGCGGCGGCGGCGGTCTGGGCGCTGGTGGGCGCATCCTTGCACCCGCCTGCCAGCGATACCGCAGCCAGCGTGAGCGACAGCCAGCCTGCGCGCACCGGCCCGTTACCGGGCCGCAGGGTCATCGCCCGCTTCGTCGGCAGAGCGCGGCAATGCGCCAACGTTCGGGCTGGCCGAAGGGTTGGGCTGCGCGCCGATATCGGGCACCACCCCTGCATCGGCGAGCGGATTGGCCTGTGCGCCCTCGACGCTGGGCTCGGTCGTGGGTGCAGCTTCGGGCACGGCCAGTTTGTCGTTGCGATCTGCCTGCCCGCCGATGATGCTGGCAAGCCCTACCAGCAGCACCATCGTCCCGATCCCGGCAAGTCCGACCTGCAAACGCTGCACCGCCTCGGCGCGCGCGGTGATGGGGGTATCCCGGTCGAACGCCTCGTCGGCCGGGGCAGCGGCAGCATCCTCGCCCGTCCGGGTGCCTCTGCCGATCCGCACCGCCGATCCGGCGCCCGACAGCGCGCGGCGCGGGGCAAACAGGCTGCGCTGGTTCATCCGCCGCAGCCGCTCGCGCCAGGACAGGCGGTTCATGCCGCAGCCGCTCCCTTGGCGAGCCAGCCGAACACCGGCAGCCCCTTGGCGCTCAGCCATTCGGCGTTGTAGAGCGTCGAGAGGTAACGGAAGCCCGTGTCGCACAGGATCGTGGCGACCTGCGGACGTTCGCGCCCTTCGGCCACCAGCTCGCGCCCCAGCATCACCGCGCCTGCGACGTTTATCCCTGATGACAGGCCAAGGCACAGCCCTTCCTCGCGCAGCAGCCGTTCGACCCAGACAAGGCCTTCCTCGTCGCTGATGCGGTATTGCGTGTCGATCGGCGCGCCTTCGAGATTGGCGGTGATCCGCCCCTGCCCGATCCCTTCGGCGACCGACGATCCTTCGGCCTTCAGTTCGCCGTGCGCGTAGTAATTATACAGCGCCGCGCCGTGTGGGTCGGTCAATGCGATGCGGATATTCTCGTCGAAGGCCTTCAGGCCCATGCCCACGCCCGCGATCGTTCCCCCGGTGCCTGCCGCGCAGGTAAACCCGTCGATGCGCCCGCCCAGCTGCTCCCAGATTTCGGGCGCGGTGCCTTCGATATGGGCCTTGCGGTTGGCGACATTGTCGAACTGCCCGGCCCACACCGCGCCCGGCGTCTCCTCGGCCATCCGGCGCGAGACATGCTGGAAATGCGCAGGGTCGGCATATTTGGTCGGCGGCACCAGCACCAGCTGCGCCCCCAGCGCGCGCAGCGTGTCCATCTTTTCCTTGGACTGGTTGTCGGGCATGACGATGATCGTCTTGTAACCCAGCGCATTGGCGACCAGCGCGATCCCGATGCCGGTGTTGCCCGCGGTCCCTTCGATCACCGTGCCGCCGGGCTGCAATTCGCCGCGGCCTTCCGCATCGCGGATCATCCACAAGGCCGCGCGGTCCTTGACCGAGGAGCCGGGGTTGGCAAATTCGCACTTGCCCCAGATGTCGCAGCCTGCGGCTTCTGAAGGGCCGGCGAGGCGGACGAGCGGGGTGTTACCGATCAGTGCGAGCGTATCGCCAAAGGGGCGCGTGATGTTCATGCGCGCAGAGTTAGGCGTTCGCAGCCTCCGCCGCAACGGCGAAGTCCCTCACGCCAGCGCCAGCACCGCCTGCGTGGCCGTGTCTTCGGTGAGCTTCTCGGCCTTGCGCACCGCGGCTTTGAGCGGCAGCAGCCAGCCGCCATGCGCCTTGGACGGGAACAGCGAGGTGCGCCACGTGGTCGCGCCGATCGTGGCCTCGACCGGGACCGAACCCCAAGCCGCGGGATTGGCGGCGTTGGCGCGGATCGCCTGCGCGGTGTCGCCGCCCACCACGAGGAAATACCACGCGCCCTTGGCGGCGACCTCGCCCGGGCCGGGCCACAGCATTACCGGGCCGCCGACAGTCCACGGGCCGGCCGCGCCATTTTCGGGCGCGTGGCCCAGTTCATCGCGCAGGAACCGGGCAAGATCGGCGTCCACCCCCGGCCCCTTTCGCGATCAGTCTTCCGGCGCGATCGTGACGTGCAGGCCGTCGAGATCCGCGGTCAGCGGGATCTGGCACGACAGGCGGCTGGTCGCGACGCGGTGATCGGAGGATTCGAGCAGATCGTCTTCGTCTTCGCTGATCTTGGGCAGCTTGTCCGCAAACGCCGGGTCCACGACCACATGGCAGGTCGCGCACGAACAGCATCCGCCGCACAATGCCAGCAATTCGTCGAAGCCATTGTCGCGGATCGCTTCCATCACGGTCAGGCCATCGCCGACCTCGATCTCGCTGGTGGCGCCTTCGCGGTTGGTGACGACCAGTCTGGGCATGGATCGAAATTCCTTTTCGGCTATTGGGCGCAAGAACGGCCGCTGTCAGAGTGCGGCATGGCTGCTAAGACACTCTCGGGGCCAAGGCAAGTTAAGGAAAATGCGAGTGGGATTGTCGGCCGAACAATTGCGCGCGGACTTGGATGCGCTGGCTGCGCGCGATCCGGTGGTGGCCCGCGCGATCGAACGCGTCGGCTATCCCGATGCGCGCATCCGCGAGCCGGGCTTTGCCACGATGCTGCGCACGATCGTGGGGCAGCAGGTATCGGTCGCATCGGCCCAATCGGTGTGGCGCAAGCTTGAAGACGAGTTGGGCACCGACTTTGCCCCGCAGGCGCTGCTGTCGCGCGATTTCGACACCTTGCGCGCCTGCGGCTTGTCGCGCCAGAAACAGGGCTATGCGCGGTCCTTGTGCGAACTTGCGGAGAGCGGCGCGCTCGACTTTTCGGCGCTGCCTGCGGATGATGAGGAAGCGATCGCGCTGCTGACGCAGATCAAGGGGATCGGGCGCTGGTCGGCGGAAATCTATCTGCTGTTCGCCGAAGGGCGCGGCGATATCTGGCCCGCGGGCGATCTGGCGGTGCAGGAAGGCGTCAAGCGGCTGTTGAAGCTGGACGAGCGCCCCGGCGAAAAGGCCACGCGCCAGATTGCCGAACCATGGTCGCCGCAGCGCGGCAGCATGGCGGTGTTCATCTGGCATTTCTACGCCAACCCGGCCCTGTAGGCCCGGACAGCCGGACAAGGAGCGCGATGCCGATGATGCCCGCCAGTGCCCATCCCGACGATCCGCATTATGTCCACCGCACCGGATGGCTGCGCGCAGCGGTGCTGGGAGCGAATGACGGGATCATCTCGGTCGCATCGCTGATCATCGGGGTAGCGGCGGCCACGACCGATCCGGCGCCGGTGCTGGTCGCGGGTGTCGCGGCGCTGATGGCGGGCGCGATGTCGATGGCGGCGGGCGAGTATATCTCGGTTTCCAGTCAGGCCGATTCCGAACAGGCCGACATCCGCCGCGAACACGAAGCGCTGCTTTCCACCCCCGAGGACGAGGAGCGCGAGCTTGCCGCGATCTACCGCGAACGGGGGTTGAGCGCCGAGACCGCCGCGCTGGTCGCGCGCGAACTGACCGCGCTCGACCCGCTGGCAGCGCATGTGCGCGACGAGCTGGGCCTGTCCGATCATCTCGCCGCGCGGCCCTTGCAGGCGGCGCTGGCCTCGGGCGCGACCTTCAGCGCGGCGGCGGCGGTGCCATTGATCGCGGCCTGGGCCGCGCCGGCGGGTGCAATGATGTTGACGGTGGTCGCGGTTTCGGTGCTGGCGCTGGCGGTGCTGGGCGCGGCGGGCGCGAAGGCCGGGGCAGCGCCGCTGCTTCCGGCAACCTTGCGGGTGGTCGGCTGGGGCATCTTCGCGATGGCGACCACCGCGCTGGTGGGACGCTTGTTCGGTGTCAGCGTCTGAGCCCCCCGGCGCGGCGCGGGATCAGCGCGCGGGCACAACCTTCCAGACCATCAGACCGCCCGCCGCGCCCACATCGACGCGTTCGAGCCACGCGGGCGGCGTTCCGGCGGCAAGCTGCGCTGCGAGGCTGCGTGTCCCGCCGACGGTGCGGTAAACCTTCGCGTCCCCCACCGACGGGCAGATCGCTACGAACTGCGCCCCGCGGGCCGCGACAATCGCGCGCGCGGTTTCGGGTTCGCGGGTGAAGGCGACAATGACATCGCGCATCGCCCGTTCGGCGCGGTGGTGGCTCGATGCGACAACCCCGTGGTGCGAATAGGCCAGCACCAGCGGCGCAAAATCGAGCGTGGTAAAAATCGTCGCCGAGCCCAGCGCATCAAGCCGCCGCAAGTTGGCGGGCAGCGCGCATTGCGTTGTCGTGGCGGGCGCGGCGGATGCGCCCGCGTCCTGCACACCGGCAGCGCCAAGCAGCGGGCCGACCAGCGCACCGGGCAGAAATGCCGCGAACAGCACGGCCGCCACGCCAAGCTTGGGTCCGATCCGCGGCGTGGCCTGCCAGCGCGCGATCAACTGCGCCGCCAGCCAGCCCAGCGGGATCGCCGCGACCAGCCCGGCAAAGGCAAGCGAGCGCTGGGTCGCAAACCCGGCGAGCGCCGCCACCGCCATCACCACCGCCAGATCGCGCCAGAAGACGCGGTGCTGCACCGCGCCTCTGAGCGCAGCCCATGCCGCAACCGCGACCGCCACCAGGCATTGCAGCGCCGCCGGCAACGCCTCACCCGGCGGCTGGCGCCACAGCGGCTGCCCTTCGGCAATCAGCACATACCAGTATTTCTGCACCACCGGATCAAGCCCGGCGAATGGCGGCGCAAGGCAGGCGGGCGCGGTCGACGCGATGACCACAATCCCGCACAGCGCGCTTGCCCCGAGCCCGCCGATCAGCACCGCCGGATGCAGGTGCGCGGGGACCGCAAGCAAGCTCGCCCCGATCGCCACCAGCGCGAACAGCGCCAGATGCGGGGGCGAGATCGCATCGCAATGCGCCGCCAGATCGGGCAGCCCGCGGGTCAGCGCGAACAACACCACCAGCCCCGTGGCGAGCGCCTGAACATAGCGCACCAGCCACATCCGCTGCGCAGGATCGAGCAGCCAGCGCAGCGTGAGCACTGCGGCAAATCCGGCCGCCATCACGATCGTTTCCAGCGAGATCATCAGGCCGGCTGCCATCGCGAGCCCCGCGATTGCCCCCCCGCGCTGCGGATCCTTGCGGAATATCGCCCACAAGGCGGCCGCCACGCTGAGCACCTGCCAGGCGTGGTGATCGATCCGCATCGGCTGGAACTGGCCCGGCAGCACCGGCACCAGCACGAAGGCCAGCAAGGTCAGCACCGCGGGCAGACGGCCAAGCCGGTGCCACACCAGATCGCCGACGAACAGCATGGTGCCAAGCAGCAGCAGCAGCGGCACCGCAACGGCGGCAAGAAATTCGGCATCGCCCACCGGCATCGCCAGCGACAACAACGCGATCGCCGCAGCTAGCGGCAGATCGACCAGCCGCGACCAGTGCATCAGCGTGCCTTCGGGCGGGGTCAGCCGGTATTGGTGGAGGTCATACCAGCCCTGCCCCGCCAGCAGATCGCGCACCTGCACCAGCCGGAGCGCATCATCGACATCGGGAAAGCTGCGCTGCGTAAGACCCGGCGATAGCGCCGCAAGCAGCACTGCCACCAGCGCCCAGATCAGCGTGATCGCCGGCACCGGGCGGCGCTGCACCACCGATCCGGCCTGCGCAAGTCCGGCGTTCATCGAAAGACGATATGCGCGCGCAGGGCATAGGTCAGCAGGAAACTTGCCCCGATTGCCGCGATCTTGGCGATCCTGAGATCGAGCCCGGCCATCTGTGCGGCGCTGACGATCAGCGTGGTCAGCACCAGGCCGGCAACGGCCGAAACGACGAAGCTCGCCTTTTGCGCGGTGCGCGCGCGGCCCGTGGCAGCAACACCTTCGCGAAACACGAGCCGGCTCGAAAGCAGCCAGTGGACCGCAATCCCCAGCGAATAGCCCAGCGCCGTGGCGAGCGGGGCCATCACCTCGCCGCCGATCAATGCGAACATCACCGCCGCATCCACCGCCAGCGCACCCACGCTTGCCCCCAGATAGCGCAGAAAGCGGATATCACCCGCACGCTGCGCCAGCATCGCCAGCGGGTGAGCCATGCCACGCACCATCGAAACTTCCGCCCTATGCCGATTTGCGCTGCGGCTGTCCTTCGCGCGTGCCGGCGGCGCCGGGCGCGGATGCCAGAGGCTCGGGAACGCCGCGCAGGCTGGTCAGCGCTGCGATCTGATCGGGGGTGAGCGGACGGGTCGCCGGATCGCTTTCGGGTGCGAGCAGATCGGTCTGCGCGCCTTCCTCGCCCGCCTCGTGATACTCGGCATCCTCGTTGACGCACCAAGTGTCATAGACGCGGCGACCGGCAAGGATATTTTCCGCGGTCAGCATTGCGGTCATCATCGCGTGATCCTGATTGTTGTAACGGTGCATCCCGTTGCGCCCGACCAGATGCAACGTCGGGAAGCGCGCTTCGAGTTCGCGGCGCATCGCGGCGACATTGGCGGCGTAATCCTCGTCATAGACCGGATATGCCTTTTCCTGTCGCACCACCGCGCCGCCGATCACCTTGGCCGGATCGACCAGGCCGAGGATTTCCATCTCGCGCTTCGCCAGTTCGACAAGCTCGGCATCGGGCGCGGACCACAGCCCGTCGCCTTCGAAGCAGAAATATTCAAGGCCCACGCAGGCGACCTTTTCATCGGGCACCATTTCGGGCGACCACGAGCGGAAGTTCTGCACCCGGCCGACCTTCACCTTGCTGTCGTGGATGTAGATCCAGTTGTCGGGGAAAAGGTCTTCGCTGTCGATCATCAGCGCCACGGTCAGGAAGTCGCGGTAGCGCAAGCGGCTCGCTTCCAGCGTGGTGGCGGGCAGCGGGTGCAAACGCTTGGCCAGTTCGCGCATCGGTGCCGAGCTGATCGCATGGGCGGCGCGGATCTGCACCAGACCTTGCGTGCCTTGCGCGGTCATCGACCAGCCGCCCTGCCCGTCGCTCGCCAGCCGGTCGAGGCTGTGGCCCATCAGCACCTGCCCCTTGCCGCTGGCGATGATCTTGTCGCGCGCGGCATCCCACATCATGCCCGGGCCAAGCCGCGGATAGCGGAAGGTTTCGAGCAGGGTCTTGACCGCCTGCCCGTCATTGGGCCGCTTGTTGAGACCAAGGCTGCGCTTCAACCCGTCGACCACTGCGCCCATCAGGGACAGGCCCTTGATCCGCTGCGCGGCCCAGTCCGCGCTCATTTCGTTGCAGGGCATGCCCCACACCTTCTCGGTGTAGGTCTTGAAGAAGATCGAATAGAGCTTTTCGCCGAACTGGTTGGTGGTCCAGTCCTCGAAGCTTTTCACCTCCCGGATCGGGAACGCGCGGCGCCACAGGTAGCTTGCCATGCACGCGGTCGAACGCAGGATGCCCAGATTGCCCAGCGCCTCGAAGGCGCGCAGCGGGTAGGAGTAGAACTTGCCCTCGTAATAGATGCGGCTCATCCGCGGGCGCTGGATGAAATCGTCAGGCAGGATCTCGTTCCACAGATCGACCACAGCCTGCGACTTGGAAAAGAAACGGTGTCCGCCGATGTCGAAGCGGTAGCCTTCGTGTTCGACCGTGCGGCTGATCCCGCCGACATAGACCGGGTCCTGCTCGATGATCGCGACGGTCTTGCCCGCCTTGGTCAGCTGGTAGCCTGCGGTCAGCCCGGCAGGCCCGGCCCCGATGATCACCACGTCGACATTCAGCACGCCCGGAAGGTCTGCTGCAATCGGGCCGGCCTCGTTGTCCATGTCGTCCATTTTCCCCACGTATGTCCCGCAATGCCCCGCACCCGGATGTGAGGTGTCCTATCTGCAAAATGGTTAATTCATCCTAACCATCTGCGGCAAAATCTGGCCGGAGCGGAACGATGCTGCGGCAGCGGTGCACTGCTGCAAGCTGATGGCTGACAAGCGCGCGCGGGCGCTCTAGACCTGCACGCAAACGACAATCGGGAAGAGGCAATATCCATGAGCCAGCAGCGCAGCATTTTCATCACCGGCGGCGGATCGGGCATCGGACGCGCCGCCGCGTTGCATTTTGCAAAAGCCGGATGGTTCGTCGGGGTGGCGGACATTTCCGAAGACGGCATGGCCGAAACGCTGGCGCAGGTTGCGGGCTCGGCGAAATGGTCGGGCAGGCTCGACGTGCGCGACCGGGCGGCATGGGACAGCGCGCTGGCAAGCTTCGCCGCGGCGGCGGGCGGGCGGATCGATGTGCTGGTCAACAATGCCGGGATCGGCACGGGCGGCTCGCTGTCCGAACTCGACCCAGAGGAAATCGACCGCTGCCTCGATATCAACCTGAAGGGCGTGCTTTACGGTGCGCAGGCCGCCTACCCCTATCTCAAGGCCGCCGGGCCGGGATCGGCGCTGGTCAACATCGCCAGCGCCGCCGGTATCGCGGGCAGCGCGGGGATGAGCGTGTACTGCGCGACCAAGTTCGGGGTGCGCGCGGTCAGTGAAAGCCTCGATGCCGAATGGGCGGCGGACGGGATCACGGTCGCCTCGGTGTGCCCGGGCTTCATCGAAACCCCGCTGCTGAACGGCACGGGCAACCGCAAGTCGAACATCGCGATCCGCGACAATGTGCGCGCAGCGGGGCTGGAGATCACTCCGGTCGAACGCGTCGCCGAAGCGATCTGGGACGCGGTGCACGGCAGCAAGCTCGACTATTTCGTCGGCGCGACGGCAAAGCGGATGGCCTTTGCCAAGCGCTGGATGCCGGGCAAGGTGCGCAAGCAGCTGCGCGGCAGTTCGAGGCCGCTGGGGCGGTAACAGGTCCGCCTGTCTTGCAAAGAGGCGCTGAACGGTCGCGCCAGTGACCGCAAGGCCGAACGGCCGCCCGCAGCGATGCGGCCGTCAGGCCGCGTGAGCGAGGAACGCGCGTCCCGGATGGGACACGCTCCTCAAAGAAGACGATCGATCGCCGCTGCCATCTTGGCATCGCGTGCGGACAGCCCTCCCGCAGTGCCCGCATCATGCGTGGTCAGCGTCACCTCGACCCGGTTGTAGACGTTGAACCATTCGGGGTGATGGTCCTGTGCTTCGGCGAGCAGCGCGACGCGGTTCATGAAGCCCCAGGCCTCGGAAAAATCCTTGAACAGGAACGTGCGCGCAATCGCCTTGCCATCGCGTGCGCTCGCCCAGTCGGGATGCGCGGCCAGCAATGCGGCGGTTTCTTCGGCGGCAAGTTCGGGCACGGACATCGGGGCAATTCCTTGAACGGGGTCGCTTGTTTGGGGCGGCCCTTTTCCCTAACGCTTGGGTCCAATGCAAGCGCCCTCCCCCTTTCTCGCGGCTGAAAATCTCGCCTGCCGGCGCGGGGACCGCCTGTTGTTCCGGCGCCTGTCGTTCCGGCTCGATGCGGGCGCGGCGTGCCATGTGACGGGCGCGAACGGCGCGGGCAAGACCACGCTGATCCGCGCGCTCGCCGGGCTGACCTCCCCCTATGCCGGGCGCGTCAACCGCGACGGCGCGCTGGCGCTGCTGGGCGAGCGCACCGGGCTCGATCCCGACCTGCCGCTGGCCCGCGCGCTGGCGTTCTGGTTCGCACTCGACCGCGCGGACGACACGCCCGCGATCCTCGCGCGGCTGCGGCTCGATGGGCTTGCCGAAGTGCCCGTGCGCTATTTGTCGACCGGGCAGACCAAGCGCGCAGCCTTGGCCCGCGTGCTGGGACAGGCGGCGCCGATCTGGCTGCTCGACGAGCCTTTGAGCGGCCTCGATACCGCATCGCAAAGCCTCGTCGGCGAACTGGTGCGCGATCACTGCGCAGCCGGCGGGATCGCGCTGATCGCCTCGCACCAGCCGCTCGACGTGCCGGGGATGACACGGCTTGCCATCGAGGATTTCGCGCCTGCCGAAACGGAGGACGCGGCATGATTGCATCCCTTCTCCGCCGCGATCTGGCGCAGTTCTTCCCCTTCACCGGCAGCGGCGCGGCGCTGCCCACGGTGTTCTTCGTCGCGGTGGCGATGCTGTTTCCCTTTGCCGTCGGGCCGGATGCCAATGTGCTGGCGAAAACCGGCGGCGGGGTGGTGTGGATCGGCGCGCTGCTTGCCGCGATCCTGCCCTTGGAAAAGCTGGTCGCGCGCGACATCCAGCTGGGCTTTTTCGACCAGCTCAAACTGCGCGGGGTGGCCGAAGAGGCGATGATGGCAGTGCGATTGCTCGCCCATTGGCTCAGTTTCGGCCCGCCGCTGCTGCTCGCCACCTTCCCCGCTGCCGCGCTGCTCAAGATCGAGGGCGAAACCTTCACCATCCTGCTGCTCGGCCTGCTCACGGGCACACCGGGCCTTGCCGCAATCGGGCTGATGATCGCCGCGCTCACCGCCAGCTTGCGCGCAGGTGCGGCGCTTTCAGGGCTGCTGCTGATCCCGCTCGCGCTCCCGATCCTGATTTTCGGGGCAGGCGCGCTTGCACGGTCGGACCCGGTCAGCATCGGCTTCGTCGGCGCGATCAGTCTTGCCCTTGTCGCCGCAGCGCCCTTCGCCGCCGGAGCCGCGATCCGCGCCGCCCGCGAGAATTGATGCGATAAGCCGCACGCGGGCGGGATCAAGGGGCACCTGAGATATGCGCCTCCCCGGTGTGGCCTAAGCCCGGGGAGGCGTTATTGGCACTGCCTCAAACGTAAGGCGGGCAGTCGCGTCCGGTCGGGCTCTTGGTGAAGATCTCGTTGCCCGTTTCGGTGATCGCGATCGAATGCTCGAACTGCGCCGAAAGGCTCTTGTCGCGCGTCACCGCGGTCCAGCCATCGCCCAGCACCTTGGCCCAGGGCTTGCCGAGGTTGATCATCGGTTCGATCGTGAAGAACATTCCCGGGCGCAGTTCCGGTCCGGTGCCGGCTTTCGCCGCATGGACCACTTCGGGCGCATCGTGGAACAGGCGGCCAAGACCATGCCCGCAGAACTCGCGCACCACGCCGTAACGATACTGGCTGGCATGGGCTTCGATCGCGGCGCCGATATCGCCCAGTCGCGCGCCGGGCTGCGCCGCCGCGATGCCCAGCATCAGGCATTCATAGGTCACCTCGACCAGCTTGCGCGCCTTGATCGAAGGTTCGCCGGCAAAGAACATCCGGCTGGTGTCGCCGTGCCAGCCATCGACCAGCGGGGTCACGTCGATGTTGAGGATGTCGCCATCCTTCAGCACCTTGTCGCCCGGAATCCCGTGGCAGATCACATGGTTGATCGAAATGCACGAACTGTGTGCATAGCCGCGGTAACCCAGCGTTGCGGGCACCGCGCCCGCATCGAGCATCATTCCCCGGATCGCATCGTCGATGCTGCCCGTGGTGACGCCCGGCTGCACCATCTCGGCGCAGGCATCGAGAATTTCAGCGGCCAGCCGCCCGGCCTTGCGCATGCCCTCGAACCCTTCGGGGGTGTGCAGTTTGATGGAGCCATCGCGGTAGACGGTCTTGTCGCCGTCAACGAGTTGATAATCGTGCATCGCCCTTACATAGCGCAGCCTTGGCCGGATTGCTACTTTCCGAGGTTAAAAGCCGCCTTGTATTCGGGTTTGACGATCGCGAGGATATCGGCGGTGACGGGGATGGTCACCTCGTAATCGCCTTCGGCATAGGAGCCTGCGACATAGGGATCGGCGATCAACCCGATCCGGTCGAAGCCGGTTTTGCCCTTCGATCCCAGCAGCACGGTGAGATCGGCGATCGGCGGGCACGGGAAGGTGCTTTCATCGACCGGGCCCTCGCCCCCCATCTTGGCACGGCGCGCACCCGACAACGCCTTGCACCAGCGCGGGCCCAGCACATCCTGCATCGCCTTGGCCGAAGTGAAGAAGGCGCGTGGTTCGACCGCTGCATCCGCCTCGCGGTCCCACACCAGACCGCCCGATGCGCTGTTGCCATGCGCGCCGCCGGTGTAGGCGTAAAAACCGTAGGACAGCGACAGGAAGCGCGGCAGGTTGGCGACCACTTCCCACGTCTTGGAAAAATCGCGGTTGACGCAGCCGATGCAGTCGCTGTTGCCGAACTCCTTCAATGCGCTGCTCCAGTCGGCCTTCTGTTCGGCAAGCAGCTTGTCGCGGTCGGCGGTCAGCCGCGCGGCAAGCGCTGGGATCGCGGCGGCTTCGGCGGGCCAGCCGTAAGCAAACTCGCGCTTGGCCTCGCCATCGGCGGCATTGTCGGTGAATTCAACCTTCGCTGCGTCCACGGCCGGCGGCGTCGGAGGTGCGGGCGGCTGCGCTGCGGCGGTGGTGGCCTGCGCGGTTGCGGTGCCTTGCGCGATCTCCTCGGGCGAGGAACAGGCAGCGAGCATGACCGCGCTTGCCACCATCAAAAGCGCGGTTCGCGCCTTCTTGATCCGGGTTTGATCCCGGTTAGACCCCTGCCAGACACCGTTTGGGGTGCCGAAATCGCGCTGTTTCACGTGAAACATTGCCGGTGTCATGATCGCTCTCCCGTGCCATGCCCGAATCCACTGGTGACATTGGGCAGGCAAGGCTTATGGAACGGGAATGAGCGAAGCCAAAGCCCTGATCCGCCCCGACCGCGGCGAAGACGCAATTGCGATCCACCTCGTCAACAAGGAAAGCTTCAGCGACTTTGCCAAGCGCCTCTCCGCCGGCCAGCGCGCGGTGCTGGCAGGGCAGAAGTTCGAAGGCGCGGGATACCAGTATGCCATTGTTCCCGATGGCGATTCCTGGTTCGTCGTCAGCGGTGTCGCCAACCCCGACAGCCTGTCGAGCTGGTGCCTTGCGAAGCTCGCCGAGGAACTGCCCGAAGGCATCTACCGGCTCGCTTCCGAAAGCGAAGGCGCTGGCCCGGGGCCCGCGATGTTCGGCTGGATCACCGGGCAGCACCGCTTCACCCGCTACAAGAGCGAGGACAAGGTGCAGGGGCCCCGCGTGCTGCTGACCGCGCAGGTCGGGCAAATCGATGCGCAAGTCGCTGAAGCGGCAGCCGAATGTCTGCTGCGCGATCTGGTCAACACCGCGCCTGAAGACATGGGCCCCGCCGCGCTCGAAGCCGAATGCGAACGGCTGGCCAAGGCGCACAACGCCGAACTCACCGTGGTGCGCGGCGATGCGCTCGAACAGGAATACCCGATGGTCCACGCCGTGGGCCGCGCCGCCGCGCGCCACCACGCGCCGCGGTTGATGCATCTTGTCTGGGGCGATCCTGCGCATCCGGTGCTGGCAGTGGTCGGCAAGGGCGTGTGCTTCGACAGCGGGGGTCTGAACATCAAGCCGGGCGCTAGCAGCCGGCTGATGAAAAAGGACATGGGGGGTGCTGCCCATGCCATTGCGCTGGCAGGCCTCGTGATGGACGCGCGGCTGAAAGTGCGGCTCCATCTGCTTGTTCCGGCAGTCGAAAATGCGATTTCGGGCAATGCCTTTCGCCCCGGCGACGTGCTGAAGACGCGGCAGGGCCTGACGGTCGAGGTGGACAACACCGATGCCGAAGGGCGGTTGATCCTGGGCGATGCGTTGACCCGCGCGTCGGAGGAAAATCCCGATCTGATCGTCGATTTCGCCACGCTGACGGGCGCCGCGCGGGTTGCGCTCGGTCCTGATCTGCCTGCGCTGTTCGCGCGCCATGATGCGACGGCAGACGAATTTCTCGCCGCAGGCAAAGCGCATGACGATGCCGCCTGGCGACTGCCGTTGCATGATGGCTACCGCGAATACCTTGCTTCCGATGTCGCCGACATGGCGAACTCGGCAGCCAACCCCTATGCCGGGGCAAGCGTCGCCGGACTGTTTCTCGACCGCTTCGTGGGCGAGGGAATCGACTGGGTGCATTTCGACACCTTCGCCTGGTCCCCCACCCCCAAACCGGGCCGCGCCCGCGGAGGCAGAGGGCTTGGGCTGCGCGCATCGTGGCATGCGATCCGCGCGCGATACGCGCCCTGAGCTTGCCCCGCGTCCCGCTTGGCGCTAACGGCCCTGCCACGCCGCGCTCTGGGGAGAGCTGCGGCGCTACCAGTATCGGGAAAGCAGATGAGCGGCGCGACGCCCATGGACAGTGATTACGCAGTGCCCCAAGGCGTGCTGGGTCTGAAAGGCCCGGTCGAACGCCCTGCGCCCGGCACGCTGCCGCTGCGCGGCGATCTGGCGCACATGGCGCTCGCCGGGACGCACCTGTCCGCGCATTACGTGATCCCCCATATCCACACCGTCGGCGAAGCCGGGGCGGGTCTGAGGCTGACCCCGCGCGCCGATGCCGAGGTGTTCGTTACTCTGCCTGCGGGCAGCCGTTTCGAGCTGCTCGATGTTGCGGGGGAATGGGTGTGGGGCTGCCCCGGTCCGCAAGGGCCTTCGGGGTGGTGCCGGATGGGCGAACTTGCCCCGCAGACCGCTGCCTGACGCGTGGCGATCCGCCTGTTCATCGACGGTGCGGCAGGCACCACCGGCCTTGAAATCCGCGAGCGTTTGCAGGGGCGTAGCGAGTTCGATCTGATCGTGCTGGACGATGCGCAGCGCAAGGACGAGACCGCGCGGCGCGATGCGCTGCACGCCGCCGACATTGCGATCCTGTGCCTGCCCGACGAAGCGGCGAAGGCCGCGGTAACCCTCGCGCAGGGCTCCGATGTCCGGATCATCGACGCGTCATCTGCGCACCGCGTGGCGCAAGGGTGGACCTATGGTTTTCCCGAGATCGTCGGCCATGCCGCAATCGCCGATGCCCAATTCGTGAGCAATCCGGGGTGCTACCCCACAGGCTTCCTTGCCTTGATCGCGCCGCTGGTGCGTGCGGGCCACCTGCCCACGGATTTCCCTTATTCGGTCAATGCGGTGAGCGGATATTCGGGCGGCGGCAACGCGCTGATCGACCGCTTCGAGGCCGACCCGACAATCGCCTTCCGCGCCTATGGTCTGGCGCTGGGGCACAAGCATCTGACCGAGATGCAGGCCTATGCGGGCTTGACCCATGCGCCGGTATTTTCGCCGTCGGTCATTCCGGCACACCGCGGCATGCTGGTCGATGTGCCGCTGCCGCTGACGGCGCTGCCGGGCCAGCCGCAGCCCGGGGCGCTGCACGCAGCCCTCGCCGAATTTTACGGCAGCAGCGCGGTGGTCACGGTCGCACCTGAAGGCGAGGCACCGGCCGAATTGCTGCTCCATCGCTCGGCTGCGCCGTGGGACGGGAGTGCGCTGCACGTGTTCGGCAGTGCGGATGGTTCGCAGGCACGGTTGATCGCGCGGCTCGACAACCTCGGCAAGGGCGCGTCGGGCGCGGCGATCCAGAACCTCAACATCATGTGCGGCCTGCCCGAAACAACGGGTCTGCGCCTCTAATCACCGCACCCATGCTTAAAATTTAGGCATGCGTTGATCTGATGCTGTGCACCATTGCGCGGCGCACCATAATCTTGCTAACCGCCCCTCATCGGCGAAAGACATCCCTCCCCTTGAGTCTTCAAGCGGCAAGGATCGTTCAAGGCTTTCACCTTATGGGCTTGGCACGATTCTTGTATTGGGTCGGCCACCAATCAGCCAGGCGCAGACAGGCCTGAACGGCAGGGGACGACGTGAAAAAGATCGAAGCGATCATCAAGCCTTTCAAACTCGACGAAGTGAAAGAGGCGCTGCATGAAATCGGCGTGTCGGGCATCACGGTCACCGAAGCCAAGGGGTTCGGCCGTCAGAAGGGCCATACCGAGCTTTACCGCGGCGCCGAATATGTTGTCGACTTCCTGCCCAAGGTGAAGCTTGAAGTCGTGGTTGCCGACGATCAGGCCGAACGCGTGGTGGAAGCCATCGCGGCGGCTGCCAAGACCGGGCGCATCGGCGACGGCAAGATCTTCGTCACCGCGATCGAAAGCGCGCTGCGCATCCGCACCGGCGAAACCAACGACGACGCAATCTGATTTTTCCCAACCCTCTCCTGCCCTGCCGATCCGGCGGGCCGGCAAGACGAAAAACTGCTATAAAACCGGAGGCACTACGCAAATGTCGAAAGCAAAAGACGTCCTGAAGAAGATCAAGGACGAGGAAATCGAGTGGGTCGATCTGCGCTTCACCGATCCCAAGGGCAAGTGGCAGCACCTCACCATGGTCGCGGGCGTCATGGGCGAAGACGAGCTTGAAGACGGCCTGATGTTCGATGGTTCGTCGATTGCCGGCTGGAAGGCGATCAACGAATCCGACATGATCCTGAAGCCCGACCTCAGCGAAACCTGGATCGATCCCTTCAGCGCGACGCCGATGCTGGTCATCAACTGCGACATCGTCGAGCCTTCGACCGGCGACTGGTACAGCCGCGACCCGCGCACCACCGCGAAGCGTTCGGAAGCCTACCTCAAGTCGACCGGGATCGGCGACACGGTCTATGTCGGCCCCGAAGCCGAATTCTTCATGTTCGACGACGTGCGCTTCGAAGACGGTTATGCCGGTTCGGGCTTTGCGATCGACGATATCGAACTGCCGGGCAATACGTCGAAGGAATACGATGGCGGCAACATGGGCCACCGTCCGCGCGCCAAGGGCGGTTACTTCCCCGTCGCGCCGGTCGACAGCGCGGTCGACATCCGTGCCGAGATGGTCTCGACCATGCTCGAAATGGGCCTGCCCTGCGACAAGCACCACCACGAAGTCGCCGCAGCCCAGCACGAATTGGGCCTGACCTTCGGCACGCTGGTGCAGACCGCTGACCGGATGCAGATCTACAAGTATGTCGTGCATCAGGTCGCGCATGCCTATGGCAAGACCGCGACCTTCATGCCCAAGCCGATCAAGGCCGACAACGGCAGCGGCATGCACACGCACATCTCGATCTGGAAGGATGGCAAGCCGATGTTTGCCGGCAACGAATATGCCGGTCTGTCGGAAATGTGCCTCTATTTCATCGGCGGCGTGATCAAGCATGCCAAGGCGCTGAACGCCTTCACCAACCCCACCACCAACAGCTACAAGCGGCTGGTGCCGGGCTTCGAGGCCCCCGTGCTGCTCGCCTATTCGGCGCGCAACCGCTCGGCGTCTTGCCGCATTCCTTACGGCACGGGCGACAAGGCCAAGCGCGTCGAGTTCCGCTTCCCCGACGCGATGGCAAACCCCTACCTGTGCTATGCGGCGCTGCTGATGGCCGGGCTCGACGGGATCGAGAACAAGATCCACCCGGGCGAGGCGATGGACAAGAACCTTTATGATCTGCCGCCGGCCGAACTGGCCCAGGTGCCGACCGTGTGCGGCTCGCTGCGCGAAGCGCTCGACAGCCTTGCTGCCGACCACGAATTCCTGCTGAAGGGCGACGTGTTCACCAAGGACCAGATTGAAAGCTATTGCGAGCTCAAGTGGGAAGAGGTGATCCGCACCGAAACCACGCCGTGCCCGGTCGAGTTCGACATGTATTATTCGATGTAATCCGGTCCAGCCGGACAGGATTGAATGGGGCGGGAGGAGCGATCCTTCCGCCCTTTTTCATGGGCTGCGCGCAATTGCCGATTGTCGGCCCGCCCTGCTGGCATTAGCTTTTGACGCATGGGGCTGTTCGACATTTTGCGCCGCGGCACGCCCGCGCCTTCGGACATCTGGGAGCGGCGCGACCGGATGAGCCGGGTGGAGTATCTGCTTGATATCCGGCTTGAACATCTCGAAGCGCCCAACGAAGCGTGGGACGGGCTGACCTTCACGCAGCTTGTCGAACGCCAGCTTGCAGGCGGCGAGATCGAGCTTGCGATCTTCAATCTCAGCTCGCAGATCGCCGACAACTTCGAGGTCGCCGTGCTCTACTGGGGCCAAGGCGATCTGGCGAAGGCCGAATTCTATCTGCGCAACACGCTCGAACGCCACGAACGCCGGCAGCTGGCGGCGATCGCACATGATGCTCCCTATCCGCCGAAGCACCATTGCGCCGATGCCTATGCCAAGATCGCCGCGATCCTGCTCGATGAACCGCTCGACGGTGCGGCCCCGCTGTCGGCATTCGAACAGGGTTTTTCGCCCTGGTTCGACAACGCGCTGCTCGATGCCTGCCGAACCGGGGAGGATTTCAATCTGGGCGCATGGCAGGCGGCCGAGGACGCATGGCTCAAGCGCCGTTTTGCCAAGACCAAGCTCAAGGAATACGAGGTCTACGTAAAGGCGCTGACCGGGGGTTTCGCCTCGGACGCTGCGATGCTTTCCGCACACGAAGCGATGTTCACCGCACGCGCAGGCAAGAATTACCTCGGCGGGCACGTCGAAGGTTACACCGACAACACATTGATGATCGATTACCTGTTTGCCGCGATCCTCAAGCGGATCGGCTGGGAAGGAACCTATCGGCACAGCTGGCCCGGCACCGCCCCCGTCGGTCAAGCGGCGGTAACCACACAGCCCGCCAACGGCCACCTCGCAATCGTGGCAGCCCCCCTGCCCGCCGCTGACACAACAACCGGCATCATCGCCGATACACGATCCGCGCGACGGTTCATCGACATCTGCCTAGGCGAACAGCGCGATAGCTGGGATGGCACGCCGCGCGATGCGGTGCGCCCGGTGCGGGAGGCTGGCAGGGTCGCCAAGGCGATGAAAGATCTCGGCTGGGACAGGGACCGCGCGGCGCTCGACCTGATGCGGGCGTACCGGATGGACGCGATCCTCAACGACAGCACGCATATCCACCTCGCCGATCCGCTGGGCAAGGGACACATGGGGCTGAAAGGCTGGACGCAATTGCTCCGTGACACGTTCGGCCTGCACCCGGACTTCATCCCCATCGCCCAAAGCGAGGAACGCGCCGACTGGAGCGATCCGCAGGGCGCGTGGTATGTGTTGTGGAAGAAAGACCGCCGGATCTACGCCGTTCAGCGCGAAGATTGGGGTGATCCCGAAAAGGCCACCGCCAGCGCGCGGCCAAGCAAGGAATTGTGGCCCTCCTATGTCAGTTTCGTCGCCTGGTGGGCGGGCGAACACCGCAAGTTCCGGCCCTGAGGCACTTCACCCTGATGACGCGGTGAAACCTTTCATCGCCGCGAGACTTTATCACGCTGGTTGGCTGCACAAGGGTGTGGCCCGCATTGCTGATTTGGGGGCTGAATGACGAACGCGATCCTGCTTGTGGCCGCAGGGCTGGTGCTGTTGGCGATCGGGGGTGAATTGCTGGTGCGCGGTTCCGTCGGAATGGCCACCAGGCTGGGCATCTCGCCGCTTCTGGCCGGCCTGACGATTGTCGGCTTCGGAACCTCGACCCCGGAATTGGCGACCAGCATTCAGGCTGCAATGGCCGGATCACCCGGAATTGCGGTCGGCAATGTCATCGGCTCGAACATCGCCAATATCCTTTTCATCCTCGGCGTATCGGCCCTCATTCTGCCCTTGTCGGTCAATCCTGCGTCTTTCAAGCGCGATTCGATTGCCTTGGGCGGTTCGGCGTTGCTGTGCACCGGCGCGGTGTTGACGGGGGTGATCGGACCTGTGATCGGCATCATCTTGATCGCCTGCCTCGTCGGGTATCTGTACTGGGCTTACAAGACCGAGAGCGCCGCTCCCTGCCCCGAAGGCGCACGCCATGAGGCCGAAGCTGCCGAACATCCCGTGCCCGCAACCACCGCACCGATCCTTTTGATCGGGATGATCATTGCCGGCCTGGCAGCAGCGATCTTCGGTGCCGGCTGGCTGGTCGATGGTGCCGTCGTGCTCGCCAGCGCCGCGGGGCTGTCCGAAGCGGTGATCGGCCTGACCGTGGTGGCCGTCGGCACATCGCTGCCCGAATTGATCGCCTGTGTCATCGCGGTCTTGCGCAAGCACGAGGATGTCGCGCTGGGCAATGTCGTCGGCTCGAACATCTACAATATCCTCGGTATCCTCGGCATCACCGCCATGGTGAAGCCGATCACGATCCCTGAGGAAATCGCGCGCTTCGATGTGTGGGTCATGCTCGCGGTGACAGCCTTGCTGCTTGTGCAGTTGCGCAGCGGCTGGCGGCTGTCACGGGCCGAGGGCGGCCTGCTGGTGCTGATCTATGCAGCATACACCGCATTTCTGGTGATGCGGTAATCGGGGCCGGTCAGCGCGGGGCCAGCATCCCGCGCTTGCCGATCACGATGAAACTCGCGACGAGAACGAGCACATAAAGCAGGCTGAGCAGATCGAGCGGCTTCGGGGCACCGGCATAGCCAAGGTGAGCCAGCATCGCCCAGCCGCCGGCGATCAGCATGACCAGACCATAGCTGATCGCCCCTGCCTCCAGGTTGATGGCGCGCATCAGCTCGTCGCAGGCGCGGTAGACCGATACCGAAATCACTCCGCCCAGCACCAGCCCGCCTGCGCCAATCGTCAAGGCGGCAGCCTGCGGCAACACACCGGCAGGCGCGGCAAGTGCCAAGGCGACAAGGCTTACACCCCAGAGCGCCATTGCCGCGCCCGAAAGCGTGAGCACCTTCTTTTGTTCGCGCAGTTCATCGGCATCTTCGACGTTGAGGAAATGCGCGCCCACCTTGGGGCGTAGCGCGCCGACCCACACGCCGGCGCCGATCACGAGATAGAGCGATCCGACCAGCGCCGCGACCACTGCCGATTCGTCGAATGTGCCGATGGTCTTGCTGTCCATCACCGACAGCACGCCCGAAGCCGCGGCGAAGCCGACAACACCGCCGATCAGCGCGGGCAGGATGATCTTGCGGATGAACCGCTGCGTCTGCGGGGACTTGTCTTCCATAATCATGCCTCTGGCTCCCAATGATCGATGAAAAGTTCGGGCACCGGCACCGCGAACAACCGCGCCATCCGCAATGCGAGCGGCAACGAAGGGTCATACTTGTCGGTCTCGACCGCGTTGATCGTCTGCCGCGACACGCCCAGCCGGCGGGCAAGTTCGCCCTGGCTCCAGCCTTGCGCCTCGCGGTATTGCTTCAGACGATTTTCCACTGGCGTGCCGGTCTCCGGGGCGGTGAATGCTGTCAGAGGCGTGCACCCCACACATTTATTTCGCGGGCGTCGCTGACAAGAGCTCTTTACAGACAAGAGTTCTTGTCAGTCAAGAGCTCTTGTCACTCCCTCGCTCCGTCCTGCACTAGTGTGGCCCGCAAAATCATTTTCCTACTTGCATGCAAGCTGCTGAATCGGTCGCCCCTGTCTGTGATTATCGGAGGCGTTTCGTGATGCCCTATCAACCGTCCAGCCCTTTTCGCGAATTGCTGCGCAAGCTGGCCGCCCTGCCTGCCGTCGGCGCAATTCCCGATCGCAGCCGCGTGGTGAGCCCTGCCGGGATTGCCCTCATCAAACGGTTCGAAGGCTGTGCTCGCCTCCGGACCGACGGAATGATCGAAGCCTATCCCGATCCGGGCTCGGGCGGGGAGCCTTGGACCATCGGATGGGGCGCGACGGGGCTTGATCGGTTCAATGGAGGCCGGATCGGACCGCACACCCGCTGGACGCAGGCGCAATGCGACCTTCGCCTGGCGCAGGATGTCAGCCGTTATGCTGCCGAGGTTGCGCGAGCGATCGGGCCGGCGTCGACCACGCAGGCCCAGTTCGACGCACTGGTCAGCTTCCACTACAACACCGGCGCAATCGGCCGCGCGACGCTGACCAAGCGGCACAATGCGGGCGATCACACTGGCGCGGCCCGCGAATTTGCACGCTGGACCCGCGCATCGGGCACAGTGCTGCGCGGGCTGGTGTATCGCCGCGCCGCCGAGGTCGAGCTTTACCTCAGCGACGCGGACTGAGCCCGCCGTGCCTTCGGGTCAGTAGTCGCGGCTGGCCTGCACCAGCACCGAATCGCGGCCGATGGTCGATACCGTTCCCAGCAAGGCCAGCCAGCTGGTGATGCGGTATTCGATCTGGGTGGCGCTGTAACCGCGGCCATCGGTGACCAGCTCGACATAGATCTTGCGCGTGATGTTCTTGCCGATCGCGATCCCGGTGCCGCGACCGATCAGCGGATCGGCGCTGATGATGCGCAGCTGATCGAGACCGATCGAACGGCGCAGCGTCCCGATCGGGTCGAGCCCGCCGTCGCCGCCCTGCAGCGCGGCCAGCGCGGCGGCAAGCTGCACCGCATCGGTGGCCGAAAGTGATGTCACCGAACCGCCGAACAGCAGGCGGGCAAGAATTTCCTCCTCGGGCAATGCGGGATCGCTTGAAAATGCGATGCTCGGCGACTGCGCATTGCCGGTGATCGCAATTTCGACATTGATGCCGTTCTTCTGCGTTTCGGCGACCACATCGAGCCGCGGATTGATCGGTTCGCCCGCGTCGAACAGGATGCGCCCCCGGGTCAGCTCGAACCGGTTGCCGGCAAAGGTATAATCGCCTTGCACCAGCCGAGCGGTCCCGCCGATGCGCGGATCGGCAACCGTGCCGCGCAGTGCAATATCGATTCCCCACTCGCTTTCGAGCCCGAGCCCTTCCACCGCGACCCGGTTGGGTGCGGCCGCGTTGACGAGGTAGCGCCACTGCGCATCGCGGCCGGATACTTCCTGCCGCCCGCGCCCTTCGCCGTTGATCTCGCGCGTGGCGATCCGGGGAAGCGCGCGGTTCTCGTCGGCATTGCCCAGCGCCCAGCGCGCCCGGTCGATCCGCACCCGCCCGGCGATCGTCCCGCCCATCCCGTTCGAAACGATCCGCAAGGGCCCGGTGATCGTGGCCTGAAGCCCGTTGGCATCGAGCAGCCTTGCCTGCTTGACCGCGGCGCGCAGATCGAGCGTCGGGCCGCGCACCGCGCTCATCCCGCCGAGATCGACCGTCCCGCTGCCACTGATCGTGCCGCCGCCCGAAGTTTGCCCGGCAAACCGGCTCAATTCGAGGCGCGAACCGGCAAACCGTCCGCGCGCGGCCACCTTGGTCACCCGCGTGCCGGTCAGCGTGCTTTGCACCGTCAGGTCGTCGCTTGCCAGAGTGCCAGTGATCCGCGGCCGTTCCAAAGTGCCGCTGGCGCGCGCGTTGACCTTGAGCGGTCCGGCAAGATCGAACACTTCGATTGCGGCCAGCCGCCACAGGGTTTCGGCCGCACCGTCAAAGATCAGTCGCGCGTCGAGCTGGCCGCGCATCACACGATCCCCCAGCGCGCCGCCGCTACCCATCCCGCCAATCGTCATGGTCAGATCGCCGCGCCGTGCATCGCCTTCGAACAGGCGGGCGGCAGCCGTAAGCCGGTCTGCCCCGACGTCGATCACACCCAACACGTTCACGGGCTTGGATGACAGCACCAGCCCCGCCCGGCTGAACCGGTCGATCCGGCCCCGCGCGCGCGCGGTCGGCGCAGCGCGCCCGACCTGGCGGTAATCAATGATCCCGGTCAGCCGCCCGCCAAGCCCGAGGTCGGAGCCGGCGAGATCGAGCAGCCTCAGCGGCATGCGCGACACCTTGAGTTCGAGATCGGTGGCGCCGCCGCCAAATGCGCCGCTGGCAATCACGAACCCGCCGCCGAACCCGACCTGCGTCGGAGCAAGCTGCCATCCGCCGTCATCCTGCGCGGTCAACACCGCGCGGCGCGGCATCGTGATCGGCGCATCGCCATATTGACCGCGCGCGACCGCCGCGATCTGTCCGGGCGCGACATTGGCATCGAAATTGAGCGCAAAACGATCGGCACGGCGACCGGACATCGTACCGGTGACCTTGCCCCGCCCATTGGCGATCGAAGCCTTGGCAGAAAGGTTGGCGAGGCTCAGCCCGCCATATTCGAATCCGGCGGCGGTAATATCGGCATCGACGTTGGTGTTGCCATCGGCAAAGCGCCCGGTCGCCGTGATGTCGGCGCGCTGGATGAAGATCGGGCTCGCCCCGCCGAAGCTGGCATTGCGTGCAGCCAGATCGACCGCAAAGCCGATCGCGCCGCCGCCTTGGGGACGGAAAGCGAGCGTCCCATCGATCCCGCCCCCCGCCAGCCGGAGGTCGCCTGCCACCCCTTCGTCGCGCAGCTCCACCTCGCCGCTGACGTTGGTGCGATAGACATTGAGCCGGTTGATCGCGATCCGTGTGGGTGCATTCTCGGGCAGGAACAGTTCGAGCGCACCATCGAATGGACCGAGCAGCGATTGCCCCGCCACGTCCAGCCCGAAACCGTTGGTACTGGGGGCCAGCGCGATGCGTACATCCTTCAGCCCGGCAGCCGGATAGGGATCGGCCAGCACCAACACTGCGCGCGGCCCGTCGCCAGCGATTTCGGCGTCGAAGCGGAAGGGGCCATATTGCGCCTGTCGCCCGCTGCCAGCCAGCACGGTGCGGGTCACGCCGCCGCCGGTAACGATCCGGCTGTCGAGGCGCGCGGTCAGGCGCGGTGCGGTGATCGTGGTGTTGCGCAAAATAATCGGCTGGCCTGCGCCCATGCCAAGCTCGCCCTTGAAGCGCACCTGATTCCCGGCGAGATTGACGATCGTGGCATTGCCGATCCGGCTGAGCACACCGGCCAGATTGGCGCGCAGGCTCCAAGGGACTGCGGAACCGAACTTGGCGAGGATCTTGGCATTGGCGGTGACCTCGCCTGCGCCATCGACCTTCAGCCGGCGCGCCTCGATCGGCCCGGCCACCGCATAGGCCCCGGCACCGATATCGCCGCGCAGACTCAAGGCCGCATCGAGCCCGGGAAACACGATCCGCGCGCGATCGGCCGAAAGATAATTGCGGGCCAGATCATAGCTCAGCACGCCGGTTGCCCTGCCACCGACCAGACGTGGATCGGCCTGCGCGTTGCCCGTCGTGACGCGGCTGGCTGTGAGCGCCAGCGGGACAGTGAGAACATCGTCCTTGAACAGCGCGCTGCCCTGCTGCGCAAGGCCTGTGGCTGCCACGCCGCCTGCTAGCTCCAGGCGTCGTACTGCGATTTCATGCTTGATCGCAAGGTCGGCGAAGTCGCCGCTGAGATTGGCAACCAGCGTCCCTCCTTCGACCTTCAGCGCGCTGCCGAACAGGCCGGGGTTGCGCACTGCAAGCGAAACCCTTGCGCCATCGATATGCTTGGCAGCCAGATCGGCCACACCGCCGACACGCAGATCGGCGCCTGACGAAACCGCCGCGCCGCGCCCTTCGATCACCGATTCGGCAAGCGTGAAGCTCGCCGCGATCGACGTGGTCTCGCCCAAGGCGCGCGCTGCAATGCTGTCGCCGGCAAGCCTAGCGCGCAATTGTCCGAGCAGGCCATAGCGGCCGGCATCGTTGGTAATCTGGAAGGCTGCCACCCGCGCATCGGGCACGCCGATCTTTCGAGCGGTGGCCGCCCCGCGCCACCGCGCCCACGTGCCATCGCCGACGATCCGCGCGGCGTAGCCCTCCCGCAGCCCTGCTAGGCCGGCCAGCACGCCGCCCGCCGGCGCACGCGCATTGCCCGACAGCTCGAACTGGTCGCCATCAGGCTCGGCATCGAGCAGCAGCGCGATCCGGTCCTGCGCGCCAAGCTGCGCCTTGGCATCGATCAGCGCGCGGCCCTGCCGGATATCGACCCGTGCGGTAATGTCCGCGCGTTCGTCCTGCGGTGTCGCAACGCCTCGCGCGATCACCAGATCATCGATCACCAGCTTGTCGATGCGAATATCGAAATCGGGGAGCAGCGGCGCATCGGGATCGCCCGGAAGCAATTGGGGGAGCCGCGTCAGCCGCCCACGCCGCGCGGTCACTTCGCGAATATCAAGCCCGCTCCACAGCCAGTTCAGCGGCCGCCAGTCGAGCGCGACTTCGGGAATGGTGAGAAACACGCCCTTGGGATCGCGCAGCACCACCGAACGCAGCACCGCCTGCCCGTAGATATCGCCTTCGATCCGTCCGACGCTGATCCGCAAGCCGGACGCCGGCGCGCTCGCCGCGATCTGGTCGGCGATAAAACGTTTGCCGATCGGGCTGGCGAGAAAAAGCGCGGCAAGCAGGAAGGGGGCGACCAGCAGCCCCAGTATCCACCCCGCGCGCTTGCCCCAGCGTGCGCGGCTGCGCTTTGCCGGCGCAAGCGATGTTTCAGCCACGGGTGCGCCATCCGGATTGCGCAGATCGGCCATCAGAAGGCCTGCCCCAGACTGACATAGACCACCACAGGGCTGTCGAACGCGGTCGGGTTCAACGGCGCTGCGACATCCACCCGGATCGGACCGAAGGTGGTCTTGTAACGCAGACCAACCCCGGCACCGAAGCGGATCTCGTCGAAGTCCGGGGTCGACCCGCGCGCGACCGAGCCACCGTCGACAAAGGGCACGATCTCGATTGCGCCATCGAACAGCGGTGTGGGGATTCGCGCTTCGAGCGCAAACTCGACGAGCGATGCCCCGCCCGTGGGGTTACCGAGATCGTCGCGCGGGCCGACACCCTGGAACCCATAGCCGCGAACCGATGCCCCGCCCCCGCCATACAGCCTGCGCGACGGCGCGATATCGTCTGCCGATACGCCCTGAATGGTCGCGGCCCGCACCCGGCCCGCCAGAACCGTGCCGCCGAGGCTCTGGTAATAGCTCGCATCACCCTGCGCACGAAGATAGAAGCTCTCGGTGCTGTCCGAACGCGACACTTCGGGCGCGAGGAACATGGTCGTCCGCCAGCCTTCGGTGGGGTCGAGCAGATCGTCACTGGCATCCAGCGTGACGCTGCCGAACAGCCCGCCGATCAGATAGGTCTGCCGCGGCACCACGGTATCGGGCGCGGTTCGCGCGGTGCGATTGCGTTCGTCGGTGTAGAGCAATTCGCCGCCCACCTGCCAGCTGACCGGCTTCTGGAACAGGATGTTCGACACCTTCTCGAAGGTCGCGCGCATCCCGAATCCGCGCGAATCCACTGCCTGCGTGGTGATGTCGCTGGCAAACAGATCCGCGGTCAGAACCTGATCGCGCCCGCGGAAATTGTTGCGCCGGATGCCGACACTCGCCAGCGCCTCGCGCGTTCCGAGAATGCCGCGCAGCCGCAGCGCACCTTCGGGTGGAAACAGGTTGCGGTGTTCCCAGCGCCCTTCCAGCTTGAAGCCGTCCTCGGTGCCGTAACCGATGGCGCCGGCCACGGTGCGCAGCGGCGCGCGTTCCAGCGCCACATCGAGCGCCACCTCGCCCGGGCGGCCATCCGCTGGTGCGCGGGTTTCGCGCGGGGTGACGGTCACGCTCGATACGAGCCCCGTCGCGATGATCGCGCGCCTCAGATCGGTTTCCAGGCTTTGCTGGAAGATATCGCCCTCATCGAAGCGCGCGATCCGAGCAAGATGCCGCCCGGACAGGAAACGCGGGTCGCTGCTGATGATCGGGCCGAACACATATTTGCCGCCCGGCTGGACATCAAGCGTGAGATCACCTTCTTCGCGCGCGTGATCGATCAGCAGTTCAGGCTCATCGAGGCGGGCGAACGGATAACCGCTTTCGCCCAGCGCGACCCGCAGTTCGAGTTCGCGCTCGATAATACGGTCGGCGTAAAGCGGATCGCCCGGCTTGATCGCGAACGCGCTGGTCAGCCGCACCGCATCGGGCTGCGGCAAGGCGGGCAGCGCGCCAAGATCTATGCGACCGAAACTGTAACGCGGCCCGGGAAGAATATCGAACCGCACGCTGGGTTCACGGGAAGCGGCTTCGGCATCGCTTTCGCTTTGACTTTCGGCTCCGGCCCCTGCGCGCCGGCCGCCCGAAAGCTGGCGCACCACATTACCGCTGTAATAGCCATAGGTCCGCAGGATATCGCCCAGCAATTCCTCGTCCGCGCGTGCGCGTGCGGCGACCTGCGGCGCGGCATCTTCGCCGGCATCGAGTTCGCGCAACGTCGACAGATCACGGAAACGCTCGACGAATTCGGCCTTTTCGGGGAAGGCTCCGGGCGCTGCGGGGAGCGCCAGCACCAAGGTTGAATTGATGCGGGTTTCAGTCAGTTCGGGCAAGTCGGCGACCACCGGCGCGGAAATGCTCGCCAGTGCTTCAAGCTCCGGATCGGCCGGCAGTGGTTCGATTTCGCCAACGGCAAGTGCGGTTTCGCCATCGGCCTCGCTGCCCGCGTTGCCATCAACAGGCGCAGGCGCCGATGGATCACCGAGTGCTGCAAATTCCGCCTCGAACGCGGGATCGGGCGCCTGTGCCAAGGGATCTTCGACAAATTCGCCGGGTGCCGCCGGATCGGCCACCCCGGTCGCAGCCCACGCCTCCGGATCGGCAACCGCGGCTTCGGGAATCAGGTCATCAAGCGATTGCGGCACCGGCGCAGGGTCGGGTGCGCCCTGCGCCGCGACGGCTTGATCGGCAGACGCGGCAGCCGGCGCCTGCGCAGGTTGAGCGGCCTCACGCTCGACATCGTCCTGCGCGGACGCTTGAACGCGCGAAACAGCAGCGACTGCCGACGCACCAAAGGGCATCCATGCAGCATGCCCCAGTCCGACGATGATGGCGAGGCGGAGCGCGGCCCGCCGGCGGACCTCAACCGGCCGTGAACTTGACAGGCTGGCCATCCTTGCCCCGTGCATTGGCGAGGCTTTCGCGCGGTGCGTTGCGCGGTGCGGTTGCTGCCGCGATCAGGCGGTGCTGCTCGTCGGAGGCCATCTGCTGCCAGCCATCGCGCGTCAGCCGCTCAAGCGGGCGGTAACGAACCTTGTATTGCATGCGCGCGGAACCTTCGACCCAATAGCCCAGATAGACGTAGGGCAATGCCTCATCGGCGGCACGGCGGATATGATCGAGGATAATGAAATTGCCCAACCCCGCGCGGGTGGGGTGTTCGGGGTCGTAGAATGAATAGATCATCGACAGGCCGTCGCCCTGACGGTCCGTCAGGCATGCCCCCACCAGCCGGCCGGGTTTGCCGTTGGGCCCCGGCTCGCGGTATTCGGTGACCACACTGGTTACCGGAGTATGCTCGATCATGTCCGCGTAATCGAGTTCGTCCATCGCCGACATTCCGCCATCGGGATGACGCTGCCCCAGATAGCGCGAAAGCAGTTCGAACTGTTCGTCGGTCGCCCACGGGCGGCATTCGGTGACGATGAGATCGCTGTTGCGCTTCAGATCGCGCTTTTGCGTGGACGATGGCTGGAACTTGCCCGCCACCACCCGCACCGAAACGCAGGCCTGGCAATCGAGGCAGGACGGTCGGTAGGCAACCGTCTGGCTGCGGCGGAACCCGATCCGGCCCAAGGCCTCGTTCAACTGATCGGAATGCGCGCCCTTCAGTTCGGTGAAGACCTTGCGCTCGCTGCGGCCCGGCAGATAGGGGCACGGCGCGGGGCTCGTCACGAAGAAGCGGGGGAAGCGGATCGGTGCCGTCACGGGTGGGGCCTGTCCTTGGAGCGATGAATCGCTTCGGTGAGCGAAAGTGTTAAGAAAATCTTATGCCCACACCTTCGCTCAGGTGAAAGAGCCTTAACCATGAAAATGTCACGAAATCTGCGCGATCACCCCACGGGCGCCGCGCAACTGCACCCGCAACGGTGCTAACCGGGGGCGCCGCCCGGCACTATCCGACCGAAAATACCCGATTTATCAGCCAAGTTCGACCAACTGCACGATGTAACCGTTGGCGCGCAGGCCCTCGACCAACCGATCGACCTGTTCGGCGTCGCGCGCCTCGCATTCGATATCGGTGATCAGGCCCTTGGCGGGCAGCGTGGTGAAGATGCGCTGATGGTAGATCTCGATGATGTTGACATTGTGCTCGTCGAACAGGCGCATCACCCGGAACAGCGCGCCAGGGCGGTCCTGCAAGGTGATCCGCAGCCGCGCCAACCTGCCCTGCCGCGCCAGATCGCGCAGCAGCACATTGGCGAGCAGCCGCGTGTCGATATTGCCGCCGCACAGCGCCAGCCCGATGCTCTTGCCAGCAAAGCGCGAAGGATTGCGCAGCACCGCGGCAAGACCGGCAGCGCCTGCACCTTCGACCACGGTCTTTTCGATCTGGAGCAGCAGCGCCACCGCCTTCTCCAGCGCCGGCTCGTCGACCAGCAGGATATCGTCGACCTTCTCGGCAATCACCTTCGAGGTGAAATCGCCCGGCTGCTTGACCGCGATGCCTTCAGCCAGCGTATCGCCGCCGCACGGCAGATTGGCGCCCTTGATCCGGTCGAACATGCTCGGGAACAGGCCCGCCTGCACACCCACGACCTCGATATCGGGGTTTAGCGCCTTGGCGACGGTCGCCATTCCCGAAATCAGCCCGCCCCCGCCGATCGGCGTAACGATGCAATCGAGATCGGGCTTCACAGCCAGCATTTCGAGCGCGACCGTGCCTGCGCCGGCTGCCACATCGGGATCATCGAAGGGGTGAACGAAGGTCAGACCCAACTCGCCTTCGAGCTTGCGCGCATGGGCATAGGCTTCATCGAAGGTTTCGCCTTCGAGCACCACCTTGCCGCCGACGCTTTCGGTCTGCATCACCTTTACCGTCGGCGTGGTGCGCGGCATCACGATTGTGACCGGCACACCCAGCCGCGTTCCGTGATAGCTCAGCCCCTGGCTGTGGTTGCCCGCCGATGCCGCGATCACGCCGCGGTTCCGCTGTTGCTGCGTCAGCAGCAGCAGCGCGTTCAATGCGCCGCGCTCCTTGTAAGCGGCGGTGAATTGCAAGTTCTCGAACTTCAGCCAGATATCCGCGCCGGTGATTTCCGACAATGTTATCGAATGCATCATCGGCGTGTGGACGATCGCATCGCCGATCCGCGCCGCGGCGGCGCGCACGTCATCGATGGTGAGATTCGCCGGAGTGGCGGCGGCGCCCTTGGGGCTGGCTGCTGCAAGCTGTGTCGACATGGTGCCGAACCGGTTATAGCCTCGCGCAGCCAAGGGCAATCAGCCACGCACCCAAACCGCAAAAGGAATTCCTGTGCGGCTGAAAGTTGGCAAGCGCGCGCGAAGGCTCTAGCACCCGCGACCTGCCATTTTGCCAAGGATCGCCATGCGCCCTTCTTTGTTTTCCGCCCTTGCCGCCGTTTCCGCGCTCGCGCTTTGTGCACCCGCGTTTGCCGATACGCTGATCGACAATGTCGACGGCGTGACGATCGATCAGGGCGGCAAGGTCAAGCGGTTCAACGCGATCGTGTTCGACGAGGCGGGCACGATCACGATGGTGCTCGAACGCGGCGACAAGCGCCCGAAGGTCGACTATCGGCTCGACGGCGAAGGCCGGGTGATGGTGCCGGGCATGATCGATGCACACGTCCATGTAATGGACATGGGCTTTGCCGCGCTGACGCTTGACCTTTCGGACACCACCTCGCTCGAAAATGCGCTCGCCAAGATCAAGGCCTTTGCCGAGGCCAATCCGGGCCGTCCGTGGATCCTGGGGCGCGGCTGGAATCAGGAAAAATGGGGCCTTGGCCGCTTCCCCACCGCTGCCGAGCTCGACAGTGTGGTCGCCGATCGCCCGGTGTGGCTGGAGCGCGCGGACAATCACGCGAACTGGGCGAACAGCCTCGCGATCCAGACCGCCGGCGTCACCGCGAAGACTGCCGATCCCGCAGGCGGCAAGGTGATACGCGATGCCAAGGGCGCGCCCGCTGGCGTGTTCGTCGACAATGCGATCGCGCTCGTCGCCAAGGTCGTGCCTGCGCCGCGCCCGGAAGACCGCGACCTTGCGCTGGCCAAGGCGCAGGAGGTGCTGCTCGCCAAGGGGGTGACCGCAGTCGCCGACATGGGCACCAAACCTGCCGACTGGACCGCCTTCCGCCGTGCAGGCGACGAAGGGCGCTTGGCGATCAGGATCATGTCCTATGCCGATTCGGTCGAAACGCTCGAACTGATGGCGGGGCCCGAGCCGACCGGCTGGCTGTATAACGACCGGCTGCGGATGGGCGGGATCAAGCTGTTTCTCGACGGCGCGCTCGGTTCGCGTGGGGCGAGCCTCAAGGCGCCCTATGCCGATGATCATGGCACGCGCGGGCTCGCCTTGCTATCGGCCAGCCAGCTCAGGAACCTGATGAGCCGCGCGGCGATGGACAATTTCCAGACCGCAGTCCACGCGATCGGCGATGCCGCCAACGCCGAAGTGCTGGCCGCGATCGCGGAATTGTCCGAAAGCTACAAGGGCGACCGCCGCTGGCGGATCGAACATGCGCAGATCCTGGATCCGGCCGATATCGCGAGGATGGGCCAGCACGGGGTGATCGCTTCGATGCAGCCGCTGCATCAAACGTCCGACCGCCTGATGGCTGAAGCACGCCTCGGTCCGGACCGGTTGGCGGGCGCCTATCCGTGGCGTTCGGTGATGGTGGCGGGCAGCAAGCTCGCCTTCGGTTCGGACGCGCCGGTTGAGCCTGCCGATCCGTGGGCCGGCATGGCCGCCGCAATCAGCCGCACCGATGCTGCCGGCGAGCCTTTCGGCGGCTGGTTCCCGCAGCAGACAGTCAGCCGCGAGGCTGCACTCGCGGGGTTCACCGCGGATGCCGCCTATGCCGGGTTTGCCGATGGCCGTTTCGGCCGGCTGATCCCGGGCGAGCGTGCCGACTTCCTGCTGATCGACCGCGACCCATTGTTCGCCGCGCCCGAAGCCTTGCGCGAAACCAAGGTGCTTCAGGTGTGGATCGGCGGGGTGCGGGTGCGCGGGGACTAATTACTCCGCCGCCGCTGCGGCCGCCGCTTCCTCAGCCTCGCGCGCTGCCTTGTCGGCAGCAACCGCGCCTTCCTGCAAGCGCATCAGCACCAGCGAGGCTTCGAAAAGCAGCCATAGCGGCAGCGCCAGAATGATCTGCGATCCCGGATCGGGCGGGGTGACGACCGCCGCGATGACGAAGATCGCGACGATCACATAGCGCCGCGCGGCAACCATCTGCGCGCGCGATACGATCCCTGCGCGGTGAAGCAGCAGCAGCAGCACCGGAAGCAGGAACGTGACCCCGAAGCCCAGAATGAACTGCATCACGAGATTGAGATATTCGCCCGCGCTCGGCAGTGCCTGAACCTGCAAGCCGCCTGCCTCGCCGCCGAAGCCGAGGAAGAACTTGAACGCGGTCGGCATGACGATGAAATAGGCCAGCGATGCGCCCGCGGTGAACAGCACGGGCGTGGCAAACAGGAACGGCAGAAATGCCTTCTTCTCGCGCGCGTATAGTCCTGGCGCGACGAACGCCCACAGCTGGTTCGCGATCACCGGGAAGCTGACCATGAAGCCTGCAAACAGCGCGACCTTCAGTTCGACGAAGAACACTTCGGGCAGTTTGGTGAAGATCAGCTGCCCTTGCCCGTCGGGGAAGGCCTGCTTCAAGGGCCGCACCAGCAGACCGAGAATATCGTCGGCGAAATAGAGACAGATCGCAAAACCCACACCCAGCGCCAACAGCGCACGCACGATCCGGGTGCGCAGTTCGATCAGGTGATCGAGCAGCGGCGCGCGGCTCTCGTCGAGATCGGCGATCTTAAACATCGCTGTTCCCCTTGGGCGCGGAACCATTTGCCGGTGCTTGCGCAGGAGCAGGCTCGGGATCGGGCAGCGGAAGCTGCGCAAGCGGTTCGGCCAGCGCCTCGACCGGGGGCGTGTCCGTGGCAGACGCCTGAGCGTTCATCGGCGCCGAAGTTTGTCCTTGCGCAACGGGCGGCGGGCCGGTCATCACCGGAGCGCCCGCCTCGGCTTCGGTCAACGCAGCCGAACGGCGCATGATTTCTTCATTCTGCGCCTTCCACTTCTTTTCCATTTCCTCCAGTTCTGCCTCGCGCACCATCGCGTCGATGCCCGAACGGAAATGGGCCGACACGCGCCGCATCTTGCCGATCCAGCGGCCCGCGGTGCGCATCGCCAGTGGCAGATCCTTGGGCCCGATCACCACCACCGCGACGATCAGGATGACCAGCAGCTCTCCGGCGCCGATGTCGAACATGGGATAACGCCTGCGCTGCCGTCGTCAGGAATCGCGGATCAGACGCCGGTTGTGTCGGGCTTGTCACCCGGCACAGGTGCCGGTGCCGGTGCCGGTGCCGGTGCCGGTGCCGGTGCCGCGACCGTGGCCGGCGTTGCGACGGGCGCAGGCGCTTCAACCGGAGCGACGGGCGCGACGGGCGGTTCGATCCGCACGGTCTTTGCCGCGGTATCCTCGGTTTCGTTGAGGCCCTTCTTGAAGCTCGAGATGCCCTTGCCGAAATCGCCCATCATTTCCGAGATGCGGCCACGCCCGAACAGCACCAGCACGATCAGCAGAACGATGATCCAGTGCCACAGCGAACCAATACCCATTGTCTCAACTCCTGAAATGCGCACCCGCACGCAGCGGTGTCGCATGGCCGGGATGCATCTCCGGCCGCTCACAGCGGTTCATTTAGGCCAGACGCCGGGCAATTGCCAGTCAATCGGGCAGATTCTCGTCGCCCGGCATCCCGCTTTCGTCGGGCGCGAAGAGCATCTGTGCGGCCATCGCCTCGTCCACCGGATCGAGCAGGCCCGCCGCTCGCAGCTCATCGATGCCCGGCAGATCGCGGCGGCTGGCGAGGCCGAAATGGTCGAGAAAATCGGGCGTCGTCGCATAGATCACCGGGCGGCCCGGCACTTCACGGCGGCCAGCGGGCTTTACCCATCCTGCCTCCATCAGCACATCCAGCGTCCCGCCGCTGGTCTGCACGCCGCGGATCGATTCAATTTCGGCGCGGCTGACCGGTTCATGATAGGCGATGATCGCCAGAACTTCGGTCGCCGCGCGGCTCAAGCGGCGCACCTGCTCCTTTTCGCGGCGCAGCAGATGCGCAAGATCGGGCGCGGTCTCGAAATGCCAGCGCCCGCCGCGCTCCACCAGATGCACGCCGCGCGCAAGGTATCGCTCTGCCAGCAACGCGAGCGCGGCGCGCACTTCGCTGTGGGCAAGCCCGCCCAGATGCGCTGACAGCGCCTCGATGCCCAAGGGCACGTTGGATGCGAAAAGCGTCGCCTCCACCGCCCGTTCGAGCGTGGCGGGTTCCTCTCCGGTCATTGCGCGGCGTCCCGGCAGGCGCGGATGCGCAGGGGTGCGAAAGCGCCATCCTGCTCAAGCTGCGCGCGCCCGCGCTTGGCAAGTTCGAGCGCGGCGACGAAGCTCGACGCGAGCGCCGACCGCTTCAATTCGAGCGAGGCATGCGGCGGCAGAAAGTCGCGGATCTCCATCCATTCCAGCGTCACGCCGAGCATCGCGGCGACGCGTTCCAATGCGGTGTCGAGCGTCATCACCGGTCGGTTTGCGACGTGGTAGATCCGCGGCGCGGTACGCGCCTTGACCTGTCCATAGGCCTCGATCAGCGAGAACAGGTCGCTGCGCCAGGCGGTCTTGCGATCCGTGCGGAGACCTTCGGGCTTTCCGCGCAGAAAAACATCGCGCCCGATCCGGTCGCGCCCCATCAACCGTGCAGCCGCCTCACGCATCGCGCCGAGCCGCTGCAAGCGGATTTGGAGCCGCAGCGCGAGTTCCTCGGGGCTCGGATCCTCCTGCTCGGCCTTGGGCAGCAACATCGCCGATTTGAGATAGGCGAGCCACGCCGCCATCACGAGGTAATCGGCAGCCAGTTCCAGCTTCAACTCGCCCGCCTGCTCGATGAAATCGAGATACTGGTCGACGAGCGCGAGGATCGAGATTTGGAGCAGATCGACCTTCTGCCGCCGCGCCAGATCGAGCAGCAGGTCGAGCGGCCCTTCCCACCCGTCAAGCTCGAGGTAGAGTGCCTCGGGATCGGGCCGCGCGGCCTCGGGCGCGAACAGGAAGGCCTGATCGTCTGCGGTCATGCAGACGCGGTGGCAAGCGCAAGCAGCGCATCGCGTTTGGCCAGCAGCTCGCCGGCGCGTGCCGGGATCTGGTCAGCGACGCGGGTTTGCGCCAGCGCGCGGTCGAGCCGGACGGCGCTGGCATCGGACATGGCGGGCAAGGCCGCGCAAATGCCTTGCATGTCATCCATCTTGGCCCAGCAATTGAGGACGATGTCGCAACCTGCAGCATGGGCACGTGCAGCCCGTTCGGGGATCGCGCCGCCCAGCGCTTCCATGTCGATATCGTCGGTCAGCAACAGCCCGTCGAACCCGATCTTGCCGCGGATCACGTCGCGGATCACCTTCTGCGACAAGGTCGCGGGATTTTCGGCATCCCAAGCCGTAAATACCAGATGCCCGGTCATGCCGATAAGCGCCTGATTAAGCGCACGGAAAGGTTCCAGATCAGCTTCGAGTTCCGCTGGCGACGCGGTTACTGTGGGCAGCGCCTTGTGCGTGTCGACATCGGTGCGGCCGTGCCCCGGCATGTGCTTGATGCATCCCGCGACCCCGCCTGCGGCAAGTCCTTCGAGCACCGCGCGCCCGATCGCGGCGACCTGCGTGGGGTCACTGCCGAAAGCGCGGTCGCCGATCACGTCGTGCGCGCCCGGAACGCGCAGGTCGAGCGGCGGGTGATAATCCACCGTAATCCCCATCGCCGACAGTTCGAGCGCCATCGCCGTGGCATTGGCACGGGCCGCCTCGATCGCGCTGGCGGGGGCGATTTGATAAAGTTTTTCAAAGGCATCGCCTGCCGGATAGGCGGCCCAATGCGGCGGGCGCAGGCGGGCGACACGGCCGCCTTCCTGGTCGATCGACACCAGCAACCGGTCGCGTCCGTGGATCGCGCGCAGGTCGTCGGTCAGGCGGCGCAATTGCACCGGGTCGACGCAATTGCGACCGAACAGGATATAGCCCGCCGGGTCGCAATCGCGAAAAAATGCGCGCTCATCGGCGGTCAAAACGGGGCCGGAAAGGCCGAAAATTGCCGGAATCATGCCGCTGAATCGCACGCAAACGCGGGTCAGGCAAGGGCAAGAGGGGGTCAAGGCGGGGTCAAGGCCGCCTCGATCCACGCCTAAATCACCCTATTTTACCTGGCAGTCGACCCCATCGGCCTTGAGCGCGCCGCACAACCGGTCGGCCTCGGCGCGGCTGCCCGCAACCGCCTGCAACCGATAGACGGTGCCGATATCGACCTTGCCTTCGACGATCCGGTATTTCACGCCGGAAAGCTTGTCGGTGCGGCGCTGGGCATCGAGCCAACCCTGTTCGGCGCGGGCGCGGGTGCCGTAGGCGGCGAGCTGGACGCCGGTACCGGGCACAGGCGCGGGCGAAGGCGTGGCGGCGGGCGTCGGTTTGACCGCTCCGCCCGAAGCTGTCGCGGACGCCGCAGGCGTAGCGCCAGGGGTGCCGCCGGGCAGCGCGGGCATGGCGGGTTCCGCGACCACCGCGTTGCGCGATCCGCCCTCGCCCACGACGGGCGCGACATTGCCGGTGCCGGCGAATGTCTTGCCGCCTGGATCTTCGGGCGCCTGCTTGATCGGGCCCTCGGGCGCTTCGATCACGCTGCCATCGGCCACCAACGCATCGTCGCCGGCGCGGTTGGTGAACCACCACACCCCGCCCACGACCACCGCGAGCAGCGCGATCAGCCCGGCGGCGAAGAGCATGATCTGCGAGCCGTCGAGCCCGCCCGCCTCGTCGTCCTCTTCATCGGCTTCGAGCCAGGGCAGGCTGTCGGTATCGACCAGATCGAGCTCGCTTTCGGGCTCGGCCAGTTCTTCGTATTCGGCATCAACCATCATGAAACCCTGCGCCCTCCCCGGGCCTCATCACATGCTCTCGACCGCCTCGACGCCAAGGACGGCGAGGCCATTGCGGATCACTTGCCCGATTGCGCTTGCCAGGAAAAGCCTTGCCGCTGTCAGCGCAGAGTCCTGTTCCACGATGAACCGCTTTTCCGGGCGATCATTGCCGAGGTTCCAATAGGAATGAAGGTCGGCGGCCAGATCATAGAGGTAGAAGGCGATCCGGTGCGGCTCGCGCGCACGCGCCGCGGCCTCGATCTCGCGCGGGAATTGCGCTGCGCGCGCGATCAGCGCGTGTTCTTCGGGTCCCAGCCTGTCCACCGCAGCATCGGAGGGGGTGATCCCCATCTCCGCCGCTTTGCGCAAGCTCGAACGGATGCGCGCATGGGCATATTGCACATAGAAGACCGGATTGTCTTTCGAGGCTTCGACCACCTTGTCGAAATCGAAATCCATCTGCGCGTCGGGCTTGCGGGTCAGCATGGTGAAACGCACCACGTCCTTGCCGACCATCTCGACGACATCGGCGAGCGTGACGAAATTGCCCGACCGCTTGGACATCTTGAACGGCTGGCCGCCCTTCATCAGCTGGACCATCTGCACCAGCTTGACCTCGAACGGTTTGGCGGTTGCCCCGTCGGCACTGGTCAGCGCCGCGACCGCAGCCTTGATCCGCTTGACCGTGCCGGCATGGTCCGCACCCCAGATGTCGACCAGCGCATCGGCGCTCTGGGCCTTCTGGAAGTGGTAGGCGAGGTCCGCGCCGAAGTAAGTCCACGCGCCGTTCGATTTCTTGATCGGGCGATCCTGATCGTCGCCGAACTTCGTCGAGCGGAACAGCGGAAGCTGGACCGGTTCCCAGTCTTCGGGCGGGGCCTTGCCCTTGGGCGCTTCGAGCACGCCGTCATAGACGAGATCGTGGTCGCGCAGCCATTGTTCCGCCGCGTCGACCTTCCCCGAGGCCTGCAATTCGGCTTCGGAGGAGAACAGGTCGTGCTTGATGCCGAGCGTCGCCAGATCCTCGCGGATCATGTCCATCATCGCCGCCACGGCGCGGGTGCGGAACAAGGGCAGCCATTCGGCTTCGGGCGCAGCGGCGTAGCGATCGCCGAATTCGGCGGCGAGCGTTTCGCCCACGGGCTTCAGGTATTCGCCGGGATAAAGGCCTTCGGGGATAACAACCGTTTCCCCCAGCGCCTCGCGGTAGCGCAGGTGAACCGAGCGCGCGAGGACATCGACCTGCGCGCCGGCATCGTTGACGTAATATTCCTTGGTGACGCGGTGCCCGGCGAATTCGAGCAAGCCGGCCAGCGCATCGCCCACCACCGCGCCGCGGCAGTGGCCCATGTGCATCGGGCCGGTCGGATTGGCCGAGACATATTCGATGTTGACCACCTTGTCCCCGCCCATCGCCGAGCGCCCGTAATCGCCGCCCATCGCGGCGATGGCGGCAAGCTCGTCGAGCCACGCCTGCGGGGCGAGCCGCAGGTTGATGAAGCCCGGCCCGGCGATATCGGAGCTGGTGATGCCGGGGTGCGCGGCGAGCTTGCCCGTGATCGCTTCGGCCAGCTCGCGCGGGTTCAAACCGGCGGGCTTGGCCAGCACCATTGCCGCATTGGTGGCAAGATCGCCGTGGCTCGCATCGCGCGGCGGTTCGAGCGTGACATTGGCAAAGCTGGTGCCCGCCGGCAGCGTACCTTCGGCGACAAGCTCGGTCAGCACGCTTTCGATAAGCGCGGCATGGGCGGCGTAAAGGGTCTTGCGTTCGGTCATCGGGTTCTCGTGCGTCTGGCGCGATATGTCGCGCGTGCAAGATAGGAAGCGGGGCCCCGGGTCAAGCCCGGGGCGGGGAGGAAGGGACACAAACGAAACGCAGCGTGTGGCGATGGCCGGTGCCAACGGCACCGCAAGGCCGAACGGCCGCCCGAAGGCGCTCCGTAGCGAAGCGAAGGAAACGCGCCGAGGACGCTCCCGCGGAACCGGGAGCGCAAAGCAAACTATCTCGTCGCGTTATACCGCAGCTGCGCTTCGGTCAGCTGGAACCCGACCAGCATTTCGAAGCGGGTGCGCGCGATCGCGGCCTTCACTTCGGGATCGGCGAGCGGATCGAGCGCGGCATCGGCATCGCCCGCCCGGCGGCGCTTGGTGATCTTTTCGCGGATATCGGCGGGCAAGGCGGCATCCGCGCGGTTGACGTAGCTGCCGGCCTTGGCGGTCGTGCTGGCGCGCTCCTGCCCATCGGCAAAGGCGAGCGTGACCGTCCCGACCCGCTTCGAGACGACAGCATTTCCGCCGCGCACCACGGTGACGAAATAGGGCAATTCGACATTGCGCGCGCCGCGCGGGTCGGTGCGCCGCGCATTGACGGTGAAGGTCGCTTCGGAGAAGACCTTGTCGGTGGTGTCGTTGCAGGTCGACCGCAGCCCGGTCATCGCTGCGCTCACATCGAGGCTGGCGACCGAAGTGTCGGCAGGGTTGCGGAAGGTGGTGACATCGCCGGTATAGTCGGGGATGCCGACCGCCGGGCACAGCGTCAGGACGCTGGTGATGCCGACACCCTGGTCGATCACCAGTTCGCCTTCCTTGGCGCAGGCAGACAGCGCCATGACGGTGCCAAGAGCAAATGCCGTGGTGGCAAGCGGAGCGCGCGCGCGAAGCATCATCACAAAAAGCCGTCCTCGAATTACGATCCCTTGCGCCCTAGCGAGGACGCGGCGCTTGCGCTAGAGGGAGCGATATGAACGCGCCCTTTCCTGCCGCCGACGTGCCGGCGACCGACCTTCCCCCGCTCAACCTGCTGATCGCTGCCCCGCGGGGCTTCTGCGCCGGGGTCGACCGCGCGATCGAGATCGTCGAAAAGGCGCTCGAACGCTATGGCTCGCCGGTCTATGTCCGGCACGAGATCGTCCACAACAAATATGTCGTCGAAGGGTTGAAGGCCAAGGGCGCGATCTTCGTCAAGGAACTCGACGAGGTGCCCGACGATGCGCCGGTGGTGTTCAGCGCGCACGGTGTGCCCAAGGCGGTGCCGGCCGAAGCGCGCCGCCGCGAACTGCTCTATCTCGATGCGACCTGCCCGCTGGTGAGCAAGATCCACCGCCAGGCCGAACGCCAGATCGAGAAAGGCCGTCACATCATCTTCATCGGCCACGAAGGCCACCCGGAGGTGATCGGCACGATGGGTCAGGTCGAGCCCGGGCAGATGACGCTGGTCGAAACGATCGAGGATGTCGACAAGCTGCCCTTCGATTCGGACGAGGACCTGTCCTACCTCACCCAGACGACGCTGTCGGTCGATGACACGCGCGAAGTGATCGAGGCGCTCGAATGGCGCTATCCCAATATCTCGGGGCCCAAGGCCGAGGACATCTGCTATGCGACCTCGAACCGGCAGGCAGCGGTCAAGGAACTGGCGCATGATTGCGACCTGGTGCTGGTGATCGGCGCGCCCAATTCGTCCAATTCGCTGCGGCTGGTCGAAGTGGCCGAGCGGCTGGGAACGCCCGCCAAGCTGATCCAGCGCGCGAGCGAGATCGATTTTGCCTGGCTCGACGGGGTGACCACACTGGGGCTGACCGCCGGGGCATCCGCGCCCGAAGTGCTGGTGCGCGAAGTGGTCGCCGCGCTGGCACAGCACCGCACCATCCACGAGCGCGAGATCACCGCGACGGTGGAGAAGATGGTGTTCAAGCTGCCCCGCCAGTTGACCGAATAGGCGCAGAAGAGCGGCGCGGGCATGGCGGTTTACACCCATCTGGGGGCGGAAGACCTTGCCCGGCTGATCGGCGAATATGACGTCGGTTCGCTGGTCATGGCCAAGGGCATCGCCGAGGGCGTGTCCAATTCGAACTGGCTGGTGGAAACCACCGGCAGCGGCGGGTCGGGAACCCGGTTCATCCTCACGCTGTACGAACGGCGGATCGACTATGCCGATCTGCCTTATTTCCTCGGCCTGCTCGATCATCTGGCGGCCAAGGGCTGCCCGGTGCCGCGCACGATGCACGACCGCGATGGCGCATCGTGGCGGATGGTCGAGGGGAAAGCGGCGGCGCTGATCGAATTCCTGCCCGGTGTCTCCCCCACCCGCCCCACCCCGACACAGGCGCGAAGCATCGGCGCGGTGCTGGCGGGGCTGCATCTGGCCGCCGCCGACTTCCCGCAGACCCGCGCCAATGCGATGGATTTTGCCGCCAGCGCGGCGATACTCGATGCCTGCGGTGCTGCAGCCCTCGAAACGATCGACCCTGCGCTGCCCGCGATGCTCGATCACGCCCGCGTGGCCGCAGCTCTTGATCTGTCCGCGCTCCCGCAATCGCAGACGCACACCGACCTGTTCCCCGACAACGTGCTGATGCTCGGCGAGGACGTGACGGGGCTGATCGATTTCTACTTTGCTTGCACAGGGCCGATGCTGCTCGATCTGACGGTGACGCATGCGGCATGGTGTTTCGATGCAGCCAATGCCTACCGCGCGGATTGCGGCGTAGCGCTGATCGATGGGTATCAGTCGGTCCGCCCGCTCACCCCCGAAGAACGCGCGCTGTTTGCAGACGTAGCCAAGGGCGCGTGCCTCAGGTTCGTCGCCAGCCGCGCCGAAGACTGGCTCGATACCCCCGACGATGCGCTGGTGACGCGCAAGTACCCGATGCAATTTGCGCAGCGCTGGCAGTTTTACCACGATCACGGCGCAGCCCTGCTTGCCGGATAAGCCGCGCCGCGCCATGTCGCGGGCGATGAAACAGGTCGACATTTTCACCGACGGTGCGTGCAAGGGCAACCCCGGACCCGGCGGCTGGGCCGCGATCCTGCGCATGGGCGTGCATGAAAAGGAACTGGTCGGCGGGGAGCCCGAGACCACCAACAACCGCATGGAAATGACCGCGGTGCTGCGCGGCCTCGCCGCCCTCACCGAACCGTGCGCCGTCACAGTCCACACCGACAGCCGCTATGTCATCGACGGCATGACGCAGTGGATTTTCGGCTGGCAGAAACGCGGCTGGGTCAACGCGGCCAAGAAGCCCGTCGCCAACGAGGATATCTGGCGCGAACTGATCGCCGCGGCGCGCCCACACAAGGTGCAATGGCAGTGGGTCAAGGGCCACGCCGGTCACCCCGAAAACGAACGCTGCGACGCGCTCGCCAGCGAAGAAGCGAAGCGTCAGGCCGACAGCCGGTCAGCCTTCAAGCACTGATCGCCGAAGCGCGTTGTGCGCGCCAGAGGATCAACTGTTGTCGACAACCTCGGCGTTCGGGCCGTTTTTCTTGAACGAATCGATCGCGTTTTGCGCGCCCGCCTTGCTCGAATAGCCTTCGGTCGAGAACATCGTTTCCGAATTGTATTTGAACTTCACGCGGTATTCGCCCGCCTTGTCCTTGCTGATCTCGAAATGGTGCGCCATCGGCCCCTCTCCCCCCTCATGTGACCAATCCACTTGCAGAAAGGTGGCAGAAGCGATCACGCTTGCCTAGATCGAATGCAGCGAAGGCGCGAAGCGTGCGGGGCTGAACATCGCCCGATCGATTCCTGAGGTCATCGCGTCCGCCCCCTGCCCCAGCAGCATCTGCGCCGCCAGTCTTGCCGCAGCAGGCGCGGTCTGGATGCCGAAGCCGCCCTGCCCTGCAAACCAGAAGAAGCCCTCGGTGTCAGGCGCGTCGCCATAGACGGGCATCCGGTCGGGCGCGAAGCTGCGCAGGCCCGCCCAGCGATGCTCGACCGCAGCGATGCGCCAGTCGGTGACCTGCTGGAAGCGGTCGATCGCCACCGCGACATCGAGCTCTTCGGGCGCGGCATCGCAGGGGGCCGAAGGAATCTCGTCGTGCGGGGACAGCCACAGCCGCCCGCCATCGGGCTTGAAGTAGAAGCCGCCGTTGATGTCGAGCACCAGCGGCAGATCGGCGGGTGCGGCCGGATCGACCCGCAGCACCGCGACCGTGCGGCGCAGCGGCGCGATGCCGATGGGCGAAATGCCTGCGGCTTGCGCAACCTCGTCCGCCCATGCGCCGGCGGCATTGACGATCGTCGCGGCCTGCCACGTCTGCCCGTTCGCACAAGTGATCGTCCATGCGCCGCCCGCGCGGGTCAGCGCCGTCACTCTCGCGCGGCAGGCAATCGTGACGCCATGCCGCCGGGCTGCAGTCAGATAATGCTGATGCAGCCCCGCCACATCGATATCCGCGCAGGCCGGCTGATACAGCGCCTCGCTCCACTCGGGGCGGATGAAGGGCACGCGATCGGCCAACGCCGCAGCACCCAGCGGGGCGATCTCGACCCCGGTGCCTTCGTAGGACGCGCGGAAATCGGCCATTGCCGCGCGGTCTTCGGCGCGACCGATATACAGTGCGCCGCGCGGGGTCAGAAACCCGTGTTCGGCAAGATAGGCCCCCGATGCGCGGGTCAGCGGGACCACGCCGGGCCCGCCATAGCATTCTTCCCAGAACGCGGCAGACCGCCCGGTCGCGTGATAGCCCGGCGCGTCCTCGGCTTCGAGCAGCAGCACGCGGGCATGCGCGCCCAATTCGGCCGCAAGGCTCGCACCCGCCATTCCGGCACCGATGATCGCGATATCGTGGATCATCAGACGGCTGGCTTGGGGGCGCAGGTGCGACTGAGGAAGGCGTCGATCTTCTGCATCAGATCGTCGCGGACGGGATCGGCTTCGCGCAGCACCTCGTGGAACGCCTCATCGCCCAGCGCGATCAACTCGGCGCGCGGCAGGCGCGCGGCGGCGCGCAGGTTGGCAGGGTGGCTCACCAGCCTGTCGGCTGCGGTCGAGATGATCAGCACGGGCACATCGACCGCTTCGAGCGCGCCGGGCGCTTCGAGCATCATCCACGAGGCATAGGCGCGTTCGACCCAGCGCCAGCTTGCCGGGCCCATCACCAGCTCGGGGCGCGCCTCGCGCCACCACTGTTCGTCGGCATAACGGTCGCCGTCGTGCGTCAGCAGCTTGTCGCGGTTGGCCGGCAGCACGCCGGGCTTCTCGCTCCACTTCCACGCCTGTCGCTGCGGATCGCCGATCCGGCACATTGTGCCGGCCACCGCGTGGAGCACGCGCAAGGGCAGCGGCGGGCCGGCGATCCCGGTCATCGGCGCGCTGAGGATCACCGCATCGGGCGCGATCCGGTGTGCCGCCAGCGCGCGCAGCACGATATGCCCGCCCATCGAATGCGCGGCGAGAATATGCGGGCCGGGGGTTTCGGCGGTCCACGCTGTCCACAGCTGCGCCAGATCGTCGACCCAGATGCTGAAATCCTCGACATGGCCGGTGATCGGATCGCTCCCAAGCCGCCCCGATCCGGCCTGTCCGCGCCAATCGGCCGCAGTCACCCGCCAGCCGGCATCGTGCCACTGGTCAAGCGTTTCGAGATATTTTTCGTAGAAATCGCCGCGTCCCGGGAGGAACAGGATCGACCCGCGCGGCGCAGAACCGGCGGCGGGCCAGTCGATACGGCGAATCGCATGGCCATCGGCCGCCGTCCACATGCTTTCGCGCGCGGTATCGGGGATCGCGCGGCGGTTCATGGGCGCAAATGCCCTGCCGGCAAGCGATCGGGCGGCGAAAGTGTGGTTACTATTTGGTAAGTCATAACCTGTATCAGTGTCCCAATGAAGGACGGTCCGGGCGCGGCAGCGCGCAGATGGGCGGGCCGATCCGGGGGACTTCGAGAATGAATGCCATTTCCTACGGGCTGCTGATCGCCTTGGCAATTGCGCTGCTGATCGCGGCTTTCACCGATCTGCGCCGCCGCCAGATCGACAACTGGCTCAATGCGGCGATCGCCTTGACCGCGCCGGTGTTCTGGTGGGCGAGCGGGATGGAATTGTGGCCCGATGTCGCAATCCAGCTCGCCGTGGGCCTGGGGGCCTTTGCGGTTCTGGCGGCATTGTTTGCGTTCAAGGTGATGGGCGGCGGTGATGTGAAGCTGCTGGCCGCGCTCGCACTGTGGCTGCCGTTCTACAATTTCATGCAGTTGTTGCTGATCATGGCGATCGCGGGCGGCGTGCTGACGGTGCTCTTGATCTTCTGGCACACAGCGCGGCGCCAGCGCGACCGGATCGCGGTGCCATACGGGGTGGCGATCGCTTTCGGCGGATTGTGGGTGCTGGCGCAGAACTATCTGCCCGCCGGCGCGATCGCGGGCCTCGGCGCATAACCCGATTTTAACCAGTCAAAGCTTACGCATCGAAACCATACCTGCCCGCGACCGACCAAGGGCGATTACGAGGGGGCTACTTGAGCCATGGATAGGAAGAAACTGGTTCTGCTGCTTGGCGCGCTGATCATCGCGATCGGCACCGCCTTTGGCGCGCGCAGCATGTTCGCAGGCGGCGCCGCGCCTTCGGCCGAAGCCGCTGCGGTGCCGACCGGCCCGCGCGTGCTGGTCGCCAAGCGCGCGCTGACCGCGGGCACGATCATCACTGCCGACGCGCTGGGCTTCCAGCCCTGGCCCAAGGAACTGGTGCAGGACGCCTATTTCATCGACGGCGAGGCCGACATGAACAAGCTGCTCGGGACGGTCGTGCGCTATCCGATCACCGCAGGCGAGCCGGTGACGCAAGGCTCGCTGGTCGCGCCGGGCGACCGCGGCTTCCTTGCTGCGGCGCTTGGCCCGGGTATGCGCGCCGTCACCGTTCCGGTGTCTGCCACCACCGGGGTTGCCGGCTTCATCTTCGCGGGCGACCGGGTCGATCTCGTGCTGACCCAGCAGATCGACGGGGCCGACCAGTCCACTCCGCTGCGCACCGCCGAAACCGTGCTGCGCAACCTGCGCGTGCTCGCCACCGACCAGACCACGGAAAAGAGCACCGACGAGAACGGCAAGACCGTGGTCGCCGAATTCCGCACGGTGACATTGGAAGTGACCCCCAAGATCGCAGAGAAGATCGCGGTCGCCCAGACGATCGGCACGATCAGCCTTGCGCTGCGCTCGATTGCGGACAGCCAGTCCGAACTGGAAAAGGCGGTTGCCGCAGGCGATGTGCAGATCCCCGAAGGCGCGACGCCCGAACAGGAAGAAAAGCTGCTCAAGGCCGCGATGGCCCGACCGCTCGACAAGGGCACGACCTTCGTGACCGGCGGCGATGTGTCGCGCTTCCAGCGCACCACCGTGCCGCCGCGCGCAGCGCCGCAGAACGCAGGGGCGATGGCTGCACCTGCCCCGGCACCGGTCGCAGCCGCACCGTCCGGCGGCGCAGCGCCTGCCGCTGCCCCCGTCTACCGCGGGCCGAGCGTGCGGGTCACCCGCGGCAAGGAAACCACCGAAACCGCCATCAGCGCCAGGTCCGGCCTCGCGCAGGACTGACTGACGCCGGACTAACATGTCGACCAAATTCGAGGGGGGGAAACCCATGACACGCAACTTCAAGACCAAGCTGCTGCTGGCTGCGCTCGTCGCGGTGCCGATGGCAGCGGTGCCTGCCGGGATCGCAGGCGCCCAGCAGATCGTCCGCCCGTCGCAGGAAATCGTCCTGTCGATCGGCAAGGGCGAACTGGTGACGGTGCCTGGCACGATGGCCGATGTCTTCGTCGCCAACGAGGATGTCGCCGACGTTCAGGTCAAATCGCAGAACCAGCTCTATGTCTTCGGCAAGGCGGGCGGCGAGACCACGGTTTATGCCAGCAACGCGCGCGGCGAAGTGATCTTTTCGGCCAACATCCGCGTCGGATCGAGCATCGGCACCGTCTCGCAGATGCTCGCGCTGGCGATGCCCGATGCCCGCGTGAACGTGTCGACGATGGGCACCAACACCGTGCTGCTGACCGGCACCGTCTCCGCCCCTGAAGACGCGGCCGAGGCCGAACGCCTTGTCACCGCCTTCATCGGCAAGGACGCCAACGTCATCAGCCGCCTCAAGACCGCGACCCCGCTGCAGGTCAATCTGCACGTCAAGATCGCCGAAGTCAGCCGCAGCCTGCTGCGCGAGGTGGGCGGCAACCTCACTTCGATCGACGGCACGGGCGGCTTCCGCTTCGGTGTCGGCACGGGGCGGCCGCTGGGCGGAACCAAAGAATGGTCGTCTGCCGGGCCGCTGGGCACAGGCAATGCGCTTGCCCAAAGCTCCTTCGTCTTGCCCGATGGTACCACGATCCCCGGCCCCGCGGTCGATTCGCGCGGTGGCACATCACTCGCGGGTCTGGGCAAGCTGTTCGGGATCAACGTGCTGGGCGCGCTTGATCTGTCCGAACGCCTCGGCCTGGTCACCACGATCAGCGAACCCAATCTTACCGCGCTGTCGGGTGAAACCGCGACCTTCCTTGCGGGCGGCGAGTTTCCGATCCCGGTCTCGCAGGGCCTTGGCCAGGTGACGGTGCAGTTCCGCCAGTTCGGCGTCAGCCTCGCCTATACCCCGACCGTGCTGTCCAACGGCCGGATCTCGATGCGCGTGCGTCCTGAAGTGTCCGAGCTTTCGACACAGGGCGCGATCACGCTCAACGGGTTCCAGGTGCCCGCGATCACCACGCGCCGGACCGAGACGACCGTCGAACTGGGTTCGGGCCAAAGCTTCATGATCGCTGGCCTGATGTCCGCCAACTCGCAGAACCAGATCGAAAAGGCACCCGGGCTTGGCGACGTGCCGATCCTTGGCAACCTGTTCCGCAGCCGTGGCTTCAGGAAGGGCGAAACCGAGCTCGTTATCGTGGTCACCCCCTATCTGGTGAACCCGGTCGATGCGAAGGACATCGCATTGCCGACCGATGGTTTCCGTTCGGCCAACGAATTCGAGCAGCTGCTCGGCTATCAGAACGCGGCGGGCAATTCGGGCGGCATGCGCCCCGGCCCCACCGCTGCCGAGCCGACCGCGCCCGAACCCAAGGTCAGCGCCTACGACCCGGCTGCGATCGTGCCCGCAGGCCCCGCCGAGCCGCGCCGTGCGGAGAAGAAATCCCGTCGCCCCGAACGCGCTGCCAAGGCCGATGCCGCCGCTGCGCCGGGCTTCAGCCTCTAACGTGAGAAAGGTGACTGCGATGCCCCATGCACGAACATTCCGGCCGGCGCTTGTGCCCGCCCCCGCCACCCGACTCGCGCTTGCTCTGGCCCTCGGCCTCGGGCTGGCAGGCTGCGGCGGCATGCCGAGCAACAACCTGCTCACCAGCGTCAAGCAGCCGGTGGTCTCGACCACCAACTACACCTTCGACCTCAACACCACGCCGGGCGGCGTTCCGGTGTCCGAACAGCAACGGCTGAACGGCTGGTTCGAGGCGATGGACCTGCGCTACGGCGACCGGATCGCGATCGAGAACCCCGGCCAGAACCCGGCAGTGAACAGCGCGATCCGCGATATTGCCGGGCGTTATGGTCTGATGATCAGCGAAACCGCACCGGTCACCGCAGGCTATCTCCAGCCGGGTCTGGCGCGCGTCGTGATCACCCGTTCCAGCGCAAGCGTGCCGGGCTGCCCCGACTGGTCGGAAAAGTCGGACATGAATTACCGCAATGGTCTGAGCTCGGGCTACGGCTGCGCGGTCAACAGCAATCTGGCGGCGATGATCGCCGATCCGCAGGACCTGCTCGAAGGCAAGAAGGGTTCGGGCGAGACCGTGATCGCGACCGGAACCAAGGCCATCTCGACCTATCGTGAAATGGAACCGACCGGCAAGGGCGGCTTGCAGGAAGCCAGCACTGCCGGAAGCGGCGGCGGCTCAGGAGGTAACTAAGCCATGAATGCTCCCTGGAAATCCGGCATCCCCGGCAACCGCGACCCCTTCTCGGCCTATATCTGCGATGACGCTGCGCTGGACGTGATCCGTCCGGTGGTGATCGAAATGGGCTGGGCCCCGGAAAAGTGCAACAAGGGCGGCCTGCGCAATGCAGTGCAATCGCTCTCGGTCAGCGCCTCGCCCGCAATCCTGCTGGTCGACCTGTCCGAAAGCGGCGACCCGCTCAACGATATCAACGCGCTCGCCGAAGTGTGCGAACCGGGAACGGTGGTGATCGCGATCGGGCAGGTCAATGACGTGCGCCTCTACCGCGACCTGCTGGCCAGCGGGATCCACGACTACCTGCTGAAACCGCTCTCGCCGCAACAGATGCACGATGCGCTGGGTCAGGCGCTGGCACAGTTCATGGCGCCCAAGTCGGGCGATGCCGATGGGGCCAAGCGCCACATCTCCACCGCTGTCGTGGGCACCCGCGGCGGGGTCGGCGCATCGACGCTGGCGACGTCGCTCGCGTGGCTGTTTTCCGACCACCACAAGGCCGCGACCGCGCTGCTCGATCTCGATGTCCACTTCGGCACCGGCGCGCTCGCGCTCGATCTGGAGCCGGGCCGCGGCCTGACCGACGCGATCGAAAACCCGAGCCGGATCGACCCCTTGTTCATCGAACGCGCGATGGTGCGCGCTGGTGACAACCTCTCGATCCTGTCCGCCGAAGCCCCGATCAACCAGCCGCTGATGACCGATGGCGCCGCCTTCGTGCAGCTGGAAGACGAGTTCCGGCAGGCGTTCGAGATGACGGTGATCGATCTGCCGCGCAACATGCTGATCAATTTCCCGCAGCTTCTGGCAGATGTGAACCTGGTGGTGCTGACCTGCGAACTCACACTCGCCTCGGCGCGCGACACGATCCGCATTCTGGCCTGGCTCAAGACCAATGCCAGCCACGCGCATCCGATGATCGTCGCCAACAAGGTGCAGCCGGGCCTGTCCGAAATCAGCAAGGCCGATTTCGAAGCCTCGATCGAACGCAAGGTCGACTTCGTCGTGCCTTACGACGTCAAGGCGGCGGCCAATGCGGCAAAGCTGGGCCAGGTGTTCGTCGATGCCAACCGTTCGAGCAAGGCGACCGCGGCCATCCGCCAGATCGCCGAGCGCGTGATGGGCGTCAGCACCGAGGACGACGTTGCCGCCGCCGGCGAGAAAAAGTCGCTGCTGGGCAATTTCGATATCAAGGCGCTGCTGCCCAAGAAGACCAAGGGCGAAGCGGCGGTGGTGCAGTAAACCCGGTGGTGCGGACGAAGCGGCGCAGGGCCTGTCCCTGCCCTGCACGCCCGCCGCACCGCAAGATGACCAAACGATACGCCGCGGCCCTTCACGGCCACGGCAGTTAGGCAGGACAATTCGGCATGGACTTCTTCCAAACGCTGCTGATCACGCTGGTGATCTTCTCCGTGCTGGTCATGGGGTATGTCCTGCTGTCCGGTTCGGGCACGAAGAAGGCGCAGAAGCGTCGCGTCGAATCCTTGCGCTATCGCCATTCGGACAGCCTCGATGCCAAGGTCGATGCGCAGTTCAAGCGCGCCATTGCTGCACGCAAGCCCAAGACCCACAAGGTCGCAGGTTCCGGTTCGCGCACCGAAGCGCTGGCGATGCGGCTCAACCGCACGGGCAAGTCGTGGACGGTCACGCAATATCTCTACACCTCGGTCGGCATCGCGCTGGGCGTGGCGGTGGTGATTTTCGCACTCACCCGCGCGCCGCTGCTGTCGCTAGGCGTGGGTCTGTTCCTCGGGGCTGGCCTGCCGCATTTCTGGGTCGGGCGCCTGATCAGCAAGCGCACCAATGCCTTCATCACCAAGTTTCCGGACGGGATCGAACTCCTCGTGCGCGGTCTCAGATCGGGCCTGCCCGTAACCGAGACGCTGCAGATCGTCTCGACCGAAGTGCCCGGCCCTGTCGGCTATGAATTCAAGTCGGTGATCGACCGCATCAAGGTCGGCAAGACGATGGAAGACGCGTTGCAGGACACCGCCGACAAGCTGGGCATCGCCGAATTCAACTTCTTCACGATCACCTTGGCGATCCAGCGCGAGACCGGCGGCAACCTTGCCGAAACGCTGTCGAACCTGGCCGATGTGCTGCGCAAGCGCGCGCAAATGAAGCTCAAGATCCGCGCGATGAGCTCGGAATCGAAGGCATCGGCCTACATCGTCGGCTCGCTGCCGTTCCTGGTGTTCTTCGCCATTCTCTACATCAACCCCGATTACATGATGACCTTCTTCACCGACGATCGCCTGATCGTGGCGGGTCTGGGCGGCGGTGTGTGGATGGGCATCGGCGTGTTCATCATGGCCAAGATGGTCAACTTCGAGATCTGACGGGCGAGGAAGCAGGCACATGATCAATCAACCTTCCGGCCCCACTCTGCTCGGCTTCGATGTCGTCCTCGTCGGCACGCTGCTGGTCGGGCTCGCCGCCTTTGCCGCGATGCTGGCGATCTATGCCGCGGTCACGATCCGCGACCCGATGGCCAAGCGCGTGCGCGCGCTCGAAGCACGGCGCGATCAGCTTAAAGCCGGGATCGTCACGTCCTCGGCCAAGAAACGCACCAGCCTGGTGCGCCGCACCGACACCACCGACAAGGTCAAGTCGAGCCTCGACCGGCTCAACGTGCTCCAGGACAGCCAGATCAAAGTGATCCAGCAGAAGCTGGCGCATGCCGGCTACCGCAACAAGGAGCTGGCGGTGCTGATCATCGGGGCGCGCGCGATCGCGCCGCTGGTGGTCGGCGCGGTGATGGGCTTCCTGATCTACGTCGTCGAATTCTGGCCCGACTGGGGCCCGATGACGCGGCTGGGCGCTTTTGCGATGAGCGTGTTCCTGTCCTACAAGGGGCCCGAAATCTATCTCAGCAACAAGGCGACCAAGCGCACCAAGGAAATCCAGAAAGGCCTGCCAGACGCGCTCGACCTTCTCGTGATCTGCGCCGAAGCGGGTCTGACAGTCGATGCCGCCTTCAACCGCGTCGCCAAGGAACTGGGCCGCGCCTATCCCGAACTGGGCGACGAGTTCGCGCTGACCGCGATCGAGCTGAGCTTCCTCAACGAACGGCGCCATGCGTTCAACAACCTGGCCTACCGCGTCAATCTCGAAGCGGTGAAGGGCGTGGTGACCACCATGATCCAGACCGAACGCTACGGCACCCCGCTCGCCTCGGCGCTGCGGGTGCTGTCGGCCGAATTCCGCAACGAACGCATGATGCGCGCCGAGGAGAAGGCCGCACGCCTGCCCGCGATCATGACCGTGCCGCTTATCGTCTTCATCCTTCCGACGCTGTTCGTGGTCATTCTTGGCCCGGCGGCGTGCTCGATCTCGGACAATCTCGTCAAGTAGACCGCCAAAAGCTGCTGATTGGATGCCGAGCGCGGCCGGAGCGGGGAGCAAGCCTCACTGCTCCGGCCGTTGCTTCATCGGGCCTCATGAATGTTGCGCCAGCGCCGTCGCACGCGCGCGCAGCGATGCCAGCAGACCGCGCAGCGCCTCACGCTGGGCCGGCTCGAGTTCGGCGAGCAGATCGGCCTCGGTCGCACGCGCCAGCGGCATCACCTCGGCATGGATCGCGCGGCCTTCGTCCGTCAGCGCCAGATGATGCGACCGCCCGTCGCCCGGATTGGGCAGGCGCGCGATCAGCCCGCGATCTTCGAGCACCTTGACCGCGCGGTTGACCGCGACCTTGTCCATCAGCGTCGCCGCGGTCAGCGCGCGCTGGGTCATCCCCCCGCCCGCGCCGCCGGCATCGCCCAGCACCGCCATCACCCGCCATTCAGGGATCTTGAGCGCAAACCGCTTGCGATAGCGTTCGGCGATCAGGCTGCTGACCGCGTTCGAGGTGACCGACAGCTGATAAGGCAGAAAGCCTGCCAGATCGCCGCTTTCCAATTCAGCCATAGGCGCGTTCATCCCACCAGGGATAGAAATCGGGCATGTCGGCGCTGACCCGGCCGGGATAGGCGGGCGCGCGCTTTTCGAGGAAGCTGGCGATCCCTTCCTTCGCGTCCGCTCCTCGGCTGAGGCGGTAGATCGCGCGGCTGTCGATCTTGTGCGCTTCCATCGGATGATCCGCGCTCATCAACCGCCACATCATCGCCCGCGTCATCGCCACCGACACCGCACTGGTGTTGTCGGCGATCTCGCGCGCGAGCGTTTGTGCCGCGCCAAGCAGATCGCCCGGTGCATGAAGCGACCGCACCAGCCCGCCAGACTTTGCCTCTGCCGCATCGAAAATCCGCCCAGTATAGCACCATTCCAGGGCTTGCTGGATGCCGACCAGCCGCGGCAGGAACCAGCTCGATGCGGCCTCGGGCACGATCCCGCGACGCGCAAAGACGAAGCCGTAGCGCGCGGTTTCGCTGGCAAGGCGGATGTCCATCGCCAGCTGCATGGTCGCCCCTACGCCCACCGCCACGCCGTTGCAGGCCGAGATCAGCGGCTTCTTGCTCTCGAACAGGCGCAGCGTCAGCAGACCACCGCCGTCGCGCACCTTGGGATCGGACAGATCATCGACCTCGCTCGGGTCGGAGAACACATGGCCCCCGCCCTCCGGCGTGAGATCGGCTCCGGCGCAGAACGCGCGCTCGCCGCTGCCGGTGAAGATCACCGCGCGCACCTTATCGTCGGCATCGATATCGTCCATCGCAGCGATGATCTCCTGACCCATCGTGCGGGTATAGGCGTTCATCTTGTCGGGACGGTTCAGCGTGATCGTGGCGATGCCATCGGCCTTGGTGACGATGATCTGGGTGTAGTCGCTCATTGCGGTTCTCTCTCGCTCGGGCGTCGGGGATGCGTGTTGGAGACACATGAGACACTGTCCAGAACAGGAAAACAAGCCTCGCACGGGGGCGCGAATTTGACAGGGACGACAGCGGCGAAGGAGCGGGTTGTAGCCATGCGGGGAACGCTATGCCTGGCGTGCGAAGTAGGAAAGCGCCGCCACGAAGATGCCTGCCTGCAAGGCCCCGAATGCAAAACCGCCCCCGTGCCGGGCGGCACGGAGGCGGTCTTTTGAAAGGTCTGATCAGACGTCGAGGATTAGCGCGGGGCCATCCGGATGCCGCCGTCGAGGCGCACGTCCTCGCCATTGAAATAGCCGGTTTCGATCATCGTCATGGCGAGCTTGGCATATTCGGTGGGGATGCCCAGACGCTTGGGGAACGGCACCGACGCGGCCAGCGCATCGCGCACGTTCTGCGGCGCTGCGGCGAGCAGCGGGGTATCGAAAATGCCCGGCAGGATGGTGTTGATGCGGATGCCTTCGTTCATCAGGTCGCGCGCGATGGGGAGCGTCATGCCGATCACGCCGGCCTTCGATGCCGAGTATGCCGCCTGACCGATCTGACCGTCCTCGCCCGCCACAGACGCGGTGTTGACGATCGCGCCGCGCTCACCGAATTCGTCCAGCGGATCGAGCGTCAGCATGCCCGCCGCCGACTTGGCGATGCAGCGGAAGGTGCCGATCAGATTGACCTGGATCACGAAATCGAAGGCCGAGACGGGGAAGTGCTTGATCGAGCCGTCTTCCTTGGAACGGCTGGCGGTCTTGATCGCGTTGCCGATGCCGGCGCAGTTGACGAGGATACGCTCCTGCCCGTGGGCTTCGCGGGCCTTGGCGAAACCGGCATCGACGTCTTCATCGCTGGTCACGTTGACCTTGCAGAAGATGCCGCCGATTTCGGCAGCGAGGGCCTCGCCCTTTTCCTCGTTCATGTCGAAGATCGCGACCTTGGCGCCCTTGGCCGCCAGCGCGCGCGCGGTGGCCGCACCAAGGCCCGAGGCACCGCCGGTGACGACGGCGGGAGTGTTGGCTGAAACTTCCATTGTTATTCCTCTCGAGATTTTAGGGGATCAAAGCGCCTCGACGATGGTGACGTTGGCGACGCCGCCGCCTTCGCACATCGTCTGGAGGCCGTATTTCTTGCCGCGCGCACGCAAGCCGTGAACCAGCGTCGCCATCAGCTTGGTGCCGCTCGCGCCGAGCGGGTGGCCGAGCGCAATCGCGCCGCCGTTGACGTTGAGCCGGGCCGGGTCAGCCCCGGTGTGCTTGAGCCATGCGAGCGGCACCGAGGCGAAGGCTTCGTTGACTTCGTAAAGGTCGATATCGTCGATGCTCATGCCCGCACGCTGCAACGCCCGGTCGGTGGCGAACAGCGGTTCTTCGAGCATGATGACCGGATCGCCCGCGGTCACGGTCAGGTTGTGGATGCGCGCCAGCGGGGTGAGGCCGTGGGCCTTCAGCGCCGCTTCGGACACCACCAGCACCGCCGATGATCCGTCGCAGATCTGGCTGGCAGAGGCCGCGGTCAGCGCGCCATCGGGCTGGATCAGCTTGACGCCCGCAATCGCTTCGAGCGTGGCATCGAAACGGATGCCTTCGTCGACGTTGTGGATCTGCGTGCCCTCGGGCGTGTCGATCTCGACGCCCACGATCTCGCGCTCGAACGCCCCGCCGCGCGTCGCAGCAATCGCGCGCTGGTGGCTTTCATAGGCAAATCGGTCGAGATCGTCCTTGGTGAAGCCGTGCTTCTTGACGATCATCTCGGCGCCCATGAACTGGCTGAAGTTGATGCCGGGAAACTTGGCTTCGATCCCGTCGGCCTTGGAATAGAGGCCTTCCTTCATGTGCAGCGTCACGTTCGATCCCATCGGCACGCGGCTCATGCTCTCGACGCCGCTGGCGATGACCACGTCCTGCGTCCCGCTCATCACGGCCTGCGCGGCAAACTGGATCGCCTGCTGCGATGATCCGCACTGGCGGTCGATGGTCACTGCCGGGGTCGATTGCGGGAGCAGCTTGCTCGCCAGTACGCCCATCCGCCCGACCTGCATCGCCTGCTCGCCCGCCTGACTGACGCAGCCCGTCACCACATCGTCGATCGCCTTGGGATCGATCCCGCTGCGCTCGACGATGGCATCGAGCGACTTGGCCAGCAGATCGACCGGATGCACCCCGGCCAGACGCCCGCCCCGGCGACCGCCCGCAGTGCGGACGGCTTCGACGATATATGCTGTGCTCATGATCTCTCCTCTGTCCCGGCATCCCGCAGGATGGGCGCGTGGTCAATCGGTTGCGCATCGCCACTCGCTTGCCCTTTCGCCTATTGAACCGGGGGGGCCAAATCAAGCGACGAAAATGATGGCCTGCCGATGGAATCGTACAGAGCCGATCACGAAAGTGGTGTTGCAGATTTAATACATCGCCCGGGCAAACTGTTGCAGCGAATAGACACGGAATTGCGCCGCTGTGCGGCATGGCGCATGCGTCCCGACTGGAGGGGGCCGCCAGCTATCGATGTCGGGCGCCCTTGACGTTGAAAGTTCACGTGACGGTCAAACCTAGAGGAGGACGACCACAATGAAGAAGCACACGCTTCTCAAGGCCGGTGCGGCAACTGCCGTTATCGCCCTGACAATCGGAGCCCCTGCGTTCGCGCAGGATGCGGACGTAACCACCGGCAATGCTGCCGATGCCGCCGAAGATACCGGCACCGGCATCGTCGTCACCGGTACGCGCCTGCGCTCGCCGAACCTCGAATCGGCCAGCCCGGTCACCGTCGTGACCGCAGAAGAAGTCTCGCTGACCGGTACGACCCGCGTTGAAGACCTCGTCAACTCGCTGCCGCAGGTGTTCGCTGGCCAGGGCGGTAACGTCTCGAACGGCGCCACCGGCACCGCGACCCTCAACCTGCGCGGCCTCGGTTCCGAGCGTACGCTGGTGCTGGTTAACGGCCGCCGCCTGATGCCCGGCACGCCGAGCACTTCGGCTGCCGACATCAACGCCATCCCCGCCGCCCTGATCGAGCGTATCGACGTGCTGACCGGCGGTGCATCGTCGGTGTACGGTGCCGACGCGGTTGCCGGCGTTGTCAACTTCGTGCTCGACACGGACTTCGAAGGCTTCAAGCTCAACGCCAACTATGGCGTGTACAACCACAACAACCGTTCCGGCCGCGATGTCCGTGAAGCGCTCGACGCACGCGGCTTCGGCTATCCGACCGGCATGGTCACCGATGGCGGCACGCTTGACGCCACCATCGCCTTCGGCAGCAGCTTCGACGACGGCCGCGGCCGCGTCACCGCCTATGCCGGCTACCGCAAGATCGACCCGGTGCTTCAGGCCCGTCGCGATTACTCGGCATGCGCCCTTTCGGCCACTTCGCTCGCTTCGGTGAACGCCGGCGGCCGTGCATACAACTGCGGTGGTTCGGCCACTTCGGCGACCGGCACCGTGTTCTTCAACACCGGCCTCGGCGAAGACTTCACCTCGACGGCTGCACAGTTCGGCCCGAACCGCACGTTGCTGGGCGGCACCACGCCGTTCAACTTCGCACCGCTGAACTACTACCAGCGTCCCGACGAACGCTACACCGCGGGCGTCTTTGCCGATTACGAAATCTCGGGCGCGATCAAGCCCTACATGGAATTCATGTTCATGGACGACCGCACGGTCGCCCAGATCGCTCCGTCGGGTGACTTCGGCAACACGCTGTCGATCAACTGCGACAACCCGTTGCTCTCGCCTGCCCAGCGGGACACGCTGTGCAACGCCGGCAACCTCTTGGTCAGCCCGCTGCCCGGCGATGCCTTCATCGTCACCGGCAACGTCGCTGCCGAAAATGCTGCCCGCGCAGCGCGCAACATCGGCGAGCCCTTGCTGCCGACCACGCCGTTCAACTTCATCGATCCGCTGACCGGCACCGGCTACAACCGTGCCTTCGCGCAGATCCTTCGTCGTAACGTCGAAGGCGGCGGTCGTCAGGATGATCTCCAGCACGTCAGCTATCGCGCCGTCATCGGTGTGAAGGGCGACCTGTCGCCGGCATGGTCGTATGATGCGTTCTATCAGTATGGTCGCAACAACTACTCGCAGACCTACCTGAACGACTTCTCGGTCACGCGTCTCAACCGCGCGCTCGATGTCGTCACCGGTCCGGGCGGCACCCCCGTCTGCCGTTCGACGCTCGATGGCACCGATCCGAACTGCGTGCCGTGGGACATCTTCTCGCCGGGCACCGTCGCTCCGAGCGCAGCTTCGGTTGCCTACCTCGCCACGCCGGGCTTCTCGCGCGGTATCGTGAGCCAGCAGGTCGCCAACGCGTTCCTGTCGGGTTCGCTGGGTGAGTATGGTCTGAAGAGCCCGTGGTCGGAACAGGGCATCGACGTCGTGTTCGGCGCCGAATACCGCAAGGAAAGCCTCGAGTTCAATTCGGACCAGGCCTTCAGCACCGGCGACCTCGCCGGCCAGGGCGCCCCGACCCTTCCGGTCGCCGGCAGCTTCGATGTGAAGGAATTCTTCACCGAAGTGCGTATCCCGATCGCGCAGGACAGCTGGGTGGAAGACTTCACCGTCACCGCCGGCTACCGCTATTCGGACTACAGCACGGGTGTGAACACCGACACCTACAAGATCGAAGCCGAACTCGCTCCGGTTCGCGACATCCGCTTCCGCGGCGGTTACAACCGCGCCGTGCGTGCGCCCACGATCCAGGATCTGTTCGCACCGAACCGCGTCGCGCTTGACGGTTCGACCGATCCTTGCGCAGGCTTCGTGATCGGTTCGGGCGGCTCGGGCCGTGCGGGCGATCCGGGTTGTATCGCTCAGGGCCTGACCGTTGGTCAGTTCGTGGCTGAAAACCCGGCCGGTCAGTACAACGGCTTCGTTGGCGGCAACGTCAACCTGCAGCCGGAAATCGCCGACACCTACACCGTCGGTGCCGTCCTGACCCCGACCTTCCTGCCCGGCTTCACCGCCAGCGTCGACTACTTCGACATCAAGGTCGAAGGCGCCATCGGCGGCATCGGGGCCGACCTGATCGTCCAGCAGTGCACCGACACCTCGGATGCGTTCTTCTGCGGTCTCGTCAACCGCGATCCTTCGGGTTCGCTGTGGCGCTCGAACGCAGGCTTCGTGATCAACCTGCCGCAGAACATCGGCTCGCTGAACACGTCGGGCATCGACGGCCAGATCAACTACAACACCGAAATCGGTGATGCAGGTACTCTGAACCTGAACTTCATCGGCACCTGGCTTGAAGAACTGTCGTCGAACGCGGGCGTCCCGGGCGCTCCGGACGTCGATTGCGTCGGCCTCTACGGCAACCTGTGCGGCACTCCGAACCCGGAATGGCGTCACCAGGCCCGTGTCGGCTTCAACGCCAAGAACGGTCTCGGTGCGTCGCTGCGCTGGCGTTACTTCGACTCGGTGGTGTTCGACGGTCTGACCGCGACCACCCAGCCGGGTATCCGTGGGTTCGATGATGTCAGCTACTTCGACCTCACGCTGACCTACGAAGCAGCCGACAACTTCAACTTCCTGATCGGTGCGAACAATATCCTCGACGAAGCACCGCAGGTCACCGGCTCGCAGGCTTGCCCGGCGGGTTCGTGCAACGGCAACACCTTCGCGCAGGTCTATGATGCGCTGGGTCGTTACATCTTCGCTGGCGTGACGCTTGATTTCTAAGCTTCCGCTTCGATAGACAAGGGATGGCGGGCCGAAAGGTCCGCCATTTCCTTTTGTGCGAGACCTTGACCCGCGTGAACCACAAGGATGCCCTCGCCCGGATTGCCCAGCTGTCCACCGCCGAACCCGCTGCGGCGCTGCGTGACGGGCTGGCGCTGATCAACGCGGATTATTCCGAATTGCTGCTTCCGGCAGCGCGCCGCCTTGCCGAGCATCACGCCGCAAGCGCGCAGGCGCACCAGCTGGCGGGGCTTGCTGCCCGGGCAGCCGGCGAAAGCGCCATCGCGCTCGCCGCCTTTGCCGCGGCCGCCCGCCTCGCCCCGCGCGATGCCCTGATCGCCCATTCGCACGCGCGCACCGCGCTGGAAGCCGGGACGCCCGCGACCGCCTTGTTCGCCGCTGCGGGGGCGCTTGCGCCGCAGGATGGCGGCGTGATCCTCGGTCATGCCGCCGCGCTGCTTCATGAAGGTCAGCCCGATGCGGCGATCGCGCGGCTCACCACGGTGCTCCGCGCCAACCCGCTGTGGCTTGACGGACATCGCAGCCTTGCCGCGATCCTTGCGCAGATGGGCGGCGATCCGCTCAGCGAAATCACCGCCGCGCTCGCGCGCAATCCACGCAGCGCCGAACTGCACCACTGCGCGATCGCAATCGCGCTGCAGGCACGCGATCTCGAACAGGCGGACGCCGCTGTCGCCGCGGCGCGCACCGCGCTCGGGTTGCCGGGCTGGCTCGCTTTGATGGCCGCGCACGTCGCATCGGAACGCGGCGCGCTCGCGGCGGCGGATGCGCACCTTGCCGCGGCTGGCGCGCCTGTCGATGCCGGCAATGGCTGGCTCCATGCACGACACCAGATCCGTGCGCGCCGACCGGACGCGGCGGCCGCGGTGCTCGAACCCCTGCTCGGCACGCCCGGCGATGCGCAGCTGTGGCCATACCTGTCGCTCGCCTGGCGGATGCTGGGCGATGAACGCGCCGCGTGGCTCGAAGCCGACCCGCAGCTTGTCGGCGTCTATGATCTGGGCCTGTCGCCTGCGGAGCTTCGGACGCTGGCCGATCACCTGCGTGCGCTGCATTTCGCCAAGGCCGCGCCGCTCGATCAGTCGGTGCGCGGGGGAACGCAGACCGACGGCAACCTGCTGCTGCGCATCGAAGCGCCGATCCGCGATCTCAAGGCACGCCTGCTCGCGATCGTCGATCGGCATGTCGCGCAGCTCCCCCCGCCCCCGCCCGCCGGATTGCCCGCGCACCCGACCTTGCCGCAGCGCCGCAGTCCGCAGCGGATCGCGGGCTCGTGGTCCGTGCGGCTGACCGGAGCCGGGTTCCACACCGATCACGTCCATCCGCAAGGCTGGTTCAGCTCGGCGCTCTATCTTGCGCTTCCCGAGACGCTGGGCGACGGCGCGGCCGATCACGCCGGGTGGCTCAGCCTCGGCGAAGCGCGCGATCTCGTTCCCGAACTCGGGCCGTTCCGCCTGATCGAGCCCAAACCCGGCAGGCTTGTCCTGTTTCCCTCGACAATGTGGCATGGTACCCGCACATTTCCGGCGGGCGAGCGGTTGACGGTCGCCTTCGATATTGCCCGACCCCGACAGGATTTGCCCTCATGAACCCCACCATCGCCCCGCCGTCCGCTTTCGACGAGGCCATCCGTCTGCGCCGTGCGGGCGACACGCAGGGCGCACTCGCGCTGGCCGAAGCGCATGCCGCGCCGACCGAGGCGGGCGCGCCGTTCCTGGCGATTGCCGGCCTTGCCGCGCTCGAACTGGGCGATGCGGCGCGCGCGCTCGGCCATCTCGAACCGTTGGCGCGGCTGCGTCCGGATGACCTCGAAATTCGCGCGGATTACGCCAACGCGCTGCTGGCCACCGGGCGCGAGGATGAGGCGCTGCGCCTTTCGGCCGGCTCACCGCATCCCGATCTTGCCCGCGTCGAGGCGTGGGTCCGCCAGCAGCGCGGAGAGCGCGGCGCGGCGATTGCAGCCTATGCGCGCGTGCTCCAGGCCGAGCCGGGCGATGCGGCGAGCTGGAACAATCTTGCCAATATCCATGCCGAAGCCGGGCGCTATGACGATGCGATCGTGGCGTTCGAACACGCGATCACGCACCGCCCGGACGAGCCGGGGATCTACCTCAACCTTGCCGATGTGCTGCGCCGCGCGGATATCGGCCCGGCGCGCCTCAAGGTCGCGCGCGATGTGGCCGCGATTGCGCCCGATGACCGCCAGGTGCAGACCGAACTCGCGATGGCGCTGGCACACAACGAGGAGCTCGACGAGGCGATCGCGGTGCTCGAAGCGGCCACCGCGCGCTGGCCCGAATTCGGCGAATCCCATCTTGAGCTTGGCCGGCTTTACGAAGCGACCAACCGCACCGATGACCTTGCAAAACTGCTCGCCTCGCTCGATCCCGAGGCTTGCCCGCCCGAGGTGGCGTTCCTGCACGCCTGGCTGGCCCAGCGCGAAGGCCGGTTCGAGGATGCGTCGCGCCATGCTGCCGCGATCCCGGCCACGATCCATCCGATCCGCAGCCAGGCCCTGATCGGCAATATCGCCGAGCGGCTGGGCGATTCGGAGCGCGCCTTCGCTGCCTTTGCCGCGATGAACGCCGAAGCGGTCGCCGAAAGCCCTGCCGCGCCGGGGCCGACCTACCGCCAGAAGCTCGAAGCCGATCTTGCCCGCTGGACCCCGCAATGGGCCGCCGGCTGGACGCCCCCTGCCCCCGCCGATCCCGCCCGCCGCGATCCGATCTTCCTCGTCGGCTTCCCGCGCTCGGGCACGACGTTGCTCGACACGATGTTGATGGGCCTGCCCGATCTGTGTGTGCTCGAAGAACGCCCGATGATGGCCGGGGTCGCGCGGATGGTGGGCGAGGCCGATCTGGCGCGCCTGTCGCCGGAGCAGATCGCGCAGCTGCGCGAGGCCTATTTCGCATCCGCCCGCGCCGAAGGCTGGGACGGGATGCGCTGGCTGGTCGACAAGCACCCGCTCAACATGGCCCGTGTGCCGCTGATCCTGCGCCTGTTTCCGAACGCACGTTTCATCCTTGCAGAACGCCACCCGGCCGACGTCGTGCTGAGCTGTTTCATGGCGAACTTCACGCTCAATCACGCGATGCGCAGCTTCACCGATCTCGAAGAGGCCGCGCGCACCTATGACACCGTGTTCCGCGCCTGGACCCGCGCAGGCGAACTGTTCGCACCGGCTGCGCATGCCGTGCGTTACGAACGACTGGTCGAAGATCCCCGCGCCGAGTTGCAACCGCTTGTCGCATGGCTGGGTCTCGGCTGGGACGACCGCCTGCTCACCCACGAGGAGACCGCGCGCAGCCGCACCCGCGTTCGCACCGCCAGTTATGCCCAGATCGGCGAGAAACTCTACACCCATGCGCGCGGCCGCTGGCAGCGTTATGGCGATGCGCTGACGCCGGTGATGCCGATATTGCGGCCATGGGCCGAACGGATGGGCTATCCCGGCTGAGCACACGCCATTTGCCGTTATGCAGGACCGGCGATATTCACCGGTGACACAAGATCGGGCGGCCGCCGCCGCGAGGGGAGACAACGAGGATGATTCGACTGACTGCTGCCGCTGCGGCTATGGCCGTGCTCGCCGGAACTCCGCTTGCCGCTCAGGATACCAAATCCGAAAGCAGCTACATCAAGGGCCTGCGCGAATGTCAGGCCAAGACCGATCCTGCCGCCCGCCTTGCATGCTATGACAGCGCGGTTGCCGCGGTGGTGGAAGCCACCAGCGAAGGCGAGCTGCGCGTCGTCGACCGCGAGGAAGTGCGCCAGACCCGCCGCAAACTGTTCGGTTTTTCGCTGCCCGATTTCGGCATCTTCTCCGGCAAGGACGACAAGGACGATTCCGCCGAGGCCGAAGAGTTTACCTCGCTCCAGACCACGATCAGCGGCGTGCGTTCGGTCAACGGCAAATATGTTCTCGTCACCGCCGAGGGTGCGCAGTGGCAGCTTGACGAGACACCGGCCCGGCTGATGCGGCCCAAGGTCGGACAGCCGCTGGAAATCAAGGCGGGCGCGCTCGGGAGCTACTTCCTGCGCATCAACGAGCAGAAGGGCGTGAAGGGCCGCCGCGTCCAGTGAACCGGTAATCGGCTGCAGCGGAGCGGACGCTCTGCTGCTACCGGTTGAAAGTCCTCTGTTTCCCGCTTTGGGATGGCGAAGGCCTTACGGCCATTTTGCGTTGGGTTCGCTGCGCAGTTTCCCTCGGCGTGCGCACCGCTGTGCCGTTCGCACCCGATGCCGTGACGGCCGGGGCACCATGCTGCAGGCTTTTTCGACCGGCGAAGGATCGTAAGTTGCCGCATTGTAATGGTGTTGCAACATTGACACAGAATTTCGCCAAACTGGTATTCCGGGGCTGTTTTCGTTTGCGGCCGTTGCGGGCAATGAAGCATTCATTTCCCCGTCATGCCTCCTCCGATTTTGTCGGGAAGGCAATCTGACCACCTAATACGAGCGGATCCGGCGTTCGTCGGGCAGCTAGGGGACCAATACAACATGAGAAGCATTTCAATCCTGAAGACAGGAACGGCATCGCTGGCCATGAGCCTGGTGCTGGTCGCATCGCCGGTGTTCGCACAGAACGCCGCTGCACAAGAAGATGAAGAGTCTGCAACCGAAGAGCAGACCCCCGAAGCCGCGCCGGGCGGGATCATCGTTAGCGGGACGCGTCTGCGCGTGCCGAACCTCACCTCACCCGAACCGATCACCACGCTCAGCAGCCAGCAGCTTCGCGAGCGCAACTTCACCAACATCGCCGATGCGCTCAACGAACTGCCCGGCAACCGCGGCAGCGTGACCCCGGCAGGCGGCCAGGGCTTCGGCCAAGGCACCAACTTCATCAACAACTACGGCCTTGGCTCGAACCGCACCCTGACCTTGGTGAACGGTCGCCGCTTCGTTAGCTCGAATGTCGCCACAATCTTCACGAACGCCGCGGCGGGCACGCAGGTTGACCTTAACGTCATCCCCAGCATCCTCGTCGACCGGATCGACGCTATCAGCGTTGGCGGCGCACCGCTTTATGGTTCGGATGCCATCTCCGGGACGATCAACGTCGTCTTGCGCTCGAAGTTCGACGGCGTCGACATGCAGGGCACGATGGGCATCTCGGAAGAGGGCGACAACCAGACCTACAACCTGTCGGGCCTGTTCGGCAAATCCTTCATGGACGATCGCCTGAACCTGACCTTCTCGGTTTCGCACGATAACGTTGAAGGCCTCGTTTACAACGATCGCGAATTCCTGCGTCGCCGGATCGGCGGGGCAACCAACCCGACCAGCGCACAAGCCGTGTCCTTGCGTCCCGGCGTGGTTTCGACCCCCTTGAACGACGGCCGCCTCAACCCTGCCTTCGGCTTCAACAACTCGCTGACCGACGGCAATCCCGGCACCGTACTCATCCGCGGTGTCAACATTCCCTATCTGACGCCGGGCGGTCTGATCACCGGGACCAACCTTGCGGGCGCCGATCCACTGAACCCTGCGGTTCGATTCGGGTTCGCCACGAACAACGGTCTCCAGTTCGCGCCCAACGGAAACCTTGTGCCCTTCAATCAGGGGATCGTGTTCCCCGGCACATCCGGTTCGGGCGGCGACGGTTTCCGCTTCTCCGACTACACGCAGATCACTTCGGATCTGAAGCGCACCACACTGAACGGCTTCATTACCTTCGAAGTCGCGCCCAGCATCGAACTGTTCGCTGAAGGAACCTATTTCAAGTCGCGCGCGGATGAACTGGTGCAGCAGCCCACGTTCAACAGCTCGCTGTTCGGCGGCCTCAGCGGCGCGCTCACCTATTCGGTGAACAACCCGTTCCTGACCGCACAGGCCCGCGATGCCCTCGTATCGCGCGGCGTGACGCAGTTCCAGGTGTCGCGTTCGTCTGACGACTTTGCCGACCTGACCGGCTTCAACAAGACGAACATCTATTACGGCACCGGTGGTATCCGCGGCGACTTCAGCCTGTTCGGCAACGCCTGGAACTTCGAAGCCTTCGCCAGCCATGGCCGCACCCGCAGCCGCGACTTCGGCCAAGACGTCAATGCCCAGAACTTCATCAATGCCACCAACGTTGCTTTGGTGAATGGGCAGATCGTCTGCACCACCGCACAGACCCGGACGGGCGGCTTCGCCGCGCCGGGCGGCACGCCGATCGCCGACCCCAACTGCCAGCCGCTCAACGTCTTCGGACGCGGCGTGGCCTCGCAGGCGGCGCTCGACTACATCATCGAAGATTTTGTCACCACCAGCACGCAGGAACAGACAGTCTACAACGCCAACTTCGGTGGTGGGCTGTTTGATCTGTGGGGTGCAGGTCCGCTGGCCCTTAACATCGGTTACGAGCACCGCGACGAAGCGGCGAGCTTCATCCCGAGCGATTTCCAGCAGGCTGGTCGTGGCCGTTCGGTGGCCATCGTTCCGGTGACGGGCAAGTACAACCTCGACGAAGTGTTCGGCGAAGCCGTGCTTCCGCTCATCTCGCCCGATAACAACTTCTTCCTGCACAGTGCCCAGCTGTTCGGTCGTGGTCGTTATTCGGATAACTCGATCAACGGCGGGCAATTCTCCTACACCGTCGGCGGCACGATCGCGCCGGTTGAGGACATCCAGTTCCGCGGAAACTACACCCAGTCGTTCCGTTCGCCGGGCATCACCGAACTGTTCCTGCCGCAGGTCAACACGTTCGCAACCGTCCCCGATCTCTGCCAGGATGCCGCGATCGGTCTCGGTGCAGTGCCTGACATCCGTCGTCGCAACTGCACCGCGTTCCGCAACGCGTTCCCGAACACGAACTTTGCGGTTCCGGATCCGGCATCGCAGGCGACCGTGCCGGCGCGTTCGGGCGGCAACCCGAACCTCGAGAACGAGCGGGCGACCAGCTTCACCTACGGCGTGATCTTCCAGCCGCGGTTCATCCCGCGTCTCGCTATCACCGCTGACTATGTGAGCATCCGCCTCAAGGGTCCGATCTCGAGCCTTACGGTCCCTACGATCGTCAGCGGCTGTTTCGATAACGAGAACTTCAACACCGACGATGTGCTCAACGCCAACAGCTTCTGCTCGCAGATCCGTCGCGATCCGACCACCGGTCGCGTTCTTGGCGATCCGCAGAACCCGGCAGTTTCCAGCGGCTTTGTGAATGGTCAGGAGATCAAGTTCAGCGGCATCCAGGGTACAATCGGCTACAGCATTCCGATGACGGACCTTGGCCTGGACGGCACACTCTCGTTCGGCGGTGACATGCTCTATGTGCGTCGTCGCCTCGTCAACATCACGGGCGTTGCTCCGGCACGCAGCGACGGAACCATCGGCGATCCCGAGTTCTCGGGTCAATTGCGGATCCGTTATGTCGAGCGTGATTTCGGTATCAACACGACGATCAATTACACGGGCGAACAGCTGTTCAGCCGCCTTAACCGCGAAATCGGTCAGTCGGGTCAGGGCTTCGACGCTCGCGAGATCGATCAGCTTAACGACTACGTGACCGTCAACGGGTCGATCTTCTTCGATCCGACCGACAACTTCCGTCTGACCCTCGCGGTGAACAACCTGTTCAACCGCCAAGGCCAGAAGTATCAGGGCGAGTTGATCCCGGCGAGCTTCACCGATCTGATCGGCCGTCGCTTCAGCGTGAGCGCCAACGTCAGGTTCTGACGCGACGACGCACTGCGAAAAGAATGGGGCGCTTTCGGCTACGAAAGCGCCCCGTTTTCGTATTAGCCGGCGCGCATCGCCAGCTGCCCATCGCCTTCGTCGATGGTGAGCGTGCTGCCATCGGGAAGCTGACCGGCGAGCAGCATCTCGGCGAGCGGATCCTGCACATAACGCTGCACCGCACGCTTCAGCGGCCTTGCGCCGTAGACAGGATCGTAGCCAACACGGCCCAGCCAGCGAAGCGCCGCCTCGGTCAGGTCGAGCGTGATCTTGCGATCGGCGAGCAGCTTCTGCACGCGCTTGACCTGGATATCGACGATCGGTGCCATGTGTTCCTGACCCAGACGGTGGAACAGGATGATCTCGTCGAGACGGTTCAGGAACTCGGGCCGGAAATGCCCGCGCACCACGTCCATCACGTCCTTTTCGACGCTTGCGGTGTCCGCCCCGTCGGGCAGGTTGGCAAGATACTGGCTGCCGAGGTTGCTGGTGAGGATGATCAGCGTGTTGCTGAAATCGACCACGCGCCCCTGCCCGTCGGTCAGGCGCCCGTCGTCGAGCACTTGCAACAGCACGTTGAAGACATCGGAGTGCGCCTTCTCGACCTCGTCGAACAACACCACCTGATAGGGGCGGCGGCGCACGGCTTCGGTCAGCACCCCGCCCTCTTCATAACCGACATAGCCCGGAGGCGCGCCGATCAGGCGGGCGACGGCGTGTTTCTCCATGAACTCGCTCATGTCGATCCGCACCATCGCGCTGTCATCGTCGAACAGGAAGCCGGCCAAAGCCTTGGTCAGTTCGGTCTTGCCGACGCCCGTGGGGCCGAGGAACAGGAACGATCCCAAGGGTCGACCCGGATCCTGCAAGCCTGCACGCGCGCGGCGCACCGCCTTCGATACGGCCTGGATCGCCTGGCTCTGCCCGATCACGCGCTTGCCGAGGATGTTCTCCATGTCGAGCAGCTTTTCGCGCTCGCCCGCCATCATCTTGTCGACCGGAACGCCCGTCCAGCGGCTGACGACGCCGGCGATGTCTTCCTCGGTCACTTCCTCGCGCAGCATGGCGTTGGCGGCCTGCCCCTGTGCTTCGGCAAGCTGCTTTTCCAGTTCGGGGATGCGCCCGTAGGACAGCTCGCCCGCCTTCGCCAGATCGCCTTCGCGCTGCGCCTGTTCGAGTTCGAGACGCGCGGTGTCGAGCGCTTCCTTGATCCTGCCTTCGGCCTCGATCTTGTCGCGCTCGTTCTGCCAGCGGGTGGTGAGCTCGGCCGATTGCTGCTCGAAATTGGCCAGCTCCTCGCGCAAGGCGACAAGCCGGTCTTTCGAGTTCTGGTCGCTTTCTTTCTGGAGCGCCTGTTCCTCGATCTTCAACTGGATGATCCGCCGGTCGAGCCCTTCGATCTCCTCGGGCTTGCTCTCCACCTCCATGCGGATGCGGCTCGCCGCCTCGTCCATCAGGTCGATCGCCTTGTCGGGGAGGAAGCGGTTCTGGATGTAGCGATCGGACAGCTTCGCCGCAGCGACAATCGCGCCGTCGGTGATCCGCACGCCGTGGTGCAGCTCGTATTTGTCCTTGATCCCGCGCAGGATCGAGATCGTGTCTTCCACGGTCGGTTCGGCGATGAACACCGGCTGGAACCGCCGCTGGAGCGCGGGATCCTTCTCGACATACTTCTGATATTCGTCGAGCGTCGTCGCGCCGATGCAGTGCAGCTCACCGCGCGACAATGCGGGCTTCAACAGGTTCGAGGCATCCATCGAGCCTTCTGACGCGCCCGCCCCGATCAGCGTGTGCATCTCGTCGATGAACAGGATGATCTGGCCTTCGGCATGCTTGACCTCGTCGAGCACGGACTTCAGCCGTTCCTCGAACTCGCCGCGATACTTCGCGCCTGCGATCAGCGCGCCCATGTCGAGGCTCATGAGCGTCCGCCCCTTGAGGCTGTCGGGCACGTCACCATTGGCAATGCGCAGCGCGAGGCCTTCGGCAATCGCGGTCTTGCCGGTGCCGGGCTCGCCGATCAGCGCGGGGTTGTTCTTGGTGCGGCGCGCAAGGATCTGGATCGTGCGGCGAATTTCCTCGTCGCGGCCGATGACGGGATCAAGCTTGCCGTCGCGCGCGGCCTTGGTGAGGTCGCGGGCGAACTTCTCCATCGCGTCATAGGTGCTTTCGGCGCCCGCGCTGTCTGCGCGCTTGCCGCCGCGCAATTGCTCGATCGCGGTGTTGAGCGATTGCGGCGTGATCCCTGCGGCCTTCAAGGCCTCGCCCGCCGCGCCCGGTGCAAGCACCAGCGCGGTCAGCATCCGCTCGACCGTGACATAGCTGTCGCCCGCCTTGTCGGCGAGCTGTTCGGCCTGGTCGAGCAGGCGCACCGCATCATTGTCGAGCCCAGGGGTCGCCTGCGCGCCGCCGCCGGTCACTGCCGGAATCTTCGACAGGCCCGCGTCCACCGCGGTCGCCGCCAGCGGGGCCTGCCCGCCCGCACGCTGGATCAGCCCGGCGGCCATGCCTTCGCTGTCTTCGAGCAGCGCCTTGGCGATATGCAGCGGTGTGATGCGCTGGTGATTGAGCCGGATCGCGACGGTCTGTGCGGCTTGCAGGAAGCCCTTGGCGCGGTCGGTGAACTTTTCGAGATTCATGGTGAGCTTACCCCTCCAAAGTGGTCCACCCGCAGATGGTGTTGCACAATGGCAACACAAGAGCCGGCGGTGAATTTTCTGCAATCAGGTGTATTACCCGGATAGGTGGGTTCGCCAAGCATGATCGGCAAGAGCAGGTGCGCGCCTTGACCTTGGCCGCGCCTCAAGCGATGGAGTTACCACACGATTTGGGAGAGAAATCGGTCATGAAATGGGTAAAACGCGGCAGCTTTGCGCTGCTGGCGGTGGCAGTGCTTGGCGTTGCAGGGCTTGCCACGTGGGAACCGTTCATGGCCGAGGCTGCCGCCCCGCAATCTCAGCGCACCTATTCCGCCGAGATCATCCGCGACGAATGGGGCGTGCCGCGCATCACCGGAAAAACCGACGCTGATACTGCTTATGGTGTGGCAATCGCGCATGCCGAGGATGATTTCTTCACGCTGCAGGATGTCGTTGCGATGAGCCGCGGGCGATACGGCGCAATCGCAGGCGAGGAAGGCGCGAAGATTGATTTTGCCTATCACCTGATCGATGCGCGTGGCACGGCGGAGCGCGAATATCCTAGGCTTCCCGCCGATACCCGCGCGCTCTTCGAAGCTTATGCCGCGGGCCTCAACCAATATGCCAGCGAGCACCCGGGCGAGGTGAAGCTGGCCAATCTGTTCCCGGTGAACGGCATGGATGTGGCCGCAGGCTTTGCATTGCGCCAGCCGTTCTTCTTCGGGCTCGACGCGGTGATCGGGCCACTTGTCGCAGGCGAGGATCTGCGCCGCGAACATGGCCCCGATATTCCAGGTTTCCCGCGCGCCCCCCTGCCCGGCGCACAGGAACCTGCCGCCCCTGCTCCGCAGCAGGCCCGCACGCTGGTCCTCCCGCTGGGGGAGGATGCCGAACACCTGGGCTCGAACGCCTTTGCCATCGCGCCGCGGAAGGGCGGCGGCATCACCACGCTCGTCTCCAATTCGCACCAGCCACTGCGCGGCGGCGTGGCGTGGTATGAACTGGTCGTGGAAAGCGGCGAAGGCTGGCACTTTGCCGGCGCGAATTTCCCGGGATCGCCCTTCCCCTTCCTCGGCCATAACGAACATCTGGGCTGGACCAACACGGTCAACACCCCCGACATGATCGACGTCTACCAGCTCGAGCTCGACGATAGCGGCACGCGTTACCGGCTCGACGGGCAGTGGCGCGATCTGGAAAGCCGGATGGTGACGCTGCCGGTCAAGCTAGGACCCGTGGTGCTGCCGATCCGCCGCGAAATCCTGCGTTCGGTGCACGGCCCCGTGATCCGCAATGCCAAGGGCGCGTTTGCAATCCGTTATGGCGGGATCGGGCAGTTGCAGCAGCTCGATGCCTATTACCGCCTGAACAAGGCGAAGACCTTTGCCGAATGGGAAGGCCAGCTGTCGCGGCTCGCGATTCCTTCGACCAATTTCATCTATGCCGACAAGACCGGGACGATCGCCTATGTCTACAACGCCGCGATCCCTGCGCGGCCCGAGGGCATCAAGGCCGACTGGCGCAGCATCCTGCCGGGTAATCGCAGCGATCTGATCTGGCAGGGTTCGGTCGATTACACCGCGCTGCCGCGGGTCGTGAACCCGGCTAGCGGATGGCTCTACAATTCGAACAACACCCCCTTCACCGCGGCGGGCGCAGGCAGCGATCTTGTTCCTGCCGCGTTTTCTCCCACGCTGGGGATCGAGCTGAAACAGACCAACCGCTCGCGCCGCGCATACAAGCTCCTGTCCGAGGCGGGCGTGATCGACCGCGCGGCATTGGAAGCGATCAAATACGACACTGCCTACGCGCGCGAAGGTTATGTCGCGCGGCTGTTCGATGCGCTGGAGGGCCTGAAGGCCGAGGGGCAGACAACCAAGGCACGCGATCTGCTGCTGTCATGGGATTTCACCGCCGATGGCAAGGGCGCAGCCGATGCAATCGCGATGCTGATGCTGCGCGATTTCATGGCCGCCGATTACAACAACAAGCCCTTCCCCGATGTCGCCCAGAAGCTGAACGCGGCCGCTGACCATCTTATGACCCATTTCGGCAGGCTCGACCCGCCGCAGGGCGATCTGGTGCGGCTGCGGCAGGGCAATGTCGATCTGCCGGTCGATGGCGGTTCGGACACCTTGCGCGCGGCGACCACGTGGGATGTTGACGATGACGGTCGCCTCAGCCTCAAGCATGGTGACAGCTTCATCATGTGGATCGAATGGGCGCCCGGCGCGCGGGTATCCTCGCGGTCGGTCCAGCCTTTCGGCGCGGCCTCCACCCGGCCCGCCAGCCCGCATTACACCGACCAGATGCGCCTGTTTGTCGATCACAAGCTGAAGCCGGTGCATTTCTGGCGCGATGACCTGCTGGCACAGGCCAGCTCACGCCGCAAAAGCAAGACCGTGACCAACGCCCGCTAATTCGCCATACTCTGTCCCGAACTTCCGTCTTTATCTCCGGAGCATTCGTCCCATGACCTATCGTTTTGCTGCCGCCAGCCTTACGGCGCTCGCCGCTGTGCTGGCATCGGGCTGTGCGCCCACGCTTGCCGGCCCGCAGGCTTCGGCCCCTGTCGCCGTTAGCCCCGCCCAGCCAGCGCCGGCCGCGCTGCCGACGCTGGTTGAGAAGGTGAACATTCCTTACGAAAAGTTCGAGCTGGAGAATGGTCTTACCGTGCTTGTCCACGAAGACCGCAAGAGCCCCGTGGTCGGCGTCACCACCTATTACCGCGTCGGCAGCAAGAGCGAGCCGCGCGGGCGCACGGGCTTTGCCCACCTGTTCGAACACCTGATGTTCGGCGGGTCGGAAAACGTCGAGAATTTCGACATTCCCCTGGAAGCGGCCGGTTCCACCTCCACCAACGGGTCGACCTGGTATGACCGCACCAACTACGTCGAAACCGTTCCGACCGGCGCGCTCGATCTGGCGCTGTTCATGGAAAGCGACCGGATGGGCTATCTGCTCGGCGCGGTCAGCCAGGACAAGCTCGACAAGCAGCGCGGCGTTGTCCAGAACGAGAAGCGGCAGGGCGACAATGATCCCTACGGCCTCGTCGAATACAAGGTCGCCGAGGGGCTGCTGCCGGTCGGCCACCCCTATCGCCACTCGACGATCGGCTCGATGGCCGATCTCGATGCTGCCAGCCTGACCGATGTGCGCAAGTGGTTCACCGACAATTACGCGCCCAACAACGTCGTGCTGGTGCTGGCGGGCGATATCGACGCCAAGACCGCGCGCCCGATGGTCGAACGCTGGTTCGGTGCGATCCCGCGCGGTCCCGAGGTGGTGCGCAAAGCGGCCGAGCCGGTGACGCTGGCCGCGGACAAGCGCGAGACCATGACCGATCAGGTGCCGGTCACGCGGATCCTGCGCAGCTGGACCGGCCCTGCGATCACCCACCCCGACGCGGTGCCGCTGGCTGCGGGTCTGACCGTGCTGGGCGGGCTTGCTTCCTCGCGGCTCGACAATGCGCTGGTGCGCGGGGACGAGCTGGCGGTCTCGGTCACCGCAAGCGCGCAGCAGCATGAACAACTGAGCTTCCTGCAGGCGCAGATGGATGTGAAGCCGGGAGTCGACCCGGCGGTTGCCGAGGCGAAATTCAACGCGATCATCGACGAGCTGATCGCGCGCGGCCCCACGCCCGACGAGTTGGCCCGTGCCGCGACGCAGATCGTGTCGGGCCAGATCAGCGCGCTCGAACAGGTGGGCGGCTTCGGCGGCAAGGGTTCGACGCTGGCCGAAGGGCTGCTCTACACCGGCGATGCGGGCCATTACCGCGCCGAGCTTGAAGCGGTGGCACGCGTCACACCGGCACAGGTGCAGGCCGCGATGCAGCGCTGGATGGGCCGGCCGAGCTATACGCTGACGATCGAGCCCGGCGAACGCACGCTCGACGGGGCGACGATGGGCGGTTGGGGCGACGAGGCGACGGCCGGTGCGATCTCCCCCGATCCCAAGACCCCTATCCCCGTCACCCGCACCGCGCCCCCGCGCGAGGCACCGGCGGTCGCGCCCGTGGGCGCGCTGACCTTCCCGGCGGTGGAAACCGCGCGGCTTTCGAACGGAATCGAGGTCGCGCTTGCGCGGCGCAGTGCGATCCCCAAGATCAGCATGGCGATCAGTTTCGATGCGGGCAGCGCCGCCGATGGTGCGGCGCGCGCGGGCACGCAGTCGCTGATGATGGGTCTGCTCGACGAAGGCACGCTCACCCTTACCGCCGAACAGATCGCGGTGGCGCAGGAGCGGCTGGGCGCGTCGATTTCGACCGGCACGGGCACCGACACCAACACGGTGCAGATGACCGCGCTGACCGCCAATCTGGTGCCCTCGCTCGCGCTGGTGGCCGATATCGTGCGCAACCCCGCCTTCAAGGCCGACGATGTCGCGCGCGCCAAGACCCAGCAGCTTGCCGCGATCGCGCAGGACCGGGCCAATCCGGTCGGGCTTGCCCAGCGCGCGATCGGCCCGATCCTGTTCGGCGCGGATCACCCCTATGGCGGGGTTGGCGCACGCGGCCTTCCCGAGGTGGTCGAAGCGCTCGATCCCGCCGCGCTCAAGTCCGAACACGCGCGCTGGCTGAGGCCCGACAATGCGCGGATCACCGTTGTCGGCGACGTGACCATGCCCGAACTGGTCGCCGCGCTCGAACAGAGCTTCGGCGACTGGCGTGCGCCGGCCACGGCCAGGCCGGTCAAGAACCTCGATGCCGGCGTCCCTGCCGCGCGTCCGCGCGTGGTGGTGATCGACCGCCCAAACAGCCCGCAAAGCGTGCTGCTGCTCGGCCGCGTGCTGCCGGTGCGCGGCACGACCACCGGGCTGGAGGCGCTCGAACTGGCCAATGAAGTGATCGGCGATGGTTTCCTGTCGCGCCTCAACATGGATCTGCGCGAGGAAAAGGGCTGGACCTACGGCATCCGCAGCGGGCTGAACGCCGGTGTCGGTCCGCGTGCCTTCACCGTCTTCACGCCGGTGCAGTCCGACCGAACCGCGGATTCGATCAAGGCGATCCTTGCCAACCTTTCCGCCTTCCCGGCGAGCAAGGGCATCGATGAGACCGAACTGCAGCGCGTGACCGAAGGCAACGTCCGCGGTCTGCCCAACCGGTTCCAGACCAACGGGCAGGTTCTCGGCGCGATCCTTGGCAATCAGGTGCTGGGCCGTCCGGCGGATTACCAGACCAAGCTGCCGCAGATCTACCGCGGGCTCGATGCGGGCCGGATCAACGCCGCCGCGCAGCAATATCTGGGCAGCGATAATCTGGTGATCGTGGTGGTCGGCGACCGCAAGCAGATCGACGACCAGATCGCAGGGCTCAGGATGCCGGTCGAATATATCGAAGCGGGCAAGCTGTGACGGCGGCGCGCTTCGGCCCGAATGGAGTTGAAGCGCGCTGACACTCGTGTAAATAGCGCATCTTTCCAATGCCGGTCCCGATCAAGGGCGGGCAACATAACCCAAGGGAGTTCGAACATGTCCGTTGCAGGCACCTACAAGACCACCGTCAAGAG